>JAIXTG010000060.1 GCA_027484285.1 Oxalobacteraceae bacterium | reverse complement strand
GAATGACAAGTTCGGCATCCGCCTGACCGACATCATCACGCCGTCCGAGCGCATACGGAAGCTGAACCGATGATGCAGGTCACGCTGGGACTGCTGTTCGTGCTGGCGCTGATCGCCGGTCTGGCATGGAGCGTGTCGCGCCTGCGCGGCATCGTGCCGACGGCCCAGGCACCAGTCACCGTGCTCGGCGCTGCTGCCGTCGGTACGCGCGAGCGGGTGGTGGTGGTGGAAGTGGGCGGACAGTGGCTGGTGCTCGGCGTGGCGGCCGGCAGCGTGACTCTGCTCGACAAGACCGCACCGCAGCCGCTGCCGGAACAGCGCGCGCCGGTGCAGGAGCTGCCGAAATTTGCCGCCTGGCTGAAACAGGCGATGGACAGGCGCAAGCCATGAAGCGCGCCCTGAACGTGCTGCTGCGCTGCGCACTGCCGGTGCTGCCGGCCGTGCTGCCGGCGGCCGCGCTGGCCGCGCCCGGCCTGCCTGCCTTTACCAGCACCCCGGCGCCGGGCGGCGGCACGAATTACACCCTGTCATTGCAGACGCTGCTGTTCATGACCGCGCTCGGCTTCCTGCCGGCCGCGCTGCTGATGATGACCAGCTTCACCCGCATCGTGATCGTACTGTCGCTGCTGCGGCAGGCGCTCGGCACCCAGCATGCGCCGCCGAACCAAGTGATCATCGGGCTGTCGCTGTTCCTGTCGCTGTTCGTGATGGGGCCGACGCTGGACAAGGTCTATGCCAATGCCTGGCTGCCGCTGACGGAAAACAAGATCTCGATGGACCAGGCGATCGACCAGGGCGCCGCGCCGCTCAAGCAGTTCATGCTGGCACAAACCCGCGCCAGCGACCTCGCGCTGTATGTGCAGCTGTCGAAAAGCCCGGCGCTCGAAGGGCCGGAGCAGGTGCCGCTGCGGTTGCTGGTACCGGCCTTCATCACGTCCGAACTGAAAACCGCGTTCCAGATCGGCTTTGCGATCTTCATACCCTTCCTGATCATCGACATGGTGGTCGCCAGCGTGCTGATGGCGCTGGGCATGATGATGGTGTCGCCGGCCATCGTGGCGCTGCCCTTCAAATTGATCCTGTTCGTGCTGGTCGACGGCTGGGCGCTGCTGATCGGTTCGCTCGCGCAGAGCTTTGTTACCTGAGGCCATGATGACGCCCGAAACCGTAATGACGCAGGGCCGGCTGGCCATGGAAACCATGCTGATGGTGGCTGGCCCGATGCTGCTGGTGGCGCTGGTGGTCGGCCTGGTGGTCAGCATCTTCCAGGCCGCGACCCAGATCAACGAAGCCACGCTGTCTTTCATTCCGAAGCTGGTCGGGATTTTCATCATCATGGTGATCGCCGGCCCGTGGATGATGACCGTGATGCTGGATTTCATGCGGCGCACGATCACGGGCATCCCCGGCATGGTCGGCTAGCATGCTGGCCTTCACCAGCGCGCAGCTCGAGGCCTGGATGGTCGCGCTGCTGTGGCCGGCCGCCCGCGTGCTTGCGATGGTCAGCATCGCGCCCCTGTTCGGCCATGCCAGCATTCCGGTACGGGTGAAGGTCGGCCTCGGCCTGCTGCTGTCGATGGCGATCGCGCCCGGGCTGCCGCCGCTGCCGACAGTGGCGCCGTTCTCCGGCGAAGGCTTCGTCGTGCTGCTGCAGCAGATGCTGATCGGGCTGGCGATCGGCTTCACGATGCGGCTGGTATTCGCCGCCTTCGAAATGGCCGGCGAGCTCGCCGCGCTGACCATGGGCCTGTCCTTCGCCACCTTCTTCGATCCGCTCAGCCGCACCCAGGCATCGACGGTCACCCAGATGTTCAGCTGGCTGGCGATGATGGTGTTCGTCTCCTCCAACCTGCACCTCGCGCTGCTGGCCGCGCTGGCCGACAGCTTCCATACCCTGCCGATTTCCGCGCTGCCGATGGGTACCGGCCCGTTCCGCACGGTGGCCCTCATGGGCGGCACGATTTTCGCGACCGGCCTGCAGCTGGCGCTGCCCATCCTCGCGGCCCTGCTGGTGACCAACCTCGCGCTCGGCATCCTGAACAAGGCGGCGCCGCAGCTGAACCTGTTCGGCATCGGCTTTCCGATCACGCTGGGCGTCGGCTTCGTGATGATCAGCCTGGTGCTGCCCTACCTGACCGAGCCGCTGCTGCGGGCGATGCAGCAGGGCCTGACGGCCCCGATATTTAGCTGATCCAAACATCCATTAATCGAACATCCGGTGAGCAGATGTTCGGTGCGCTCAGATTTTTCTTACCAATATTCGGAATTAGTGAACCGACCAGCGGCTGCCGGGACAGAGGGCGGCCGATCGCTGAATGCCCGTCTCATTCGTCTGCCGCACGGCAGTAACGGAGACCGTGCGAAGTGATCTGGCATTTACTCACCAGATAGTTTTCTTCCACGAATACTGCCCATGAACGCGACTCCCCTGTATCCAAGGTCCTCCGGCCTTCCGTCCGCCTTTTCCCCCGTCCTCCCACGCACCGCCCCGGTGTCGGCCGCCGCGCCGGTCATGCCGGCGCCCGGCATCCGCCATCCTGCGCCGGCACTGTCGGTGCTGACCGATGGCGCAGCGCCGCTCGATCGTGCGTCGCTCTCCCATCCCGCGACCGGCCTGCAAATGCCGGCATGGACGCTGTTTTCAAATGAACTGCCGGGCGCGACGCCCTTCGACAACGGCCTTGCCCTGCTAAACCAGGTGCGGGCCCGCAAGGCGGCCGGTGAATTCAGTGCCTGGCAGCCGGCACTGCTGTTCTTCCACGGTATCGTGCTGGATGGTGAACTGGTGCTGACCGATGCCCGCGGCAGCTTCCAGCTGCCGGCAATCGTCCTGCTACATACGCTTTCCACCGAACTGCGTGACCCCGCGGCTGCCCATGATCCGCGCGCGCCGGCACCGATCGTGCTGTCCTGCTGTCATGCGGAAAAGATCATTCCGATGCTGCGCGACTTCCCGCGACCGGTGCTGGTCAACGGCAGCAGCGACGAGCTCGACGCGCTCGATGCGCAGGCCGTGTTTGCCGCCTGCACCCGGACCGTGGAAGCCGCATGGCGAGCCGATCGCACCGTGTGCAAGGAAGTCCTGTTCGATACCCTGGCCACCACCAGCGGCGAGCGCGTTCACCAGCTGGATGGTGGCGAATGGCTCGAGCATTCGCTGCCCTTGTCGACCGCCTCGCTGTCCCGCCTCGACGACCGCCAGGCGGCCTTCTTCCTGCGGGCCATGCTGGTGAGCGGAACGGCCGACGAGCTGGCCGAAGCGCTGCTGCTGTTTGGCACGGCGCCGCTGCACCGGCTCGATGCATCGATCACGCCGCTGCATTACCTGCTGGATTTTTCCACTTGGCACCTGGCGGGCAAAGTCCAGCTGCTGTTGCTGGCCGGTGAAGATCCGAATCGGGTGGATAAAGATGGAAATACGCCATTGCACACGATCTGCGACATCGCGCCCGAACCCGGCGAACAGTGTCCCGATGAAGAAATCGCACTGCGCCTGAAGCTCGCAAGCCTGCTGCTGGCCTACGGTGCCGATCCGCACCAGCCGAACGACGACGGCTTCACACCGGCCGGGCTGGCAGCAGGCAGCGGCCATCCTGCGCTGGCGTCACTGTTCGGCCCGGAGGCGCGCGGCGGAACGCTGGCGTGGCACCAGGCGCAATTGCGGGATGAAGCCGTGCGGCAGGACTGGGAATGCGTGCTGTCGGTGCTGGCTGACCCGGCCCAGCTGGACGATGCAGGCGATGCCACCGATGACGACAGCGGCAGCACCGACGATGCAGCGACCCCGGCTCAGATGAGCGAGAACAGCGATAGCTGAGACACCGCCTTGAAGGACTTCAGCGCCGCCTCGAGCGTGGTCTGCTGCTGGCTGAACTGGCTGATGGCCTGCGTGTAGTCGACGTCCTGCAGCGTGGATTTCGCTTCCGAGTAGTAGATGTCGCGCGCCGATCCGGCGGCATCGAGCGCGTCGATCTCCTTCTGTTGCGCACCGATCGCGGCGCGCGCCGACAGCGTGCGGTCGAGCAGTGTGGCCAGCGCATTGGCGGCCGCGTCGCCGCGCGCCGTCAGGTTGGCCTGCGCGGCCGCGGTCGTGGTCGGCGACGACAGTGCGTCGGCCCAGCTGCGCAGGGTGGTGAATACGTCCTGTTTCACGCCCGGCGCGGCCGGCGTGCCGGTATCGATCGCCTCGAACAGCTGCTGCCCGCTGACGGAAATCGTCACCCGCCGGCTGCTGTCGACCTGCAGCGTGCGCTGCCCGGCGTCGCCCTGGAACACCGCGCCGGTCGCAGTCGGCTGGTAAGCCGGCGTGCCGACCTGGTAACCGGAAAACAGGTAATTGCCCATGCCGTCCTTGCCGTTGGCCAGTGCCAGCATCTGGTCGATGCGGCCTTTCAGCTCGACGGCCAGGTAGCCGCGCTGGGTGTCGTCCAGCGAGCCGTTGCCGGCCTGCACCCGCAGGGTCTGGATGTCCTGCACCAGGTCGTTCAGGCTGGCCAGCGTGCCTTCCTGCTCGCGCAGCGCGTTGCCGGCATTGATGCGGTTGGTCGCGAACTGCGCATTCATTGCCTGCCCCTGCTCGAGGTTCAGTACCTGCGACGCCCCAATCGGGTCGTCGGCCGGCGTCAGTATCTTGCGGCCGGTGGCCAGCTGCTGCTGCGTCTTCACCAGCGAGGACTGCAGGTCGGTGATGCGCGACTGTCCCGCGCTGAACAAGGTATTGGTGCTGATCCTCATCGCGTTTCTCCGTGGTGGCGCTTCAGCGTCCCAGCTGCAGCAGGATGTCGAACATTTCGCCGGCGGTCTGCATCAGCTTGCCGGCTGCCTGGTAGGCCTGCTGGTAGCGCAGCAGGTTGCCCGCCTCTTCATCGAGGTTGACGCCCGACTCGCCCTGCTGCGCCGCGACCGCTTGCGTGTGGTAGGTGCCGGCGGCGGCGCTGGTCACTTCCAGCTCGCGCGCCTTGTTGCCGATGTCGGCCACCAGCGATGCATACGCTCCCTGAAAATGGGCGGTGCCGCCGGCCAGCGTCATCGCGCCCTGCAGGTCGGCAATCAGTGCCGCATTGCGTGCGTCGCCGCTGCCGCCGGTATTGGCTTCGATGCGGAAGCGGTCGCCGTTGGCCGGCTGGCCGGACAGCCGGACCTGCATGCCGCCGAACGCATAGCTGGCGTCGGCGATGAAGGGTATCGCCGCACCGGCCGCATAGGTGGTGCTGCTGCCGTTCGCCGTGACCGTGACCGGCACCGCCGGAAAGCCGCTCAGCTGGCTGCCGGCGCTCGCAAACTGCAGCGTGACCGGCGCCGCGATCGCGGACTGCACGAAGCTGGCATCCACACTGCCGGCGCTGATGGTGCCGGTACCGGCATTGGCGGCGATGGCGGCGGTCCGCACCGGCGCCGCCGCCGCCAGCTGCGCGGTGTCTTTCAGCAGCACGCTCAGCTGGCTGCCGCCGGCAGCGGTCGGGCGGATCAGGAAACTGTCGCCGGTGGCCGCGGCTCCGGTGAGCGACAGCGTGAAGCCGTCGACCGTCTGCGGCAGGCCGGCGAGCGTAGTGACATTGTTGTCGGAAAGGCGGGTCAGTTTGTAATTCGTGCCGTCGAACTGCAGCCGGTAGTCGCTGGTGGTCAGCTGCGACGGATCGGCGATGGTGGCCGCGGCCACGCCGGTGCCGGCATTGTCGCGGCTGGAACTGGCCAGCGGCTGCGGCACGCTGAACAGGTCGGCGCCCATGGCGCCCGACGGCGTCTGGCCGAGCCGGTGCTGGGCATTTACGGCCACCGCCATACCGATCGCAACCCGGCCGAGCGCGTTCTGCGCCGGATCCAGCGTGCGCGAGCGGAACTCGAACAGCCCGCCGAGGCGGCCGCCGGGCAAGGCGCCGTCGGCCAGCACGGTCGCCTTGTCGCGCGACAGGTAAGCCACCACGGTACGCGTGCTGTCCGTCGGCGAACCGGTGGCAGCCAGCGAATAAGTCTTGCTGCCGACGACCAGCGGCTGGCCGTTGCCGATGAAGACATTCGCGCTGTTGCCCTGGTTGACCACCGTCACCCGCACTTCCTTGCCCAGTTCCTGGACCAGCCGGTCGCGCTGGTCGAGCAAGTCATTCGGCGGCTTGCCCTGGGCGGCGGTGGTGGCCTTCTCGATGGCGTCGTTCAGCTGGCCGATCTGGCGGGCATATGCATTGATTGCCGAAACGCTGGATTCGATCTCGCCGTTCACGCCGCTGCGGATTTCGGCCAGCTGCGCGTCCAGCCCGTTGAAGCGTGACGCCAGCGACTCGGACGACGACAGCAGCGACTGGCGCGATGCCGGGTCGTTCGGCTGTGCGGCGAGATTCTGCACGCTGCGGAAAAAATCCTGCAGGGCGGGCGACACCCCGGCCGACGCATCGGCCAGCAGGTTGTCGATGCGACGGATCTGCGCATAGTAGGTATCGAGCGCGCTCATGTTCACCTGCGCGCCGAGCACCTGGGTGCTGAGGAATTCGTTGTAGACGCGGGTGACGCCGGTGACTTCGGTACCCTTGCCGACGAAGCCGTAGCCGCTGTTCTGCCCGGCCACCGCGCCCTGCGTGACGACCTGCCGGGTGTAGCCGGCGGTGCCGGAGTTGGCAATATTGTGGCCCGTGGTCGCCAGGCCCACCTGCGCGGCGGCGAGTGCGCTCTGGCCGATGGAAAGGATATTGGTGGTCATGGCGGTATCGTTTGGTTGCCCTGGTAAGGGTTACGGCCTCGGGAATGGTTTGTTTAGCAGGAGGCCGGGGGTTCGGGCCGCGCGGCGGCGGATACCGGCCCTCGCGCCTCTTTACACCTTCGCAATCACACCCTTGAGCTTTGCCGCATACGCCGGATCGGTGGCATAGCCGGCCTTCTGCAAAGCCTCCGCAAAACGCCCGGCATCCGGCGCCGATGCCAGCGCATCGCGATAGCGCGGGCTGGTGGCCAGCATCCGCGCATAGTCGGCAAACGCCTCGTCATACGAGCCGTAGGAGCGGAATTTCTCCACCTGCTTGCGGGCCACGCCGTCCACATACTCGGTGGTGAGGACGTCGGCGACCTGCCCTTTCCAGCCGGCCCCGGCCTTGATGCCGAACACATTGAATGAATTGCTGCCGTCGGCATTCAGGATTTCGCGCTTGCCCCAGCCGGTTTCCAGCGCCGCCTGGCCGATCATGAATTTCGCCGGAATGCCGGTGGCCGCGCTCGCCGCTTCCGCATGCGACAGGTGGCGCTCGACGAAGGCCGCGGCCTGGCTGTCGGCCCGGGCGGCCGGAGACGGCTGCGGCGCTGCGGCAGCGGGCAGCGGGGCTGCCGCCGGCAACGGCACTGCGGCAGCCGGGTCGGCCGGCGTGCCGCGCGGCTGCATCTGCCGCACCAGCACGTCCGCCAGGCCGATGCCGCGCGACGCCAGCGCCTGCGCATACTGCTGGTCGAGCATGCCCTGCATCATGCGGCCCTGCTCGCTGTCGAACAGGCCTTCGGACGGCGCCGCCTCGCGCATGCTCTTCATGACCATGTCGAGGAACATCGCCTCGAACTGGGTGGCGGTCGCCTTCAGTGCCTCGGGCGAATTGTCGCGCGCGGCCTGCTTCAGCCGGTCGAGCGCCTGCCCGTCGAGCACGCCGCCGCCGGGTGCGATCGCCATCAGATGATCTCCAGGTCGGCGCGCAGGCTGCCGGCCGCCTTCATCGCCTGCAGGATCACCAGCAGGTCCTGCGGCGTGACGCCGACCGCGTTCAGCGCTTTCACCACATCGGCCAGCGATACCCCGGCCTGCAGCAGCACCAGTTCACCCGCCTCTTTCTTGATGTCGACTTCGCTGCGCTGGGTGGATACCGTCTGGCCCTGGCCGAATGCATTCGGCTGGCTGATCACCGGATTCGTGCTGATCACCACCGACAGGCTGCCATGCGCGATTGCGCAGGGTTCGAGTGTCACCGACTGGTTCATCACCACCGAACCGGTGCGGGCATTGATGATCACCCGCGCGGCGGCACGCGAGGTGCTGATATCGAGGTCTTCCAGCGCCGCGATGAACGAGACCCGCTGGCTGTCCTCCACCGGCGCCCGCACGCGCACCACGCGGCCGTTCTGCGCCGAGGCCATGCCGTCGCCGAAGGCGCGGTTGATGGCAGTCACCATCCGGGCCGCATTCGCGAAGTCGGATTTGTTCAGCTCCAGCGCGATGAAATCGCCCTTGCCGAGCGCGGTCGGCACCTCGCGCTCGACGGTGGCGCCATTGGTGATGCGGCCGGCCAGCAGGTGGTTGATCTGTTTCGATGAGCCGTTGGCGGAAGCACCGGCGCCGCCGACGAGCAGGTTGCCCTGGGCCATCGCATACACACGGTTGTCCGCACCTTTCAGCGGCGTCATCAGCAGGGTGCCGCCGCGCAGGCTTTTCGCATTGCCGATCGAGGAGACCGTGACATCGATCTCCTGCCCGGGCTGCGCAAATGCCGGCAGGTTGGCCGTCACCATCACGGCCGCCACGTTCTTCAGCTGCAGGGTCTGGCCCGGCGGCAGGTTCACGCCCATCTGCGACAGCATCGAGGCAATGCTCTGCACGGTGAACGGCGTCTGCATGGTCTGGTCGCCGGTGCCGTCGAGGCCGACCACGATGCCGTAGCCGGACAGCTGGTTGTTGCGCACGCCCTGCAGGGTCGCAAGATCCTTGATGCGCTCGGCATGCGCGGCCGGCAGCAGCACCAGCGCGGCCAGCAGGACGAGGAACAGGCGCAGGTTCGTCACAGCGGCAGGATGCTGAAGAAGAAGCGCGCCAGCGCCGACTGCACTGCCGCGCGGTCGTAATTGGTATTGGTGCGGTACTCCACCCGCATGTCGGCTACCGAGGTTGACGGCACGGTGTTTGCGGCGCTGATGGTGGTCGGGTTCACGACGCCGGAGAAGCGGATGAATTCGGTTCCCCTGTCGAACGCCACCTGCTTCTCGCCGCGCACCCGCAGGTGGCCGTTCGGCAGCACCTCGGAGACGGTAGCGGTGACGGTGCCGGTGAAGTTGTTGGCGGCATTCGCGGCCGCCTTCTCGGCATTGCTCAGCTCCTGCGAGGCCTCGACGCCCAGCCCGAGGTACGGCCCCGGCACGGTCACGCCGACCTTGCCGTCCTTGCTCGACGAGCTGGCGACATTCTTGCCGGCGCTGGTCTTTTCGGCGATCGAGATGATCAGGGTATCGCCGACCAG
>JAIXTG010000422.1 GCA_027484285.1 Oxalobacteraceae bacterium | reverse complement strand
GAAAGCCAAGGGATCGAGCTTCCTCTTCGACGACCTGCGTCAGCGCGTCAAGGATGGCAAGGTGGAATTCAATTTCAATCTCGAGCTGGCAGAGCCGGGCGACCGGCTGAATAGCGCCACGGTGCCGCTGCCCGAAGGTCGGCGCAAGGTAACGCTCGGCACACTCAAAGTAGTCTCCGTTGCTGACGATGCCAGCGGCCCTTGTCTGAACATCACATTCGTTCCGACAGTTCTGCCCAAGGGAGTTGAGGCGTCGGATGACCCGATGCTCGCCGCGCGCGCAGCGCCTTATGCCGTCGGCCTTGGCCGCCGGCTGGGCGAGGGACCGAAGCAGTAACAGGACTTGGGGGACGAGGGGCGCGAAGGGACTTCCAGCCTTTACCCTTTCGGCCGTCCCGTTGCTGCTGGATTGCTGGCCTGGATCGGGGTCTGGCTAGCTGTCCCGAAATGCGACGGGCAAGGGGTGCGCTGCCAGCGGCCGCATCACTTGAGTAGGGGTACCGTCTGCGGGTAACGTTGCGGGCAACGAGCCGCGATGTTCAGTGCAAATGCGCGCTAACACAGGGCAGGTAGGGAGCATTCGAAGATCGCTCTCTCCGCCAAGATGTTAATAGAAACGCGCCTTTTGGCGCGTTTTTTGTTTATACATACCCAAAAGCATATCCAAAGTAACGGCGCTTGAATTCCACAAGTAAGCAACGGCGTCACGCGGTAAGCGTGACGGCGCAATAGTGCGCTAGTTCTTCTTACTGCGCCGTCGATCGGTTGGTAGCCTTTATTAATCCGACAGACCCCCACCATACCCCCACCCCCCAAAATTTATTTGGGTCCCTCCAGCAGGACCTTGAACCATATTCAGCTCAAATGAAAGGTAATTCCGGAAAAGTCGGTCTTGGTTGCCAACTGCTAGTTTACTGACAGATTTTGTGCCTTAGCAAAGCGGCACTACGATTTAACGCAGGACGATGCATTGCTTTTAATCTGTTTGTCACAGGTTCGAGCACCGCAAGACCTACCAGAAAAAATCAAGGGCCTGGATTCCAAGCTCTTGTTCATTCCAGCGTCTGATGTAACAACTGCAGCGGCCTATTCAATTGGGCTGTTTCAGTATCGATCGCGAGCCATGCATCGTTAGTTCGGTTGCGCACACGGCGGTTGCACTCATGGTGCCGGATCCCACCGAAAATTCCTCGGATTGGCTCCGAGGGCCAGTGCTAGCGTGGTACCGGAGCGAGCGTGGCGAATGTCACTGCATTTGTCAGCCTTCGCCTCGAAGCAATACAGCATCCCATTTTTCTGAGAATCTTGGCCGCATTCTTCAGTCAGCTCCATGGCCGGCCCGTCCCAACTTCGGAGACCGCTGTCGGCTGTCCTAATGGCGGCAGAAATTCAAATGCGGAGGCGCGAATTGAAATCGCAAATCTGCCTTCCTCCTTCCCGCCTTCATTGCGATGATGAACATGCGATATACACAAATCGCCATCGCCATCTGCGCTGTCCGGCTGTGCGGGCCAGGGTTGTGCCGTTGCAATTATTAAAACTACGGAGCTAGACAATGTCCAGAAAATTCATAGAACATCACGACCTATGGTCTGCCGAGCAAAAGGCGGCTGCAGAAGAATGCCTGTCGCGGATTGAAAAAGAAGGCATACAAATGATCAGGCTTTCGTGGCCGGATCAATATGGCCTACTGCGCGGAAAAATGCTGTCGGTAAGCGCATTGAAGTCCGCTTTTTCGAGTGGATCGGAAATCACGATGGCACCGTTCTTTTTCGATACCGCCAGCGCGATCGTCTTCAACCCATTCCAGCCCGGTGGCGGCTTCGGTGATTCCGAGCTATCAGGCAGTCCGAACGTTGTGATGGTGCCCGACCCGACAACATTCCGGATCCTGCCTTGGGCCGACAAGACAGGCTGGATGCTGGCCGACCTTTACATGCGCAGCGGCCGCCCCTTCCCGCTTAGCCCGCGTGCGTTGCTGAAAAAAGCACTCGCAGAGATGAACAAGGCAGGCTACGACTTCATGGCCGGACTGGAGGTCGAGTGGTACCTGACGCGCATCATTGACCCCTGCCTTGAACCCGAGACGATCGGTGCCCCCGGAACGCCGGCCGCGCCGCCGAAAGTAATGCCGGTTGCAAAAGGCTACTCCTACTTATTGGAAAACCATCTCGACGAGGTGGAGCCTATCGTTGCCGAAATTCGTCGCCACCTGTTGACACTTGGTATGCCGCTGCGAAGCATCGAGGACGAATGGGCGCCCAGTCAGATGGAAACCACCTTCGATGTGATGCGCGGACTGGATGTCGCCGACACCATGGTCTTGTTCCGCAATGCCGTCAAGCAGATCTGCAGACGCAACGGCTATCTCGCGAGCTTCATGTGCAAGCCAAAGATACAGGGCTTTTACGCGTCGGGTTGGCACCTGCACCAATCGCTGGTTGATCTGAAATCCGGGCAAAACTTGTTCATCCCCAGTGAAGGCCAGCCACTATCGGATCTCGGTCGTGCATATGTTGGCGGCTTGCTTGAGCATGCCAGCGCAGCTTCCAGCTTCACGACGCCCACTATCAACGGCTACCGTCGCCGCCGTCCGTATTCGCTCGCCCCTGACCGCGTCACCTGGGCAATGGACAATCGCGCCGCGATGGCACGCGTCATCTCGGCACCGGAAGATTCGGCAAGTCGAGTCGAAAACCGCGTCGGGGAGCCGGCGGCGAATCCTTACCTCTACCTCGCGTCGCAAGTTTTCGCGGGCCTCGATGGTATCCGGCGCCGTCTCGATCCCGGACCACTGCAAGAGTCGCCCTACGCTGCCGACGTGCAGATGCTGCCCACGGACTTACGTTCGGCGCTGGATGCGCTGGAGCCATCAACGATGTTCCGTGAAGCGTTCGGCGAACAGTTCATCAACTACTGGCTGCACATCCGGCGCAGCGAATGGCAGAGATTCGAGGCCGCCGAAGGAAAAGTCGACATGCAGGAGGGCGATGTGACCGACTGGGAGCATCGCGAATATTTCGAGCTGATGTAAACCCCAATTGCGCGCTGCCGATCGGGCAGCGCGCATCCAATGGAATCCAAATGAAACGGTATGCACTTGTCTGGTGCTCGGAAAATAACAACCTTGACTATCGCGAGCTAATGGTCGAGGAATTTCGGCACGACTCTGAAGTATGGGACATCCTGACGCCCTTGGATCCCGAACTGATCAGCAAGGTCCAGTCGTACGATGGCTTCATCATCAGCGGCAGCGAAAAGTCGGTAGTCGATGATGTGAAAACTCATTTTGTATCTCAGCTGCTGGAATTCCTGCGCACGATAAAAACAAGCACCACTGCGCCGATTGTAGGCATCTGCTTCGGGGCCCAAGCGCTTGCGGCAGCTTTCGGCGGCGAAGTCGGGCGCAACCCTGATCAGCGCTTTCGTCTTGGCGTAGAAAACTTGGTGTGGTCAGCGAATGCCGCGCGCTTTCCCGAACTGGCTGCAGGGTCGACTTGCATGATCGTTGAAAGCCACGGCGAATGCGTGAATCGCCTCCCCCCCGGCAGCACGGTGCTGGCGGCTTCGAAAACGATTCCGTATGAAGTCTTCCTTACTGATGACCGCTTCCTCGCTATACAGGGCCATCCGGAAATCGACGGCCAACTGCTGCAGGAATCCTTCATGCCGCTACATCGACCTCTGTTCGACGAACAAAGCTGGCAATCCGTGATGCAGGAGGCAAAGCTTCCGGTCTATCGCGCGCCGCTGATTGCTCTGGCACGCCGGCTGCTAGAGCAAGGCCGGCTTTGAACCCACATTCATACAGACTCTGTCAAACCAACTTGAATCAGACAATGAATAAAGTCATCAATATCAAACCCATCGATACGGATTGGGACTGGCTCGTACAGGACTACCGCGTTCACTCGAGCATCTACACCAGTGACAGCATCTTCACGCAAGAGATGAGCCATATTTTTGCCGCGACTTGGGTATACATGCTGCATGAAAGCGAAATACCCAATGTCGGCGATTTTCGAAAGGTATGGATGGGAAGCCGGGAATTCATCGCCACTCGCGACGATAATGGGGAGGTCAATCTGTTTGCCAATCGTTGCTCGCACCGCGGCGCGACCGTCTGCCGTGAACATCAGGGCAATGGCTCGGGCTTTACCTGCCCGTATCACGGATGGAAATATGACAATCAGGGTCAGCTATTCGGCATCCCCGGTAAAACTGCTTATGGACCCGACTTCAAGAAAAGGGAATTGCATCTCGCGCGGCCGGCGCAGCTTGCTTCATATAAAGGATTCGTGTTCGCGACTCTGAACCCCGGCGCGCCCGCACTCGAGGAACACCTTGCCGGTGCGCGCCGCTTCATGGACGAATGGATCGACCATCAGGGTGGCGCGGAAAATATTCAGGTAGCAGGGGCACAACGCTTCCAACTCGAGTGCAACTGGAAAATGGTCTATGACAATGCCGGTGACGGATATCACGTGCCGTTTTCTCACCAGTCGCTATTGATGATGACGAACGAACGCTATGGCGGCGGCGACATGTCGTATTTCGCCGATGCAGATCGATCCGGCATGTCACTCTACTCGCTGGGCAATGGCCATACCGTTATCGACCAGCGGCCGGACATGTTCCGCGACAATGCGTGGGAGCAGCAGAGACCGCAGCCGGGCCGCGAAAATTTCGAGAAACATGTGAAGGATAGCGTTGCACCGAACGACATCCAGTCCACGCTGGAAAATGCGGTCGGAGCAGGAATGAACCTGAACATCTTCCCGAACCTGCTGTTGATCGGTAATCAGATACAAGTCATCCAACCAATGTGCGCTGCTGCCACAACGATGCACTGGTACGCAACGCGTCGCAAGGATGCCGACGCTGAACTCAACACCATACGCATGCGTACTCAGGAAGATTTCCCGGTCATGGGAGAGATGGATGATGCGACGAATTTCGAGGAATGCCATCGGGGTATCGCGATCAGCCCAGAAGACGAATGGATTGATATCAGCCGCCATAGCGAAACAGGCAAAGATATCGAAAGTGACGATGGTCTGGTGGTCGGTCCCGTGACGTCAGAGCTGCATATGCGCGCGTACTACACGCAATGGAAACAGCTTATGAAGTCCAACCCTACTCTGATCGTCGATAAATCCAAGGTGCCGGCATGAATCAAACTGCAACCCAAGAAGCTTCGGAACGTTATCAACCCTCCTCCGCCTACGTCGATAATGACTTTTATGACTGGCTCTGTGAATGCTCGGCAGACTTCAATCTGCCGGAAGCCCGTCGGCAGGCCGATCCTGCGATCGCGAGCGAGTTGACGCACCTGATTACCCTGGAATCGAGATTGCTGGATCAACAAGCCTTCGAGCCATGGCTTGAGCTCATGGCTGTCGAATGTGCATACTGGATTCCGCCCGGCCAGCCCGCACCGGATCTGCGCAAGTCCATATCACTTGAATTCCACGACCGGCGCCGCTTGCTGGACAGGGTCTCGCGACTCCGCACGGGACTGGCATTTTCGCAGCTACCCAATTCACGTACGTCCCGGCTTTTCAGCGGCCTTGAAATCTGGGTAACACCGGGTCGCGATGACGAATGGCGGGCACGCTGCAATTTCCTGATTGCCGAATCGCGCGCCGGTCACTGCCGCACGCTCGGCGGCTGGAACGGATTTGTTTTCCGGCGCGAGGCGGGCCAACTGAAAATCGTCCTCAAGCAGATTAACCTGCTCGACGGCGACTACCCGCAAGGTAATAACTCCTTCTTTCTGTGAGGCGCGGGTAATGAAACAAGCTCATCTGCTGAAGATCACTGAGGTCGTACCGCAAGGAAGCGATGCCGTTCTGGTCAGCTTTGCGCCAGGCGATGCCCTGCGCACGCAATTCGGCTTCAAGCCTGGGCAATACCTGACGGTCGAAGGCGGGCCAGAGAATGACCGGCAGTGGCGCTGCTACTCAATCACCAGCGACCCGATGCAGGAATGCATTAGCGTACTCGTTCGCCGGGTACAGAGCGGGCTGGTGTCGAACTGGATTTGTGACCATGTTCGTGCCGATGATGTGCTCAGCGTCTTCCCGCCAGCCGGCAGCTTCGTTCTGCGCCATCCCGGCGAGCCGCTGCTGCTATTTGCTGGCGGCAGCGGTATCGCACCGATCTTCTCGCTCGCGCGCCAGGCACTGCAAAGTGGAGCGCCTGCGGTCGTGCTGTTCTACGCGAACCGAAATGCGGAAACGATGATGTTGTCCTCCGAGCTTGCTGAGCTAAAAGCGCAGTTCGAAGGCAAGCTGCAGATAAGATTCTGGAACGACGAAATCGACGGCCGCCCCTCCGAAGCGGACATTATCGCGTTCGCTGCAGACGCCGGGCTGACCGATACTTATTTATGCGGCCCGGATCCCTTTATGCGACTGGTCCGGCAATCGCTGGTCAACGCAGGGCACGATCCCGCGCAGCTCTATTGCGAAGAATTCGCGCAAGCCCCGGATCAGGCGGTGGAGGAAGGAGGATCCGTATCCACTCTGACCGTGACCCTGAAGGGAAAAACCCATCAGCTAAGCGTTCGTCCAAAGGAAACCTTACTGGCTGCCATGATCCATGGGAAGCTGACCGTACCCCATGCGTGCAAGGTGGGCGAATGCGCGTCCTGCATGTGTCGCCTGGAACACGGAAACGTCGAGCGGCTCAGCAACTCCGTACTCGACGAGGACGATGAAGCTAGTGGATGGCTGCTGGCCTGCCGCACCTATGCGACCGGCGATGCGATAGCAGTTCGTTTTCCCTGATGCACCGTTGCAGTTTGTGGCCAAAAAGGAGTCTCAACAATGACGCAGGACGATGACGCATCGATCAATCAATGGGATTTGATCCGCGCGTTCCTCGCTCTTGAGAGGCGAGGCGACTACGGCATCGCGTCGGAATTCGAAGGCATCGATGATTCCACGCTCAGAAGGCGCATTCGTACGCTTGAGCAACATATGGGGCGCACTCTGTTTGTACGCACCGAGCAGGGATGGAAAGTCGCGTCGGATCAGCAGGCGCTGGTAGAGGCGGCGCTTCGGATGGAAGAGGCGGCGCGTGCCTTTTCGAGAAGTAGGCAGACTAACTCGGGCATCGTCCGTCTGACCATATTGGATGCATTGGCGATACGCTTTGTCCCCGTCTTTAATCAATTCCGCGACAAGCACCCGGGCATCGTCCTGAACATCACCACGGAGAATCACTTCGTCGACCTGGAAAAAGAACAGGTAGACATCGCCATTCGTCTCGCTCGCCCGATGCAAAGCATGAGTTCGCTTCGAATTCGCAAATTAGGCAGTGTGCGTTTTAACGCGTATGCCAGCAAAGCCTACCTCGATAGGGTCGCTGTATCAGGCTTGCTGGACGGGCAAGTACGTCACAAGCAATTGGCGATGAATCTGAGGTTTTCACAGAGCGACCATAATTTCCGGCACAGCGAGATCAATTTCTCCAATTTCGATGTAATTACGTGTTCAGACAGTTACCTCGTTCTGGCAAAACTCTGCGAGATGGGGCAGGGCGTTGCGGTGATGCCCGAGTTGTTCGCACGGCTGTATCCGACTTTGCAACCCGTCGCCGGCGCGCAGCCAGACCTAGAAGAAGATTTATGGATTATCAGTCGCTTCGATCTCAGAGCGCCATGGCAACGAGATCTGGCAGACATGATCGCAACCGAATTGGCAGCCGAGACCTGGACCTGACTAAGTCCGACTGTCAGATTTGAGGAGCTATCAAGGTGGCGCCCGTAGTCGCAGGCAAGTTCGTGAAACCGTTCACCAAGGGGTTCGAGAAGCAGGCCGCCCCACCTGCGGAAGTCAATAAATGAAGGAGAAGAGAAAATGGGCGTGATGCGAATCGGCCATGTCAGCCTCAAGGTGATGGACATGGCGGCAGCAGTCAAGCACTACACTGAAGTGCTCGGCATGAAGGTCACGATGGAAGACAAGTCGGGCAACGTCTACCTGAAGTGCTGGGACGAATGGGACCGCTACTCGATCATTCTGACGAAATCCGACCAGGCCGGCCTGAATCACGTGGCTTACAAGTGCGAGAAGGACAGCGACCTCGTGGAGTTCAAGAAGCGCATCGAAGCCTACGGCATCAAGACGACCGACCTGGCCGAAGGCACGCTGCCGGCGACCGGCCGCATGCTGCAGTTCAAGCTGCCGAGCGGCCATGACATGCGCCTGTACGCGCAGAAGGAATATGTCGGCACCGAAGTCGGCACGACCAACCCGGACCCGTGGCCGGACAACATCACCGGCGCCGGCGCGCACTGGCTCGACCACTGCCTGCTGATGTGCGAACTGAACCCGGAGACCGGCGTGAACAAGGTCGCCGAGAACACCGAGTTCCTGAAAGAGTGCCTCGACTTCTACCTGGTCGAGCAGGTCTGCGTGGGCCCGGGCGGCGCTATCCAGGCCGCGACCTGGCTGACCCGCACCAACACCCCGCATGACATCGCATTCGTCGGCGGCCCGAAGGCTGGCATCCACCATGTGTCGTTCTTCCTCGATTCATGGCATGACGTGCTGAAGGCAGCCGACGTGATGGCGAAGAAGAAGGTGAAGATCGACGTCGCACCGACCCGCCACGGCATCACGCGCGGCGAGACGATCTACTTCTTCGATCCGAGCGGCAACCGCAACGAGACCTTCGCAGGCCTCGGCTACCTCGCGCAGCCGGACCGTCCGGTCACCACCTGGACCGAAGACAAGCTGTGGACCGGCATCTTCTATCACACCGGGGATGCGGTGCCGTCGTTTACGGATGTGTATACCTGACCTTCAGGCACCCGAAGCTTGTATTCCTGTTCGCAGCTTTCGCAGGAATGACCTTCGGGCGACAAACTAAGTTCAATGACGCGCTTATTTACATCAATCAAACTGAACGGCTGCCCGGTCAAGAATTCGGGTTCTTGCGCACTCTGGCTGAGCGATTCATACCTTGCAAAGCGCCGGCAATACAACGTCATCGTCTCAGATAGGATTTTTGTGGACATGGGGTGCTTTACGGTTACGGCTTGATAAAGGGACAAATAGATCTCGTACGACTTGTTGACCTGCTTGTTGGACTTATTGATCGCCAAGCCCACTTCCTCGATTATTAGCTTGTCTTGGGAGTCGACCTTTTCGATTCCTTTGGCATTGGGGCTGAGTTTGGCCATCGCGCCCTTGCAGGGACGAAAGTCGTTGACCATGGTTTGGTCAATCAGGATGTTGCGGTCGGCCAAAAAGAGGATGCGCTTGGGTTTGGTGCTGGCTGGATCATTGCGCCAAGGCGACTTCGACAAGCGATGAATAATTTGGAAGGCAGTAAAGATTTTGCCCGTGTCCGTCGCCATAACCAGCAGTACGCACTTTTCACCAGCGGCAATCGCCTCGATGGCTCAGTTAACTGCGTTGATCTGGTAATACCGTGGTGTCTTGCCGGGGTAATAGTCGTATTCTGCTACGCTACATATATCTGGCGTCCAACCTTTCCAGGCGCATTAGCGCTCCCACAGCTGCTGCGGCGAAAGAAACTCGTGCAGGGGGATCGCTCTCTCCAGCACGCCATCGGCCAGCGTTTCATCGCGGAAAATGAAGCCGTCAGCATTGCTGGAAAATGCAAAGGGTACTCCCAACAGACGGGCATATTCCATAGCTTGAGGCATACCTGCACCGATGCCGTGATTGTTGTCTTTCGCCTCGACAGCCGCACTCGGGATGTTAGGTTTGAAGAACAGCGCGTAGTCAGCGTTGAGGATAGTGGTCTGGTCACGATGCGCAGTCCGGCCACGTACGCTGATTCGCCCGGCGCGTAGGCCATATTCGTGAAAAATCTGCGTTAACGGGTCCCAGCCTGCTCGCTCGATTGCTGGCGTGATGACGCGAGCACGAATGTCGTATTCGGTGAGTCTTTGCACCTTTTGTACGCCGGTAAATTAATTATTATTTTGAGCATAAATGTTGCTACTTCCAGTGTAAGGTAGCGGTGCGCTCCGGCAATGACTTCAAATTAGAATTTCATTATGCGAAATGGGTGGCGCTCACGGACAGAGCTTATCCGCAGGCAGATATTCTCTTGTTTTATCTCGAAGCTTGGGGGTGGCTGCACGTCAGAAGCAAGGTTGGTTACGGGGCGGGTTGGTTACATTTCGGCTTTCTTCCTGGAGATTTTTTGGAAGTTGTCATCCCGAGGAGGTGCATTAGTGCCTCCAGCCGACGGAGCTCGAACAGTTTCGAAGACCGAACGGCTTTGGCTTCCAACGTCTCGTGACCGTGCTTATAGCCCGGATGTGCCTCTCCGCGCAAAGTAGTATGTGGATGTCTTGCACCATGCATCCGGCAGACGGGCATGCCAAAAGCTGCCGGATTTTGGCATTGGTTACCAGTTCGCTTTGATCGTGCTCGGCATTGTTTCGCGCCGTGCATGTGCAGGGTGGGGAGGGGCATAGATTCTCCTTTGACTAACGTTATCACCCGCTTAAGGGCTTCGGCTTTCAGTCTCGCTTGTATTGTTCGTTGACCTCTTGCAAAGGGTGATAAGCGTGCGATCAGCGTGCAGGTTTTGGCCAGCGTGGCCAGCGTTTCTCGTAAACTTCTTTTGTATTTTTTCTTCAATAATTTATAAAAATAGCTGGCCACACTGGCCATTGCTTGGGAATCCGCATGCACTCACGCATAAGGCTGGCCACCACTTCCGGCCATCGCTGGCCTGACTGACCGCTCGGACAAGGTGCCACATCAATCCCAGTTAACATTTACCCCCATCGCAGTTGCGAACTCCTGTCGCGCCGCATCGATGTTCGGCAGTTGAAATCCCCGTACCCGCTTCTCGCTGGAGCCACCGTAGCCCTTTACGATTTGTCGATCACCCTTCGCCGACGGGCATAATCTCCCCAACGCCTCGCGCATGTGGTGGGTCTGTACCGTCTGATGCCGTTGGGCGTTTTTGTTGAAAGAGGTGTAATGCCCCAACAAGGTGGCGGACGGCACAAATACGGCTGCCTCCCATTCCGTCAAATCAACCCCGCCCGTGCTACCGGTACCGTTCAGGCTGCCGTGAATCAGTACCTCATACCAATATCGGTCGAACCCCTGTAGCGACATCAGTTTTTGCTTTCCGTGCTCTTGCGAGCTCGGCTTTGCTCGCACATCAAAGGAGCTGAGATCTTTACGACCGAGGTAGTAAACCAGTGCCCCGAGGACTGCGGGGTCTGCGATAGCGGTTGCAATCGCGCTGAAATAGACGCTGTCCTGCTGGCGTCGGTCTGACACCCGAAAAAATGCAAACCGGCGATCATCACGTTCAACGTTGCCGAAATGATCGTGATTGCTGGCGGCGAAAAGCCGATGGACTGACTCGATCTCACGCGACGGCTGGTACTTTTGTTCGATCCGGATTACTCCCTCGGTAATCATGGACTTGAGGCGGTCCATCGATTTCCTGTCACCCGCAAACAGTGCTTCATCCATGCAAATCACGTAATTACGCTCCAGCGCGGCGTTGAACTTGCCGATCACCTGGTCGATATCGGCGACTTGCAGAGTGGTGCGTGGCCAGATCGCCCGCAAAAGGAGAAAGTACATACCTTTGCCTGTGCCTTGTCGACCCAAGAAAACCGGCATCACACCCGGCTTTTCCTCTGGACATTGAATCATGTGAGCCATATACCGGATCAGGTAATCGAAACAGGCCGCATCCCCATCGCAGATGACATCGCGAAGATAGTCGCGCAAGATCACCCAGTTACCTGGCTTGGCAACCAGTGTCGAACCGACCCAGAAATTCAGTACATCGGCTGGCGTAGCCTTCGGAGTGAACGCCGTACGTGTATAGACCAAGGTTTTCGGGGATGTCCAAAAATCAGCGATAACCTGTTTCGGGTTACAGGATATTGGCAATGCTTCCAGGTAGCGCCGCATCATCAACTCACCATCGGGCTTTCTGTATAAAGCGAGATCTCCGATTGCTGTGCCAGTGAGAAGCCCAGCAATTTGGTGTTGATCCGCTACCCGGATTTCCCCCACGCTATCCAAGATGACAAACCGCTCCTGTAAAGCGGCGAGCGGGTTTAGTTGACTAGCGTGAGCCATGCCACCCTCCTTGCCGTGCATGGTAGAAGGCGGTACCCAATGTGATCGGGTTAGGATGGTCAGGCACGTACGAATTCGCCACTGTCCAGAACGCCTCTTCTTTGTATCGCGTTGGTGCGGACATGCTCCACTGCTGCGCCACCTCCTCGGCACACAGCCAGCCGGTACTGAGGATGGCCCACACCACGTTCCGCCATACTTCGTACGGACAGTTAGCACTGATGTAGCTGAGGAGGTGCCGCAGGTTGGCGATTTCCCTTGGACTTTCTTGCCGCTGTCGTTGTCCGGACTTCGGGCCTCGGCTGCGTAGTGCCACGCGGCTACCGTTAGCGATTAGCAGCAGCCAGACCGACAACAGTGCAGGGGGGATGACAGGTAGTTGCAAGGGATTGCCGCTGCCGACCCATTGATAGGTGCGCCCCTCCGGATGCAAGCTCGGCGGAAGAACGTCCTGCACGGTTTTCCCATCTTTGGTCGCGCAGCGGAATTCAACCGCTGACTTACCGTCAGGTCCGACAATTTTTTTCGACTCCAGCGGAGAGGTTCCAGCTGGTAGCCGGTACAGCAATTTCAAACTTCCCCTCCGGCCTGAAGCAATCACTACGGCGTCGGGCGCAAACAAAAGTGATTTCAGGTCTTGGCCGTGGCTTGAATGCCAAGCTGTCGCATGCTTGAAGTTATCAATATCAATCGCGCAGGTTGGAGTGGGTGTGGAATACGCATGAGCGAGCCCGACATTTTTCCCGGCCAGCTGCCCGAGACCGGCGGGATCGATGATGCAGTTATCCGGCAGGTTCCAGCCTTCGGAGCAAGGTCTTTTCTCCCCGGGCGGGATTGGGACCAGCGCCATCCCACTTTCGACCATCTGTTCGAGCCTTATCATGCGATCTCTCCCACTGATTGTTTCAGTAAAATCGGGAGCTTGCATTCGCAGACGTCGTAGTAAACCTTGTGTGCCAGTGTGCAGATAAACCAAAAATCATTACTATTGGATTTGGCAATTCCCGACGCAAAAGCGATCACGACACGAATTCCTAACGTATGCGCGCGCTCTATCTCGGCAATGGTTCCGTAACAATCCGGACTATCTATAAAGCAAAATAGGAGATCAGCTCGTTCAACCGCCTCGCGGCAGAGCCGTGCAACATCGACAGGAGATAAGTCGCGATCAGGCCAGCAGCCAAATCCACTGCCGTGAGAACTCGGAGAGTGATAACACCCGTGGTCGCAGCCAACAAAAAAGGGTCCGATGTAAGTAAACGACTCTTGTCGTAGTGGACCGTCGTCCCATGAGTGTTCTCGCAGTCCGGCGATGAGCTCATGGCGCCAACAGTTATCGCGGATTTTTCCGGGAAGGTAGACATCGGGGAGACGACGCCCCGATGGGGTGAGCCTTACCATAAGTTGGTGCGAGTTACTTTTCACGGCGCACCTTCCTTCTTTGGCTTCTCGGTGTGGTCCTGGTGAGGTCGGTACCGTCGACGACGAACTCACTTGGGCATCGAAGCCACTCCCGAATTTGACCTACGCGCCAAGCGGTTATTTGGGGCGAAATTCGGACGGGTTGGGGGAACGTACCCTCGCGGACGCGTCGCCAAGTGGTTGTGGCCGAGAAGGGAATGACTGCTGAGGAAAGTAACTGGCGCAAACGGACGAATGCACTGTCCGGTAGTTCGTCGAAGGCAACAAGTAAACCGGTGGGGTTTTGCTGCTTCATGGTGACACCTCCTGATGATTGCTGGGGTGCCACGCAAGTTACAGATTCAGATGAGCGAAATGCTTAACTCACTTTTTTCTTCTTGGAAGATGCGTCTTCCACCACCCTGGTTTTGTGCTGTCGACCAGTTCGTGATGTGCTTTTTTGATAAGCATCCGAACTCGGTTATGTCGATGATCAAGCAGTTTTTTACATACCCATTCTGCAAATTCATCTTTGAAGGCACTTATAGCTCGATCGTTGGACGCGTTCTCCAACAAAAATAGCTCAGCAAGTGCCACAACCAACTCAGGGGACTTGACGGCGTCCCGGATTTTTTTTCGGGAGTGATTGCGAATCGGCACAGTTTCTACTGTGTATCCGCGATTTACGAGGTTTCGTAGCCTTGTTTTTTCGCGGTCGTTTTTGGGTAGAAGAAGCGAAACGATTCCACCGCCTTGCCTTGACTCTGTTAGTTCCACCGCGCGTATCTGACATGCGATCAATCCTTGTTTCGTATGTCCCGCTCGTTTGCGGCTGGGTCCGATCAGTACGAGGTGTTCTCGCTTTGCATTACTCATGTTCTTGCTTTGGTGGTTTTGTCGAAGCTGACCTAACCCCAGAGGGAAAATCTAAAAAGGCCGCCCAGTCATTCATTAAATGCCTTCGTTTCTCCAGCAGGTCAGTCCGCTGATAAGCCTCTTTCACGGCGTCGCCTACGGTATGGCCGGAAGCTACTCGCCGGATCTCATCCGGATAGTTCGTCTGCTCCGCCGCCCAGTCACGGAAGGTCGAGCGAAAGCCATGCGGTACAGCTTCGATAGTTAATTCCCCGCGTTCACGCATGCCGCGCATCAGCTGGCTCAATGCCATGTCGGACAATGCTCTGCCGCGCGGGCTTGGAAAGACTTTGTTGTTTCCTGCGATCTTCGGCAGATTTTTCAGAAGGGCGATCGCTTGAGGTGGTAGCGGGACTCGGTGCTCGCGGCGAGCTTTGGTGTGCTCTGCTGGGATGGTCCAGAGCTTTTTTGTCAGGTCAATCTCAGACCATTCGGCAAGCCTTACCGACCCCGATCGGACCCCGGTAAGTATCAAGAACTGAAGTGCCTTGGCGCTGATGCTTTCATTCTTCCGCAGCTTCGCCATGAAGTCAGCGGCTTGGGAATAGGGTACTGCCGGTTGATGTTTCACCTGTTGCAGTCCACGAGGCGACGCTAGTTGCGTATCGAGGTAGCCTTTCCAGGTGGCGGGGTTCGTGCCGGATCGATATTCGTTAACCGTGGCAAAGTCGAGCACTGTACGCATCCTGTCGAGCAATCGCTTCGCCGTCTCGGTTTTCGTCTCCCACAGCTTTCCGGTTGTTCCGTCTCGGTGCGTGGTGGGCTGCAGTAGTACATCGAGCACGTGCCTCATACCGATGTCAGCAACCAGCATCTTGCCAATAATGGGAAAGGCGTAGGCCTGCAGTGTCGAGGCCCACTGCTTGCGGTGCTTGTCGCTCGTGTAATCGGAGGCATGCGCCTCCATATAAGCCTGGGCACATTGTTGGAAGGTCTTGTTCCGCGCCGCTGCCGCAAGTAGCGCACTGCGCTGCTCTCGCTTCTTGACCCGCAAGTTGACTCCGCCCTTGGCTTCCAGCGATAGCCTTCGTGCCTGATCGCGGGCATCTGCCAGCGACACCTGAGGGTAAGAGCCCAGACCGAGCACTTGCCGCTCACCCGCTATGCGTAAGCGAAGAATCCAAGACCGCGATGGCGTGGAGTTACCTGACGAAAGAGGCCTTATCTGCAGAAGAAGACCGGCCACCCCGCCCACAGCGTGCCACCCGGCGCGCGCCAGACGCTTGACCTCCAGGGCAGACAATTCTTTCGCGATCTTTGGCATACCAATTTACATACCCAAAATAATGAACTTTGATGATATCGGATGGTATGCATTGGCACAACTGTCGGCTGAAAACCTAAGTAAAAACAAAGAACTTCATCATGCTGTGCTACCGCAGGAAAGTGTTTAATGGCAGACCCTCTCTCCGCCAAGACATATAACGCATTTAATTTCAAAGAGTTAGATGCGTGTGGGTTGTGTAAAACCACACACCGATAGAGCAAGAAAGCCCCACGTTGTTGGGGCTTTTTTGTTGGTGTTATCCCACGGTGGCTGATGAATCCTCTGCTGTAACGTAGCGAAATGCGACGCCTCGGTAGGGCTTTCCTTGCTTGAGTGCCAGTGATAAACCACCCACTGTTCCTTCAATAGAAGCTGCTGCTGCGGCAGACGTTGTTGCGAATATCTCGCCAGAGTCGACCCGCACTACTTCTTTTACTGCACGGGGATTGTCGTGAGTTCGTATCTCCCCTCCAGACTCAACCCATTCATCCAAGAACACGAAGCGCCGCGACTTGGTCTCTCCTCGCGCTTGTTTCAAAATGGCGACATCGGAAAGTCCCACGCTTTTAGCGCATGGGGAGGCGGAGGCGAATTGCTCTCCGGTTTGAACATCTACGATTGCCCCTGCCGAGCGGTTGTAGGGTGCAAAGGGCTGTATAGGCTTTCCCGCTTCCACCCAATCCTTAAATTTCATCCAGTGGTGGCTTGCTGCGGAAAGCTGTCGATTCGTGCATGCAATACCGATAGTTTGAGACCCAACCGCACGCTCCCGTGCTGCTTCCCTCGCAAAGGGAAAACTCGGCCGTCTGTCAAACGGACTACGCTCCATGCGGCGCTCGGCTTCTCTTCGGTTGATGGATGATCGAGTGGGCGCCCTTGACGCTCCCATTCGTCCACAAACATCCTGTGCATCTTTCGATGGGAGCCACCTCCGTGGCAGGCTTCAGATATGCCGACTTCGTGGCCGTTCGTGGCAATCGCTGCTGCCCGTGCGCATGGGTAAATTGTTCGTTTTTCTAGGCAAACCACGGGCTGTGCGCGGGGGTTTTTTTCGCCTTTCACGGTGCCATCAGCGAAGGAGGAGGGCGCAGTAAAAAATTGAAGAAAAATTCGAACGGGCGAGGCATTGCTTCCAAACTGACTGCTCCCCCAGTACCCCATCGCGATTCTGTCTCGTCGCTCTAGGAGGTTTTCGTTTCGCCAGTGGTCGCCTCTGTTGAAGCCAAAACCTTTGGCTTACCAAGTTTAGCCCCTAACTTCCAGCCGCCCCATGCAAATACCAGCCCGATAAGACCCATGATTACTTGGCGAGTCGGGCTTCCTCCAGTCAAGCTGTACTGTCCAGAAAGTCCGAAGAACAGGCGCGCTAGTGCATTAATTCCCCAAACCACTGACAGGAAAGTAATCACCCAACTCAAAAATTTTTTCATTAAATCGTCCTGTTGTTGCAAGAGGCCGCTGTTATACCAGATCGTCCCAGCGAGCGAACCACTTTGGCATCCTGTTAATTGCTTGGTAGGGAAGTCAAAAGCCTTGATTTTTAAGGTGTATCTCCAACTGAGTCGCTACCAAAACCCTAGACACTCCTCCGCCTAAAATTTAGGCCAACAGGAGGCGTCATGAGCAACAAGTAGTTCACGGAAGAATTCAAGATTGAAGCCGTCAGGCAGGTGAGCGAGCGTGGCTTCGCGGTCAAGGAGGTCGCGGCCCGGCTCGGGTTGTCGACCTGGAGCCTGTACCCGTGGATCAAGCGCTACGGGATGCCGGCCGAGAAGCGTCTGGCGCAGGAAGATCAGGCAGCCAAGCTCAAGCGACTCGAAGCAGAATTGAAGCGCGTCACCGAGGAGCGTGACATCTTAAAAAAAGGCCGCCGTGTACTTTGCCAAACAGTCCGGGTGAAGTACGCATTCATCCGGGACCATGAACAGCATCATGCTGTACGTATGCTGTGCCAGATGCTGAAGGTGCACCCCAGTGGCTACTACGCGTGGCGTCAGCAGCCTGCGTCAGCCCGAAGCCTGGAGAATCAACGCCTCGTCGGTCAGATCAAGCAGGCATGGCTGCAATGCGGTGCTATCTACGGCTATCGTAAGGTGCATGCTGATCTGCGCGACCTAGGCGAATCCTGTGGGGAGCAGCGGGTGTATCGACTGATGCGCAGGGAAGGACTGCGCTCCCAATCAGGCTATCGTCGCCGGCCCGGCCTCTACAGTGGCGTACCTGCGATCGTAGCGCCCAACCGGCTGGCAAGGCAGTTCGATGTGGCCAACCCGAATCAGGCGTGGGTGACCGACATTACCCACATCCGCACGCATGAAGGCGGGCTGTATCTGGCAGTGGTGTTGGATCTGTTCTCCCGTCAGGTGGTCGGCAGGTCGATGCAGAGCCGGATCGAACGGGAGTTGGTGCTGTCGGCCCTGCTGATGGCGCTCTGGCGACGCAAGCCGACGCAGCCGGTGCTGGTTCATTCGGATCAGGGTAGTCAGTTCTCCAGCGAGGATTGGCAATCATTCCTGAAGGCCCATAACCTCGTCGGCAGTATGAGCCGTCGCGGAAATTGCCACGACAATGCGGTCGCCTAGAGCTTCTTCCAGTTGCTCAAACGGGAGCTTATTCGACGACGGAGCCACAATACCCGGGAAGATGCACGGCAGGACGTGTTTGATTACATCGAGATGTTCTCTAACCCGGTACGCCGACACAGCCACAATAACGGCATATCACCAGCACAGTTTGAGCAGCAGTTCATCGAGAGGCTCGCGGGTGTCTAGAAAATCGGTAACGATTCACTGGGCATCTGTTTCTTTTGCCGATCCCTTGGGTAATTTCGCGGAAGGCGTTTGAGGGAAACGCTCAGTTCAGAGGGCGTCCACAAGACGAAACCCAACGTGCCTTCCCACCGAGAGAATCTCTGTGTTACGGACTAAGGGTTTAAAAAGGGCGCTGCTGCCTCCGATGCTTGAGCTGCTGGATTGGCAGTGCAATGTGCATTGATGGCGGTGATGACCTCGTCGACGCCCTCATGGTTCTTGTATTTCTGCTGTCCCTTTCGGCGGCTGGTCTCGTGGCCCATGCTCAAGGTAGACAGAAACACGGTTGTCCACTCGAACCGTGACGTGGTGTTCATGTTTGCCCAGTCAGAGCAATTTGGGTTGCCCATGAATTGGTGTCGCTGCCCCATTGTGGATTGGGCTTCGGCTTGTCCCGGCAGCCCGGCCAGCATTGCTGTAGATGCAAGAGCCAACATGGCTGCAGCGAGCCGCTGTTTTGCTGCGGGTTGTCGAAGGATGTTCCGGAAAAGCATGCATATCTCCATTGTTTTGGGTTGTATTTCTCGGCTTACAAGAACTTTGCTCAGGTGCTGGTCAACTCCGGTGTTGCGTTACCAAGCGCTTACTTGAACGATCGTTCAACAAAGAGTAAGCTCCTCAATTCCAGAAGTCAACTTCCGAATTTCGATAGACTGCTGATTAAAAGGCGTTCAACTGACTGACGATGGCCCATCCGCTGCTACCAAAAGAAGAGGTTCTAAACCGCTTGACCAAGGCCTTCCGCCAGCACGGCAAAGAGGGCACAACCATCACAATCCTTGAGGCTGCGACGGGAATGAAGCGCAATAGCCTTTACCACCTGTTCCCCGGCGGTAAGGATGAAATGGCTAGTGCTGTCTTTGACCATGCGGCTGGGATTATGGGAAAGCATGTGTTGCGTCCGCTTCAAGCAACTGGCGATCCAAAGAGCCGATTGATCGAGATGTGCGAGGAGCTGCATCAGTTTTACAGCCAAGGTAGAGAGTCCTGCCTGATCGCCGCCCTCAGCCTCGGTGATCCGGGGCAGGTGATTCAACAGCAAATCAAACTCGGGGTGACCGCTTGGATCGACATGCTTGCAAGAGTCATCCGTGAAGCGGGAATTCCGGCCGAGGCAGCGGAGGAACGCGCGAGGGACGCCGTAATTGCCATTCAGGGGGCGCTCGTTGTCTCGAGGGCGCTCGGTAGCGAAGAGCCCTTCAAACAGCTTATGACCCGGTTGCCGGATGCTCTGACAAGGAAGCCATAAGGCCACTTGGCAGGAGTGGCGTTGCGAGTGCTTCTGGGCGCTAAGCCTAGAATTGTCTCGTCCTTGTCAACGGTAGCTTCCATCTTTCACATGGCCGACCAACCATTGCAGTTCTCCCCGAGACACCGCTTCGCCGACTGGCCGAACTCTGCGATCCCCTTGGTCGCTTCAGATGTCTACACGATCTGGCATGGGGACTCGCTGGTGTACTTCGGGATGTCCGGCAGGGAGATCGAGCGGGTCAGGCAAGAAGGCAACAGGAAGGAGTACAGGCTGGTCACTCGCCTGCGGAGCCACTGGTCAGGACGGCTCAGTGGCGACCAGTTCTGTGTCTGCGTGGCGAACCGCTTGGTGATCCCCAGCCTACGGTCGAAGCATTTCCCAGGATTTGCCAAAGGGACGCCGACTTTGGGGGGCTGACCCGGGTCTACATCCATAAACACCTCCAGTATCAGTATCTGCTCACCGAGACGAGCGCCGAGGTTTTCACGATAGAAACAGCTGCTAAGCAGTGAGAAGTCTTGGGGCAACGCATCCTCCTGAATCCCTTTATTGACTGAGTTGAAGCCCCTACTGGATTGCGGTACATGAACGAATAACAGATGGATCAACCAAGGTGTGATACACCCAGGGTTAGATCTATAAGCGGAACGCCTGAAAAGCGGAATGAATAACTGAGGGGAGAGAAACGGTCCCCCGTGTCACGCCAGAATTCAATGGCCCCGCAAATGGCTTTTTTTTGAGAGAAGCGAAGTCCCCGCAGACTACGCGTGGGGATTCGAAGGTTTCGGCTTGCCAGCCTAACCGCGGCCTGCTGGGGGTCGGCGAATCTTCCTCTCTCCGTCGAGAATTTCGCTGAGCTCCCTAGAAATCCTTATTGCTGCAGCTCTCCAACCGAGGCCAGGCCGCATGCCGCCGCGGCGTCAGGAAGGAAAGGGTAAAGGCATCCAGTGCGTGGCGGCCTCTGCCTCGGCAGATGCCCCGCCGCTCGGACTGTCCTGCTGCAGTTCACTGGCGTGCAATACGAAGAACTGGCGCCCCCCGATGTCAGCATCTTCCGTGTAAACCACTACCCATTCCTCGATGTCCGGGTTGGGCAGTTCTTCGTCGATGCGACGCCAGTCAGCGCTGGGGACGGCATCATCAAGGTGCTCGCCCGCCTCTTCCAGCAAGTCCTGCAATTCCGCATCGTCATCCGGGGCAAGGGCGTCGAGTGCGGCATACAGGCGTTCCAGCAGCTCCGTATCGGTCATGCTTCCTCCGAGAATTCATGTCTTTTGGGCGCAGCAGCAAGAATGCCGAACATCGGTTCTGCTTCCTTGGCCGCCATCAATTGTTGATCCTGCGATGCAGTTTCGTCGTTACGGCGGCTAGCGTGCCAGTCTGTCGATAGGGCAGACCGCAATTGCCTCTCGTCTGGCGAAGCAGAGAATCAGGCGCACCATTTGGTTCATCACGGATGATAATCATCGCTTCCAGCCAGAACGCAAAGAAGCGCAGTGCCTGCGCAGAACACTTCTTCTTAAAGGATCCGCCTCGTGTCGATACAAGCCCTGTTCGGAATAAAGCTACCTGTTATCCAGGCACCGATGGCAGGAGTCCAGAACAGTGCGCTAGCCATTGCCGTTTCAAATGCAGGTGGGTTAGGTTCCCTGCCTTGTGCAATGTTCAGCCCGGGAGAGCTTCGAAAAGAGCTTGAGGTGATCCGCAGCAAAACCGAGCGTCCTTTCAATCTCAATTTCTTCAGCCACGAAATGCCTGTGCCGGATGGCGCACGAGAAGAGGCGTGGAACGCCTTGTTTGCCGACTACTCTGCCGAACTGGGTATCGACCCCGCCGCTTTCTCTTCAGGTCCCACCCGAATGCCATTCAATCAGGAAATGGCCGACCTGGTTTGCGAGTACAAACCAGCCGTGGTGAGTTTTCATTTTGGACTGCCATCCGCCGAACTCATGAACCAGCTTCGCACTTCGGGAGCCAGAATCATTTCATCGGCAACCACCCTCGAGGAAGCACTCTGGCTGGAGTCCCGGGGAGTCGATGCCATCATCGCGCAGGGTTATGAAGCAGGCGGGCATCGCGGGATGTTTCTTGCCGACGACATCAGCACCCAGATGGGCACTTTCGCCCTGCTTCCGCAAATAGTTCATTCGGTGAAGGTGCCGGTCATTGCAGCCGGGGGAATTGCGGATGCGAACGGTGTACGGGCAGCTCTGGCGCTGGGGGCCGCCGGCGTTCAGGTAGGGACTGCATATATGCTTTGTCCCGAGGCAACAACAAGCGCAGTGCATCGTGCAGCGCTGAAGAGTGATTCCGCGCGGATGACCGCGCTGACCAATGTGTTTTCGGGAAGGCCTGCTCGCGGCATCGTTAATCGACTGATGAGAGAACGCGGGCCAATGAACCCCGCGGTTCCCGCATTCCCGCTTGCCGCGCGGGCCTCGGCACCATTACGGGCCAAAGCAGAAAGCCTGGGCATAAGTGATTTTTCTCCCTTGTGGGCAGGACAGAATGTCAGCGGCTGCAAGGAGATTCCTGCGGCCGATCTGACCCGGGAATTGGCGGGTCGGATTTGAGCGCTCATTAATGTCAGCCCTCGGTCTGCTGTGCAATGAATTCGGTTCGCGCCGGGACCTCACGGGCCTCTTGCCCTGCCGGCACGGCATCCCGATGAGGCTGTTCGTGCGCTATTTGCGGCGTTTTGCGATGGATCTCGACCAGGTGCACGCGTCGGACAGGGACGGCATCCTTCGTCCGGGCTGAAGCCTGCGCGCGTCGGCATTACGGCATTAGCCATTCCCATCCGTCCGCGAGGATTCGCGCACGCCGGTGCCCCCCGCGCCCCAGTTCCAGCCAATCCATTTCAGTGACCTGCGCTTTCATCACGGCGAAATGTGGAGTGCCGGTGTCGGCTCCTGCCGTGTTTGCCGCCCCGGCGCACACGGTTCCCGGCGCAGTCTGCGCCATATAATCTCTCGCCCCGGCCGACTGGCTGACCTGCTGCCAGTACGCGTCGACTTCGGGTCCGCTGGTCTGTATTGACAGGGTGACCCGCGCACGGACTTGCCAGCTCAGGCGGCTGCTCCAGAAAACGAACAGGCCGGCCTGCTGTTTGCCAATTTCTGAAACCTTGGGACTCCGGCTGTCGGTAAAGACCACCAGTGTGCGGAGGGCTGCATCCACGTCGCGCAGCACGACGGTGCGTGCATTCACCAGTCCGTTGTCCGCTGCGGTCGCCAGTACCGGTGTGCGCCATGCATGGTGGCGATCTCGGCTGGCTCGCCCCAGCTCTTTCCATATGTGCTGCCGAATTTCCTCGGGCGTTTGAAGGTCATTTTGCATTTTTCACCATGACGGTCATTCCAGAACCGGCGAATCCAGCAGCCGATTAACGGCACGAAATCCCGGGCATGTGACGATTAGCCACACCTACTAGTATGCGGGACAGACGTTTGATCGATTTGCAACGTTGATAATTGTCAACTAATTCCCTGTGTCCATACGGCAAAGTGGGTTGCCATATGACAAACACGCATCGGTTTCTGACAGGGGAGAACAATGGCGATCGTCAACATGCTGGTAAGCAATTTGCCCATATCAGGTAATTTCCTCGCCACTCTTTACTCGACACCGGTCTGGTTTGGCGACTCGATTGTTTCGAATGCCGCGTCAGTGACCCTGATGGGCGATAACGGTTTCGGTGCGAAATACGAAGGCACATTTGCCTACAATTCGCTGGGGCAGCCGGAGGGATCGGTAACCAAATACGAATTTTTCGCGCCCGCCTCCCAGGGCAGCGGCGGCGCGTATTCCGGGAGTACGGTCTACACCATTACCGGCATCAACGGCTTAAAGGGACTGTCGGCCGAAAAACTGTACGCATTTTCTGCCACCGGAAATACGATCGACGCGCTGAAGTATCTGCTTGTAAAAGACGATGTCATAAATGGCACGGGATTCGATCGCATCGGAATCGATGAAATCCTTTATGGCTGGGCTGGCAACGACACGATTTTCGGGATCGCCGGTGACGACATTATTGGCGGTGGCACCGGGCGGGATCGCCTCGTGGGTGGAAACGGCCAGGACTTTTTCTTCTTCGATCTTGCCAACTCGCGGCATGCGGATGTCATCGAGGATTTCGGTTTCAGCGGCCTGCGGGACAAAATCGTGCT
>JAIXTG010000195.1 GCA_027484285.1 Oxalobacteraceae bacterium | reverse complement strand
ACGGTCCTGCCCATCGTTATCTGCGCTCCGGTGTAGATCGGCCCGCTGACGGTGAACCGGCCATCGCTCCGGCGCACCAGATGGCCGCGCAGGCGTTGCGGGCGGCGCGTGTCGCCGGCACGCAGCGGCCAGCGATTCCCGAGTTCGATGTCGGCGCAGGCGCCATCCGGCAGCTCCCACAACTGCGCAACCGCCGCCGGATCGCACAGCGGGCCGGCAGCCATGCCGGTCAGCCCGGCATCGAGTGCAGCGACCAGCACATCCATCGTGTCGCAGCTGCCGCCGGACATCACATTGTCGCTATGGTCGAGCAGCAGCACCGGCCCGTGGCCCGGCTGTGCGGCCAGTTCGCCAGCGCGGCGCAGCGACTCGGCCAGCGCTTCGCTGCGGTAGACGAAGCCGTCACGGTCGTGCCAGATCCGGTCGGCCAGTTCGCCGGCGACCTGCTCCGCGAGTGCCGAATCGCCGTCGCTGACCACCAGCACCGACATGCCCGCATCCGTGAAATCTGCCAGCGAGAAGCCCGCCATCACGGTGGCCGCCAGCACACCCGGCTGTTTTTCCATGGCCCGTGCGGCATCGACCGCGCGCTGCATCGCGCCTTCACTGGTGTTGCTGCGCAGCGTGTGCGACAGCAGGGGCAACTGCCGCCAGCGCAGCACCGGGCGGCATTGTCCGTCCAGCCAGTCCAGCAGCAGCCGGCCGGCGTGCTCGCCAGTCTCTGCCATGTCGATATGCGGATAGGTCTTGAAACCGACGATGATGTCGGCGTGCGAGACCATCGCCTCGGTGACATTGCCGTGCAGGTCGAGCGCCACCGCAATCGGCACCGCGGGCCGGCGCTCGCGCAGGCGACGCAATAGTTCGCCCTCGCCATCCGGTACATGCTCGGCCACCATCGCGCCGTGCAGGTCGAGCAGCACCGCATCGATATCGTCTGTCAGCGCATCGACAATGCTGGCGGCAAGCTGTTCATAGGCATCGCCATCCACGGTTCCGCTCGGATTGGCTGTGGCTGACAGGGGAGTGACCAGCTCGCTGCCCGCGCGCGCCTCCAGCAGCCGGATGAACGCGCCCATCGCGGTACGTGCATTGCGCTGCTCGTCCAGGGCCGCCTCGCCGTGGCGCGGCTCGAATGCCGCCAGCGGCGTGCGCACCGGCGAAAAGGTGTTGGTTTCGTGATTCAGACGTGCGACCAGGAATTTCATCGTCGCCTCCAGGAGGTCGCTCAGCTGCGCAATGCGCGCTTGAGCAGCTTGCCGTTCGCATTGCGCGGCAGCGGATGGTCGACGAACACCACCTGCTCCGGCACCTTGTAATCCGCCAGCCGTGCCGCGCAATGGGAACGCACGGCGTCGGCATCGAGTGCGGCCCGCGGCGCGTACAGATAGGCATGCACGCGCTCGCCCAGCACCTCGCAAGGATGGCCGACCACGGCGGCCTCGACCACGCCGGGCAGCGCCATCAGCACATTCTCGACTTCGACCGAATAGATCTTGAAGCCGCCGCGGTTGATCATGTCCTTGATGCGGTCGAAGATGCGCACCAGGCCCTGCGCGTCCAGCGAGCCGAGGTCGCCCGACCGCCAGCAGCCATCGATGAACCCCTTCGCCGTGGCTTCCGGGTTGTCCCAGTAGCCGGGCACGACCATCGGGCCGCCGATCAGCAGCTCGCCGCTTGCGCCGGGCGCGACCGGCTGGCCATGTTCGTCAATCACCCGGATGTCGGCGCAGGGCACCGCAATGCCCACGCTGTCGCTGTGCACTGCGGACAGACCCAGCGGCATGATGGTCGCCGGCGATGCAGTCTCGGTCGAGCCGTAGCAGTTGACCAGGGTCAGGCCCGGCACCGCCTGCGCCAGTGCCTCGACCGTCGGCACCGGCATCGGCGCGCCGCCGTATCCGCCCACCCGCCATGCGGACAGGTCGAGCGAGCGGAAGGCCGGCTGCAGCAGGCACAGCTGGTACATCGCCGGCACCATCAGTGAGTAACTGATTTTTTCGCGGGCGGCCAGTTCGACGAAGTCGGCCGCCTTGAACTCCGGCACGATCACCAGCGTGCCGCCGACATGCACGATGGCAGCGATCAGCGCGACCAGGCCGGTCACATGGCTGGCCGGCACGGCCAGCGCGGCACGGTCGCCAGCCTCGAGCTTCAGCGCGAGCTGGTAATGGATGACCGAGTGCGCAATGTTGAAATGCGTAAGCATGGCGCCCTTCGGATGGCCGGTGGTGCCGGAGGTGTACAGGATGCAGGCACAGTCGTCTTCATGCACCTGCGCCGCAGGCACGTCACCCGCCAGCGCTGCCAGTTCGCCGACCGGCAGGCGCAGCCGCAGGCCGGTAGCGGTGGCGGCGTCGGGAATGCGTTCGGCCAGTGCGTCATCGAACACGATGCCGGTCGCGCCGCACTGGTTGACGATGAAGGCCAGCCCCGGCCCCTGCTCGCGGGTGCCGACCGGCACCGCAATCGCGCCGATTTTCTGCAGCGCGAACAGCACGAAGACGAATTCCGGGCAGTTGCCGATGAATAGCACCACGCGGTCACCGCGCTGCAGGCCGAAAGAGGCCAGCCCGCCGGCGATGCGGTCGATCTCGCGCGTGGCCTCGGCATAGGTCCAGCGACGGCCGTTGAAGCTGATCGCTTCGCGCGCCGGCTCGCGCCCGGCAGCCAGCGTGAACATGGCATGCAGCGAACCCGGTCGTGCAGCAAAGCAGCGCAGGGTGCGTCCGAAATGGGTTTCGCTGCGCATGGCGGGCAGCGCCAGGTGGTCTTGCCAGCGGATCATTTCAGGTTTTCGCCGCGCTCGATCGCGACTTCGGCATCCAGCAGGTTCCTTGAGTGATTGAGGTCGGACTGGGCGATCAGCACCGACAGTTCGCTGCCGCGCAGGCCGGCAATCACTTCGGACAGGCGGGCCGACAGTGCGGGCGCCACACCCTCGAAAGGTTCGTCCAGCAACAGCAGCCGCGTGCCGACCGCCAGCGCGCGTGCAAGCGCCACCAGCTTCTGCTGGCCGCCGGAAAGCAGCAGTGCGCGCCGCTCACGCATTTCCTTCAGTTCGGGCAGTACGCCGTACACGAACTCCAGCTGCCGGGAGATGCGGGCGGAGTGCGT
>JAIXTG010000333.1 GCA_027484285.1 Oxalobacteraceae bacterium | reverse complement strand
CTGCTGGTGGCCGGCGACGATCACGGCGCGTATTCATCGACCCTGCCGCACCAGTCGGACCACTTGTTCGCCGCCTGCATGATCCCGATGCTTTACCCGTGCAATGTGCAGGAATACCTGGACCTCGGCCTGCATGCGTGGGCGATGTCGCGCTATTCCGGCTGCGCGGTCGGTTTCAAGGCGCTGGCCGATACCGTGGAATCCACGGCGTCGGTCGATGCCGATCCGTTCCGTTTGCAGATCGTTTATCCGGATGACGTGAAGATGCCCGACGGCGGGCTGAATGCCCGCCTGTCGACGGACACGCTGGGCGTGCAGGCGCGCAAGCAGGAAGCGCTGATGCAGGACTACAAGATCTATGCGGCGATTGCTTATGCGCGCGCGAACAAGCTGAACCGCGTAATGATCGACAGCCCGAACGCAAAACTCGGCATCATCGCGTCCGGCAAATCCTATCTCGACGTGCTGGAGGCGCTCGAGGAGCTCGGCATCGACGAGCAGCGCGCAGCCGATATCGGTATCCGCCTGTACAAGGTGGCGATGCCGTGGCCGCTGGAGCCAGACGGCATCCGCGAGTTCTCGCAGGGGCTGGACGAGATCCTGGTCGTCGAGGAAAAGCGGCAGATCGTCGAATACCAGCTGAAGGAACAGCTGTACAACTGGCGCGAGGACGTGCGTCCGCGCGTGATCGGCAAATTTGATGAAAAGGGCGAGTGGGTGGCGCCGCGCGGCGACTGGCTGCTGACCTCGAAGGCCGATTTTTCCGTCGCGCAGATCGCGCGCGTGATTGCAGCGCGCATCGCGCGCTTCCATACCAGCGACCTGATCAAAGCCCGCCTTGCTTTCCTCGAGGCGAAGGAGCAGGTGCTGACGAGGGCAGTCACGACCCCGCCGCGCCCGGCCTACTACTGCTCCGGCTGTCCGCACAATACGTCCACCAAGGTTCCCGAAGGCAGCCTCGCACTGGCCGGCATCGGCTGCCATGTGATGGCGACCGCGATCTACCCGGAATTCAACAAGCTGACCACCCACATGGGCGGCGAGGGCGCGCCCTGGATCGGCCAGGCCGCCTTCTCGCAGCTGCCGCATGTGTTCCAGAACCTCGGCGACGGCACCTATTTCCATTCGGGCTATCTCGCCATCCGTGCCGCAGTCGCCGCCCGGGTCAACATGACCTACAAGATCCTCTACAACGACGCGGTCGCCATGACCGGCGGGCAGCCGGTGGACGGCACGATCTCGGTACGGCAGATCGCGCAGCAGATGGCGGCCGAGGGCGTGCAGCGGATCGCGCTGGTGACCGAAGACCTGTCGCGCTACGACGATCGTTCCGCGTTGCCGGAGCGGGTGACGCTGCATGACCGCAAGGACATGGATGCGGTGCAGCGCGAACTGCGCGAAGTGAAGGGCGTATCGGTTCTGATCTACGACCAGGTCTGCGCAGCCGAGAAGCGCCGCCGGCGCAAGAAAGGCGAGTTCGCCGAGCCGCCACAGCGACTGTTCATCAATGACGCGGTCTGCGAAGGCTGCGGTGATTGCGGAGCGCAATCCAACTGCACATCCATCCTGCCGCTGGAGACGCCGCTGGGACGCAAGCGCGTGATCGACCAGTCGTCGTGCAACAAGGATTACTCCTGCGTGAAGGGCTTCTGCCCGAGCTTCGTCACGGTGACCGGCGGCACGCCGCGCAGGGCGAAGGTCGACCGGCAGGCGGATGCCGGATTCGGCGCACTGCCCGAGCCGGTCGCGGCGCGTTGCGACCAGCCTTACAACATCCTGATCAACGGCATCGGCGGCACCGGCGTGATCACCATCGGCGCGCTGCTCGGCATGGCCGGCCACCTCGAAGGCAAAGGCGTGTCGGTGCTCGACATGACCGGCATGTCGCAGAAGAACGGCTCGGTGACCTCGCATGTGCGGATCGCCGCAGCGCCGCAGGCGATTCGTGCGCAGCGCATTGCCACCGGCGAGGCCGACCTGGTGCTGGGCTGCGACATGCTGACTGCCGGCGCGCACGACGCCATCGCCAAAATGCGAGCCGACCGCACGCATGCCGTCATCAATACCCACCAGCAGCCAACCGGGCATTTCGCGCGCCAGCCGGACTGGCAGTATCCGGCCGACGAGGTAAAGGCCCTGATCGACGCGTCGGTCGGCGGTCGTGCCGATTATGTGGATGCCACGCGCCTGGCCACCGGGCTGATGGGCGATTCGATTGCAACCAACCTGTTCATGTTGGGCTTTGCATTCCAGAAGGGCCTGCTGCCGTTGTCGGAAGCGGCGCTGATGCGTGCGATCGAACTCAATGGTGTGGCCGTCGATGCCAACCAGCGCGCGTTCCGCTGGGGACGGCGCGCCGCAGTCGACCTGCAGGCGGTCGAGCGCGCGGCCACGCCGGCGCGGCCGGTGCTGGTGTCGCTGCCGGAATCGCTGCCGGCGCTGATGCGTCGCCATGTCGATTTCCTGACGGCCTATCAGGACGCCGCCTATGCAAACCAGTACGAGACGCTGGTCGAGCGGGTGCGGCAGGCCGAGGCAGCACTTGGCAAGGGCGATCGGCTCGCGCGCGCGGTAGCGAATTCCCTGTTTCGCCTGATGGCTTACAAGGACGAGTATGAAGTCGCGCGCCTGTACAGCGATCCCTCGTTCACCGACAAGCTGAAGCAGCAGTTCGATGGCGAGCTGAAGCTGAAATTCAATCTCGCGCCGCCGCTGTTCTCGAAGCGCGATGCGAACGGCAACCCGGTCAAGGCCGAGTGCGGCGCATGGATGCTGCCGGCGTTCAGCCTGCTGGCCCGGCTGAAGGGCCTGCGCGGTACCCGGTTCGATCCGTTCGGCTGGACCAGCGAGCGGCAGATGGAGCGCCGGCTGGTCGGCGAGTATCGCGAACTGGCGCAGCACCTGCTGGAAAAGCTGGATGCGGAGCGCCTGCCGCAGGCGGTCGAGATTGCGGCGCTGGCGGCACAGGTGCGCGGTTTCGGCCATGTGAAGGCAGCCTCGGTCGAGCGTTATCGCGCGGCGCTGGCCAGCGCGCTGCCCGCCTATGATGCCGGCCGGCCCGCGCTGACCCATGCCGCATGACGGCAGGCGCAAACACGATGTTCCGGGCATGCAAAGCACTGCGGCCGCCGGCTCCATTAACCTTGGTCTTTTGATCAAGCGAAGGCTTTCCCGATGAAATCCCTGGAAAAACTCACTTTCGACAGCGTCACCCTCCGCGCGGTATCGATCCCGATGCGCCGTCCCATCGTCGCCAAGGTCGGCACCTACACCGAATGGCCGTTCATCCTGATCGACGTCAGGACGAAGGAGGGCATCGTCGGCCGCAGCTATCTCGAGCCTTACCTGAAGAATGCGGTGCGCTACATCGGCCCGGCGATCGAGGACATGGCGGCGGCATTCAAGGGCCGCCAGCTGGCGCCGCTGGACATGTACCGCGACGTGATCGGCTCGCTGCACCTGCTGGGACGGCAGGGCGTGAGCGTGATTGCTGCGGCCGGCCTCGACATGGCGATCTGGGATGCGCTGTCGAAGGCGGCCGGACTGCCGCTGTGCGAAATGCTCGGCGGCACCACCGGCAAGATCCGCACTTACAACACCAATGGCCTGTGGCTGCTGCCGCTGGACAAGCTGGCGGCCGAAGCGAAGGAACTGGTCGCCGAGGGCAACTTCAGCGCGATCAAGATCCGGCTGGGACGCGCGAAGCTCGCGGATGACCTGAAGGCGCTGGAACTGGTGCGCGGCGCGATCGGCGATGACGTGCAGTTGATGTGCGATTTCAACCAGGGCCAGACGCTGCAGGAAGCGATCTGGCGCATGCATGCGCTCGATAACCAGGGGCTGGTCTGGTTCGAGGAGCCGGTGGTGTTCGACAACTATGCGCAGAGCGCGCAGCTGGCGCGCGAACTGAAGACGCCGGTCTCGATCGGCGAGAACATTTACGGCCCGCGTTCCTTCTACGACGCCGTGCGCGCCGAGGCGGCCGACCTGTACATGCCCGACCTGATGCGCATCGGCGGCGTCACCGGCTGGATGCGCGCTGCGGCAATCGCCGGCGCGGCCGGCCATCCGCTGTCCAGCCACCTGTATCCGGAAGTGTCGGCGCACCTGCTGCGCGCGAGCGAGTCGGCCGACTGGCTCGAATACCGCGACTGGGGCAATCCCATCATTGCCGAGCCCTTCCAGGTCGTCGACGGCCATGCGATCGTCCCGGACCGCCCGGGCAACGGCATCGAATGGAATGAAGAAGCGGTCGCGAAATACGCTTACTGATGCCGCATGCAGACGGGCGGCCTGCAGGCCGCATCGTTCTGCGTTATCTTGGCTGGCCTGTATTCCCCGGAGCCACGTCCATGAAGAAACTGTTGTTGCTCGTCTTGTTGTGCGCCAGCGCACTTGCCCAGGCCAAGGACTGGGAGCGCTACGCGCAGTCCGGCGATACCGCCCTCTATTACGACAAATTTCGCCGCGTGATCATGAGTGGCATGGCGTTTGTCTGGGACCTGCATGATCTCGATCGCCAGGCCGAGCAGGACGGCAAGGCCTTCCGGTCCGTCCTGTATCCGACCGAAGTCAATTGCCGGACCGTGCAAAAGCGCGTGCTCAGCAGCCACAAAATGTCCGGCCCCATGGGCAGCGGCGAGACAGTGGCCGAAGACACCATGGTCGGTGCCTGGACCGACGTGCAGCCCGGGACGCCGGACGACCGCCTGATGGCGGCTGCCTGCCGGCCCTGATGCCTGCCGCATGAGATTGCTGCCTGTTCTGCTGCTGGCGCTGGCCGGTTGCGCGTCCACTTCGGAGCGGGATGACGGCAGCTTTGTCCTGCGTTACGGCAGCCTGGATTTTTCGGGCGACAGTTATGCAGCGGCAAGGCAGCGCTGCATGCAGCGCGGCGAACGCCTGCAGCATCTCGGCACCGACTGCGGTTTCTGGACCTGCGCCAGCCGCTATGCCTGCGTGCCTGCCGGCGCGAGCGGGAGTCAGAACAGCGTCGCGCAGTAGAGGATTGCCGGGTGGCTGGCCAGCCACGCCCAGAAAAAGCGGTTCAGGCCGAAATGGCGGAACACCAGCCAGTGAAACACGATGGCGACCGCGCAAAAAGCCAGTGCGATGCGCGGCCCTGCCAGCGCCAGCGGCGCCGCACATTCCCACAGGATGAAGGCCCATGAACAGCCGATCGCCACCGCCGGCCGGCGGAATGCGCTGTCGGCCGGCAGCGGTCCGTACAGACCGCCATCGAGGAAGTAGGTCAGTGCGCGTCCATTGCGCCACTCGGGCGACAGCAGTTTGATCGCGCCCGAGATGAAATACGAGGTCAGCGCCTGCAGCCCGATGTAGACCAGGCCCGCCTTCCACGCCAGCGCCGGGCTGGACAGCAGTTGCCCCCAGTGCCCGATCAGCATCCCGCCCAGCACCGCGATGGTCATGAAGTCGCTGCCGCCGTTGAATGCCCCGCGCCAGCGGAACAGGATCAGCACGCTGCTGGCGAACAGGAGGGTCGTGCTGGTCAGGCTGCTGCCGGCGAACAGGCTGGCGGCGGCGCCCGCACGCAGCAGCAGGTGGACTCGGTGCACGCGCGCGTCATACAGCCAGTCGAGCAGCCGCCGTGCCGGGGCCGATGCATGCGCGAAGTCGCCGCGCTGCAGCGCCCAGCGCCACGGTCCTTCGGGCCGCTGCACCGGCTCAAGGCGCAGGAATTCCAGCGTCTGCACCAGCAGGCTGACGGCGCACAGGCATTCCAGCGTGCGCACCGCGATGGCGAGGACGTTCAATTTGGCCTGCTCACGGCGTTCCCATCACCGGCGACGTCAGCACCGCCATGTCGTCGTCCGGCCGCTTCAGCGGCGGCACCAGCCGGAGCTGGAACTGCCAGCGCGCGGGCAGGTCACCGCGGGCGGCCAGCAGGCTGCGCGCGAGCTCGGCCACCATCTGGTAAGTGACCAGCGCGCGCGCATCGCCGCCCTCGGGCAGCGCCTGCAGGTCGAAGCTCAGGTGGTCCACCAGGTTCTGGTTGGCCAGCAGCAGGTTGTTGTGCGGGTTGTGCAGGAGATCGGCATGAACGAAGCGCGCGCGCGGCATGAACTGCCACCAGTCGCTCCAGTGCCCGTCCGGCCCGACGCTGCGCAGGAACAGCCGCGGCTGCGCCCCGAAGCCGTGATAGAAGCGCCAGTTCGGGAAAAAACTGCGCAACAGGAACAGCCATGGACCGGAGATCACCCGGCCGCGCCGGACCAGCGTCAGCGCGAGGAACGCGAAGTAGCCGGTGACCAGTACCAGGCTGAGGATCTGAAGGTTCGACACGCCGCTTGCCGTCTATCGAAAAATATTGCAATGTGGCAAGTTTAGCAGTCGCGCTGGCGCAGGGGCCCGGAATTTCGCCGGACTTTGCCTGTACCGGCCTGACGCGTTTCACGCGTGGGGAATTGCCTGCATGAGCAAGAAGTACAACACCAGGTTCGCCCCTCCCGGGGGGATGGGCCATGTCTGACGTCCGTGATACCACCGGCGGCCTGCGCTGGCACTGGCGCGCGTTCTGGCGCCGGCACCAGTGGCGCGGCACGTCACGCCGGATCGCCGACTGGCTGCATGGCACCCGGCCTGCCTGTCGCCAGCTGCTGCTGATCGGCGGAAGCGCCGGCTGGATGATGTCCGGTCCGTGGTTGCAGCGCTTCGAACGCATCGTGCTGGTCGATATCGATCCGCATGCCGAGCGCCTGTTCCGCTTCAATCACGGCCGCGCCCTGCGTGCCGCCGGGACCGGGCTGCAGTTTGTGCAGGCCGACGGGCTGGCCAATCTCGAGGCCCTGCTGGCGGAGCATCCGAGGGCATCGGTGTTCTTCGACAATGTGCTTGGCCAGCACCTGTACCGGGTGCGCGAACTGGAGCGGGCAGAGCGCGAGCTGGAGCAGCTGGCCGGCCGGCTCGCCGGGCGCGACTGGGGCAGCGTGCACGACCTGTTCTCCGGCCCGGTCGACCCGCGCACTGTGCCGCCGGCGCCGGAGCTGGCTTTCGATGCCTTGCGCGATGCGCAGGGCCTGCTGGCGGCCGGCCTGCGGGATACCCCGCTGCACCTGCGGCTGCTGGCCCAGGTGGGCGGTGCCGGTGACTGGATGGATCACCTGACGTCGGGCGTGTTCCCGGTCGGGACGCCGAGCCGGCTGATTGCGTGGCCGTTCCAGCCCACCTATGCGCACTGGCTGCAGGCAGGCTGGGTGCGCGGCGCCTAAGGTTCCCGCTGCCGCTGCCGATTACCCAGGTTGGCTAGAATGTCGCCGCTCCGCGATGACCGGATGCGAATGAGGAGGAAACGAATGAAACGACTGATGCTTTCGCTGCTGGTTGCGGCCTGCGTGCATCCCGCCGCCGGTGCGGCCGATGCCGCCAAGGATGCCGCGTCGGCCGCGCCGCGTCCGCCTTCGCCGGGCGCCAGTCACCAGCCGCGCGAACTGCTGTGGGGCTATGACGGCGAGAAGGGGCCGACCCGTTGGGCCGAAATTGATCCGAAGTACCGCGGCTGCGGCTCGGGCAAGCGCCAGTCGCCTATCAATATCGAGACCCGCGATGCCGAGAAGGCTGTGCTCAAGCCGATCCAGTTTGATTACCGGCCCGGTCCGGCAGAGGTTTTGAACACGGGCCATTCGATCCAGGTGAACCTGCCCGATTCGGGCGGTGCACGGTTCGACAATCTCGAGCACAAGCTGGTGCAGTTCCACTTTCATACGCCGAGCGAGGAGCGGATCGACGGCATGGCACAGCACATGGTCGCGCATCTCGTCCATCGCGCCGGCGACACCCGCTTCGCCGTGGTGGCAGTGCTGATCAAGCTCGGCAAGGAGAACAAGGCGCTCAAGCCGGTGTTCGACAGCCTGCCGCAGCGCGAGAGCCTGCGTGCCGACATTCCTGCGCTGAACCCGGCAGACCTGCTGCCGGCCGACCCGACCTATTTCAGCTACGCCGGGTCGCTGACGACGCCGCCCTGTACCGAAGAAGTGAAGCGGTACGTGATGAAGGCGCCGATCGAGGTGTCCTACCGGCAGTTCGCGGCATTCAAGGCCCTGTACAAAATGAACTCGCGGCCGGTCCAGCCCCTGAACGGGCGACGCGTGCAGGTTTACCAGCAGCCCTGAACTGAAGCGCGAAAAAACGCCGCTCCCGGAGCGGCGTTTTTTTTTACAGCCTGTCCAGCGACTGGTGCAGCTTCAGGAGTTTGTCCTTGAGCTCGGGGCGCGCATCGATCAGGGTGGAGGCAGGGGCCAATTGACGGCGTGCTTTGTCGGCACTGGGTTCGGCCGGGGTGGCGGGGGCAGCCGGCGCTGCAGCCGTGCGGGACAGGCTTGCCGCGGCCGGCCAGAGCAGGCTCAGCGCCAGCCACATCAGCCAGACGCTGCCGGCGGGTATGGCACCGAGTTCCGCCAGCGCGGCGAACTCTCGCAGCCAGCCCGCCCAGTCAAGGCGCAGCCACCACAGCAGGTTGCCCTGGGTCTTGCAGGTCCATGCGAATGCGGCCAGCAGCGCACTCCAGTTCAGCGCAAGCAGCAGGCGGGGCAGGTAATGGCGTGTCGGCATCGGGTGCTCAGGAGCGGAGGGCGGCGCTCAGTTTCTCGCTCAGCGATTCGGCGATCTGCATGCGCAGCTTCGAGGTTTCGTGGACTTCCTGTTCGTTGCGGTAGGCGTTCTGCACCAGCTCGGTAGCGAGCTTGCGCACGCCCTCGATTTCCGACTCGAGTGCCGCGATGCGTTCCTGCAGCGCGCGCTTTTCCTGCAGCTTGCCGCTGATCAGCCGGATGGCCGCATGCACCTGTGTCCATGACTGCAGGCGCGGGTCGTTGATCTTCAGGCTGTCGAACACCTCCTGCATCGACTCGCCGATATCAACCAGCGCTTCGGTCGGCAACCGACCGGCCGGCGAAGGCTGCGGCGCTGCGGCGGGTGTTATCTCCTGCTTCAGATGCTCATTAATCGGAATAATTTCGGCGGCTGCTTCACTCCATCCGGAGTTGGCTTCAAATCGCATCATGGTCGGTTTTTCTGCAGGTTTTCTCATGATTAAAACCCTTTTCCGAGTGAAACATCGGGATTTTCCCTACATTTTCCTGTACGGCAGAATCAAGTTGTGGCAAATTTTCCGTTCGGCAATACGATAGTATTCATTCGCCATAAAATCAACGGCTTGCGACAAATATCGAAGGGTGATCATGAGCAAGGCACTGAAGATTTTAATAACCAGTCAAAAAGGCGGCGTAGGTAAAAGCACGCTTTCCGCCAATCTGGCTGCTTATTTTTCCTATATTTCCGGAAAAAAAACTTCACTCGTCGATTTTGACCATCAGGCGACTTCCGGAAAATGGGTTCGGAGAGCCTATCCGATCGGTATTGAATGCCATGCAGTCGATCTTCCAAATGCCAAGGGAGCCGGCATCGCACTGCTCAAGGCAAAGGAGGCACTGCGAAAGGCGAGTGATCGCCGCGAGGTGGTGGTGACCGACCTGACCTGGACCAACGTATTGCCGCCGGATTTTCTTTTCGGGTTCGATCTCGTGCTGGTACCGAGTTCGCTGTCGCGCGTCGAACTCGACAGCACACTGGAATTTGTCGACCGCTTTTCTTTTGTATTCAACTCGCGCCTCCGTCCGCCGCCCAAGCTGGTGATCGTGCCGAGCAGGGTGGACAACCTGGAGACCTACCGGAGCATTTTCGAGAAGTCGTTCAGCGCGAGTTTCTTCCTGTCCCCGCCCGTGATGTACAGCGCCAGCGCGAACGAGTTTTTCGGCAACCAGTTTTTCGTCATGGCCAGCGAGACCGACATCCGGGAAAACTTCATCGAATTCGGGCGGGCGATCGAGCAGCTTGGCGACGCCGAGGCCGACCTCCGCCTGTCCAGCCCGCGACCGGCACTGGTGCACAAGGTCAGCGGCTCCATCCTCGACCGTTTCCGTGCAGTGCGTCATTCAAGCGAAGCAATGCCCGAGCCCGTCGTCCGCAAGGACAGCCCGCGCGGCATGCGGCTGAAGTCGGTCATTCCCGCCTTCCTTACCCTCGGCCGCGAGTAATCCGGGATTCCGTCAGCGCGGCGCCGCCGGGCCTTTGTTGCCGGCCGCCGGGCCTTTGCCGCCGGGCGCGGCCTGATCCGCCGGGGGCGGCGGTGGCGGCGGCGTACCGTACAGCAGCATCGCCACATCGGGATTGGTTTGCGCAAAGCGCTCCAGCAAGCTGTCAACGGCCGCCGCCAGTTCGGCCGAATCCGCACTGCCCAGCCACTGCGAGCGGTTGTTGCGGATGACGATCAATTGTTCCGACGTGCAGTCCTTCGCCTTGCGCTTGAGCCAGCTTGCGGCCTTGCTTCTGCGGGTACGCTCGTCCGGGGTGTCGATGCCGATGGCGCGAAACTCGGCGACCGAGCATGACAGCGGTTTCAGCGGCGCCGGTTTGACCGGCTCGTCGGATGCCGCGGCGGCGGCAGGCGGCGCGACCGGGTCTGCCGGCTTCGGCGGCTTGTCTGCTGGCTTGTCAGCGGGCTTGGCCGGCTCGGCTGCAGCGGCCTTCGCCGGAGCCGGCGGCGCAGCGGGCGCCGGCTTTGCAGGTGCCGGTGCGGCCGGGGCCGCTGCGGCGCGGGCGCCCTGGGCCGCTGCCGGCGCAGCGCCCGGTGCAGGCCGTGCGCCGGGAATCGCCGTCGTGTCGGCGGCAGCTGCAGGTGCTGCTGCCGCTGCTGCAGGTGCAGGTGCAGGTGCAGGTGCAGGTGCAGCAGGCTTGCTGCCGGCGTTCTGCGCGGACACGGGAAGCGCGGCACACACGGTCAGCAGTGCGCCAAGCAGGAGGGCAGGGGTTTGCATCGGCACGCGCATGGCTCAGCGCCCCTCGCCGGTCTGGTGGAGGATGGTGATGCTGATGCGCCGGTTGCGCGGGTCGGCCGGATTGTCCGGTATGTAGGGTGCGGTGTCGGCCACGCCCTCGATTTTCGCGAAGCGCTCTCCCGGAATGCCGGCTCCCTGCATGATGCGGCGCGTGCTCTCTGCGCGATCGCCTGACAGCGACCAGTTGCTGCGCACACCATCGTCATAGGCAAGGCTGTCGGTGTGGCCGCGCACGGCCACCTTATTGGGCAGGTCGGACACCGATTTGGCGACTTCGCGGATCAGGGTCTCTGCGCGGCCCTGCATTTTTGCGTTGCCCAGCCCGAACATCGAGAAATCTGCCTTGTCGATCACCTCAATCCGCAGGCCTTCCTTCTCGCGGACGAACTTCACCTGCTCCTTGATCTTGTCCAGCTGCGGGTTCTGCGCAAGCTTTTCCTTCACTTCCTGCTCGAGCTTGTCGAAATTCTTCTTGTCGGTTTCGGCCGCAATCCGCTCGCGTTCTTCCTCGTTCAGCTGGCCGGCATGCTGGTCATTGTTTTCATCGGCCGATTCGCCCGCATCTTTCTTGGTGCCGGCCTCGGAGCGCGGGGTGTCGCGCTTGAACAGGCTGGTGCGCTGTCCCGCGTATGGCATGCCGTCCGGGTCGAGTACGGAATTGCCGCCCATGATGCCGCCGGTGCCGGCGCTGCGGCTCATGTTGGCAAGGCTGTGCGAGGTCGGCTTGAAGTAATCGGCGATGCTCTTGCGCTGGTCTTCGGTGGTTGCGCCAAGCAGCCACATCAGCAGGAAGAAGGCCATCATCGCCGTCATCATGTCGGCCAGCGCGATTTTCCATGCGCCGCCATGCGCGCCCGCGTGGTCGCCCTCGATCTTCTTTTTCTTGACGATGGGCTCGAGCGCCGGGGCGGCTTGCTCGGGCGAGGCGGGGGCGGAGTTGTCGGCGGGTTCGGCCATGCTGGATTCCTGCGGTATCAGGAAAGGGAATCGACACGAAGGGCGACAATTCAAGCCCTGTCGCGTCCTGATGGTCGGGTATGCTTTTTCTGCAACATCATACCGGATATATTGCTCACAAGTATCATTTCTGCGCCTCGCCGGCTTTCGGCGTCCGGCGCTCGTGAAAGCCCAGCCATGCCCTCGACCCGCTCATTGCCCGGTTTCTTCCTGCTGCTCTGCCTGCTTGCCGGGCCGGGCCGGGCTGCGCCACCCGCCGTGGAGCCGAATCCCGAAGCCGCCACCGCATCCACCGACAAGACGCTGGTGTCGGCCAGGCGCTGGATGGCAGTGGCGGCCAATCCGCTGGCAACCGAGGCGGGCGTCCGGATGCTGCGCGAGGGCGGCAGCGCCGTGGATGCGGCGATCGCGATGCAGATGGTGCTGAACCTGGTCGAGCCGCAATCTTCCGGCATCGGCGGCGGCGCCTTCCTGGTCGTGCATGACGCGGCGCGCGGCAAAATCCTCAGCTATGACGGGCGGGAGACCGCGCCCGCAGACATCCGGCCCGCGGAGTTCCTGCGGGACGGCCAGCCGCTGCCCTACCGCGAAGCGGTCAACAGCGGCCGGTCGGTCGGCACGCCGGGCCTGCTCCGGATGCTGGAGCTCGCGCACCGCAAGCACGGCAAGCTGCGCTGGGCCAGCCTGTTCGCTCCGGCCATCGCGCTGGCCGAAGAAGGCTTTCCGGTGTCCCCGCGGCTGCATGCCCAGATTGCGGGCAACCAGGGCTTGCAGGCGCAGGACGCGGCACGCGCCTACTTTTATCCGGACGGCCGGCCGGCGCCGGTCGGCATGCGGCTCAGGAACCCGGCACTGGCCGAGGTGTTCCGGCGCATTGCCAGCGAGGGGGCGCAGGCGTTCTATACCGGCGAGATCGCGCGCGACATCGTGCAGGCAGTGCGCTCGCATGCGCAGCCCGGCACACTCGACCTGAGCGACCTTGCCGGCTATGAAGCCATCGCGCGCGAGCCGGTTTGCGGCACGTACCGGGAGTACCGGCTGTGCGGGATGGGCCCGCCGTCGTCCGGCACGCTGTCGGTTCTGCAGATACTGGGCGTGCTGGAGCAGCACCGGCCGGCGGCGATGCGGCCCGGCTCGCTGGCAGCGGTTCACTATTTCGCCGAGGCCGGCCGGCTGGCATTCGCCGACCGCGACCGCCATATCGCCGACCCGGCCTTCGCCGACATTCCGGTCGACGGCCTGCTTGATCCCGGCTACCTGCGCGCACGCGGCGCGCTGATCGACGGACGGCAATCGATGGGAACTGCGGAAGCCGGCGATCCGCCGCGGGTACGCGTGCGGGCCGGCAGCAGCGAGGCGCTCGAAATACCGGCCACCTCGCATCTGGCGGCGGTCGATGCCGATGGCAACGGCATCAGCATGACCACCACGATCGAGTCCGAATTCGGCAGCAAGATCTTCGTGCGCGGCTTCCTGCTGAACAACCAGCTGACTGATTTTTCGTTTAAGCCGGTCGATGCGGACGGCAGGCCGGTGCTGAACCGCATCGAAGGCGGCAAGCGCCCGCGCAGTGCAATGGCCCCGATCATCGTGATGCGCGATGGGCGGATGTTCCTGCTGATCGGGTCGCCCGGCGGCAGCGGGATCATCAACTTCGTCGCCAAGACGCTGCTGGCGGTATTCGACTGGGGCATGGACCTGCAGCAGGCGATCGCCTTGCCGAACATGGGCAGCCGCAACCGCGGCACCGAGCTCGAGCGCGGCACGCCGCTCGAGGGGCTGCAGGAGGAGTTGCAGCGCATGGGACACCGCGTCACCGTCATGCCGATGCCGAGCGGCGTGCATGCCATCATGGCCGCCGACGGCAAACTGCTCGGCGCCGCCGATCCGCGCCGCGAAGGCGTGGCAGCCGGGGAATGACATGAGGATGCCGATGCGGAGGAGGGCGTGAGGCGCTGGCCGGCACTGTTGCCGGCGGCCTGGCTGTGCAGCGCGCTGGCCGTCGCGATGCCAGCGGCCGGTGCACGGGCGGATACCCTGCAGACGATTGCCGGCAGCGGTCGCATGACGCTGGCCTATCGCGAGTCCTCGGTACCCTTCAGCTACCTCGGCGGCCCGCGCCAGCCGATCGGTTTTGGCGTCGACATTGCGTTGAAAGTGGCGG
>JAIXTG010000083.1 GCA_027484285.1 Oxalobacteraceae bacterium | reverse complement strand
GAGATCTGTGGGGTGCTGACTTCAAGCCATCGGGCCAGTTCACGATCCGTGCGAGCGCCCAGCATCCATCGCGCCCAGTTCAGCAGGGCGTTGGAATCGACGGGTGTCAGGATGGGTGGCAGCTGGCGAGGCACGGCGGTTCGGGACGTAGACAGCCAATAATCGTAATCCAAAGGGACACAAAGGGACACTCACTCTGATCGCCCGATCCCCGGCCATTCATCCCGCGGGGAATGCCTGTCATCCCCATGCTCCTCGCTCGCCCAGCCTGGGAGAACGCTTCTGCCGTCGCCTTCCACGCAACTTGGGGGGCTGGTGGCGAAACTTTTTTCGGCAGGGCAGCGCACCTAGTGCATGGATGACGTACTACGCGACGCTTTCTACCGAGTTTTGTCTTTACACTGACTTCGGTTGTTTTCGTCTGTTCTCCGCCACGCGCGCTTGACCTGATTCACGCGCCACTCCTAGATTCCGCCCTTCATCACGGGCGTGATGAAACGAGTGTGACGGCTCGAGCAAACGAATAGTGGATAGCCTGTTTGGGGCCGTCCATTCCGCCGCCTCCCTCCATGGTGGGCTGGGCGGGGAAGCCGCAAGGCTTGCCGGTTCGTTTGCCCGGTCCGTCACCTCGTCCAGATCCACCACCCTCAATGACGGTGAGGGTTCATCAATGAGCAAACGGCCATGACTATTCCCCGCTATCCCCGGCGCCCCCGCTACAGCTTCTCCCGCCGCAATTGCGGCGTCTTTCCGCAACTCCGCCATGTGACCGTTGGCACCCTCTGGTGCCGGGATACCTGCATTCCCTGGATCCGCCTTCGCGGCCACTGGCTCAGGCATGCCGGCTTCACGCCGCAATCCCTGGTGTCGGTGGTGGTAATGCCCGGTCGGATTGAGCTGACGCTGGCGGCACCGGCACATCAGTAATTTTTAAGAAGGGAATGCAAGGCGGGCGCCGGCGTGCAGCGAAAGTGCCAAATCCCGCAGTGGGGTATTGGCGAAAGAGGGCCGAACATCGGACGAACAGAGTGAGTGTCCCATTGAGGCTTCCCATTGAGGCTAGTGTCCCATTGAGGCTCCCCCATTGCGGGATCCCACTGCAGGAGGCTGGGGCAGCGCGAGGCTGCCCCAGCTCCGGATCACAGCGCGGCCAGTTCTGCCATCGTCATCCCGGTCGCCTGCCCGATGAGGGCGATGTCGGCCGCGTCCTTGAGCTTCACTTGCTTCCAGTCGATGCTGTCCACCACCGCGTCGTTGGCGAGGCTGATTTCGCTCCAGTCGACGTGGTCCCACTTGATCGCGCGGGCGTCGCTGCCGGCGCCGCTCCAGTCGACCTCGGTCCAATCCACCAGTGACCAGTCGATCGCCGCAACATCCGCGCCCCTGCCGGTGAAGTCGACATCCTTCCAGTCGATCTCGCCCCAGTCGATAGCGGTGGCCGCGGTGGCGTCGATGTCGGTCCAGTCGATTTCGCCCCAGTCGATGACCGAGGCGTCCGAGCCGCGCCCGGTCCAGTCGATTTCGCGCCAGTCGATCAGGCCCCAATCGATCTGGGCATAGTCGGACGAGCCGTCGCGGGCCGGCTTGAACGACACCTCTTTCCAGTTGACCGCGCCCCAGTCGATGCCGGAGACGGCCGCCGGATCGGCGTCCCACGCAAATTCCTGCCAGTCGACGCCGCTCCATTTGAAGCTGCGGGCGAAGGCCGGGTCGTCATAGTTGAGTTCGGCCCAGTCGAGCGCACCCCAGTCGATGGCCGCGGCATCGGCGGTTTTGCCGGTCCAGTCGAACTCGGTCCACTGCACGTCGCCCCAGTCGATGGCGCTGATGTTGGTTGCGTTGTCCCAGTTGAATTCATCCCAGCCGATTTCGCCCCAGTCGATGGCGGCGAGTGTGGCGGTGTCATTCCAGTCGAAGTCCGTCCACTCGACCACGCCCCAGTCGACGGCCGCGGCATCGGCCGTTCTGCCGGTCCAGTCGAATTCGGTCCATTCGATTTCGCCCCAGTCGAGGCCGGTCAGTGCGAGCGGGTCATCCCAGGCCAGCTCGCTCCAGGCAATCTCGCCCCAGTCGAGGCCGGCCAGCGCCAGCGGGTCGTCCCAGCGGAGTTCTTGCCACTGCACCCGCTCCCAGTCGATCGCCGCAATGTCGGCCTGCGGTCCGCCCCAGTCGAGTTCGTCCCACTCGATCCGCCCCCAGTCAACGCCTGCCAGGCTCTGGGGGTCATTCCACTGCATCTCCGTCCACTGGATTTCGCCCCAGTCGATTTCCTCGAGCGCGCCCGGATCCGACCATGAAAACTCCGACCACTGGACCGTGCCCCAGTCGATGGCGGCCGCATCTGCCGCGGCGCCGGACCAGTCGATTTCAGACCACTCGATATTGCCCCAGTCAATCGCCTGAATATAGGCCGGGTCATTCCATTCAAATTCGGTCCAGCTGACTTCGCCCCAATCGATGGCACCGATGGCATTCGGGTCTTCCCATTTCACTTCGGTCCAGTCGATGGCGCTCCAGTCGACCGCAGCATAATCGGCGGCATTATCGAAATCGCCGAAGTCGAATTTTCCCCAGTCGATGTTTTCATAATCCGACGCATCGAATGAAACAAATGCGACTTCGCCCCAGTCGATCTGTTCGTAATTCACCGGCATGACGCCAAAGTCGACCAGGCTCCAGTCAATACTGCCGGGATCATTGAAATCCGGCGGGACGCCGCCGGGAAGGCCGCCCGGTGGAATGGGCGGCGGCGGAATATCGCCGCCGGGCGGGATCATGCCATCGGTAAAACCGCTGCCTTCAGGCGGTTTGATGTCACCCGGAATAAATCCGCTGTCGCTGGGAATGACAATGTCATTCATGAGTGCCGCAGTTGCCATGGCCAGTCTCCTTCAGGCATCAGGTCGATCGATTATTGTGTTTCTTGGCGGGAATATGCAATGGAGTATAGGCAATGACATCGCAAACTAAAACCATCCTGCTGTCGATGGATTCAGATAAATGGTGCGGCCGGCATGCGTTTTTTAAATCGCAACAGTATTAAAAAAGCGGGAGCGGTGAATTGACAGTTAATCGGACGCAGAAAATCCCGCTTGCATTTGCCGGGCAGTTGATTGAAAAATCGATGTAAACGCACGGAGATTCCCGCCATGTTCCTGCTTTCCCCTAGTCAATCGCTCGGAAAATTCTCCTATGCCGATGGCCCCGGTTTCACGGTGGCCGTCCGCTATTTGTATCCGGTCGATCTCGATGCCGATGGGGCAGATGAACTGATATTCGCCGGCTTTGAAACCCAGCCGAATACCCCGGCCAATTACACCAATACCCGGGTGACGATTTTCGGCTGGAAGCAGGGTGTCTTTACCAACCTCACCGCCCAATGGCTGCCGGCCGGCGCCGATCGGGTGGAGGGCGTGGGCGATATCGGGTTCGGGGATTTCAACGGGGATGGCCGCCTCGATGCCTTCCTGAGCGGGTATGCCGACATGGCCCACCGGCTGAACAGCTACGTGCTGCTCAACCGTGGCGCCCATCTGGAGAAGGTGATGGTGGAGGCCGGCGTGATCGGCTGGCAGCATGGCGTGGCGGTCGGCGATATCAACCGCGATGGATTTGATGACGTCTACGCCACCGGTTACGACGATGCGATGCGCCTCTATCTCGGCGGACCCCAGGGCTTCTCGATCGCTGCCGTGCAACACTTTGGCGGGGGCTCGGGGGTTGCGCTTGGCGATTTTCTGGCCGATGGATCGACCGCGATGGTACTGGTCGACCATTTGGCAAGGGATGGCAAAGACACGGCGCTCTATCGCCTGCAGGGCAGTGCGCTCCAGTACTCGCTGGAATTCGTTTCGGCGCTGCCGATCGCCCGGATCGATCTTCCGCAGTTCGGCGTCACGACCGACCCCTGGGGTCAAAGCCATGACGTGCGGGCACGTGCGTTTGATTTCTCCGGCGACGGCCTGCTCGACGTGCTGGTCTTCAGCCGCCGCTCCTTCGATGGAAAAGAGTGGCCGGAGATTTCGCAAATCCAGTTCCTGAAAAATCTCGGCGGCGGCCGGTTCGCCGATGTCACCGACAGCCAGGTGGCCGGCTACAAGACCGAGTCGGCCGTGACCTACACCCCCGTCTTCATCGACATGAATGACGACGGCCGCACGGACCTGTTTGTCAGCGAGGCGACTTTTACCCGGGATCACGATTCGACAGCGGTGCTGATCCAGCAGTCAGACCGCACATTCATTGACACGGGGCGCAATGAGTTTTCTGCGCGGGTCGCGGATTTCAATGGCATCGCTTCCGTGGTCAGGGGGCCCGGTTCAAGAAAATATCTGGTAGCCGAGAGGCAGGATATTGGAGGCGAGGCCACGGTCACGATGAGCGAAATTCTGCTGGCATCGGGCATCGGCACGTCACTCAAGGCGACCGAGGGACAGGCGTTTCAGGCCAATCTCCTGAAGACCGCATGGGCGTTAGCGCCGAAGCAGGCAAGGCTCAGCTTCTCCTCGGACGAATTGCCGGCGTGGCTGAAGCTGGATGCCCGCAAAGGCGTGCTCAGCGGTACGCCCGACTACACTGCGGCCGATGCCGGCGCCCGGGTTATCCGCATCGAAGCAAGCGATGCCGACGGGGCGACGACGGCTGTTGCTCTGTCGCTTGTGGTCGACAACGCGCCGCGGGTCACTGGCAGCAGAAAGGCGGACCGCCTTGCGGCCGGCAACGGCGATGACGTCCTCGTCGGTGGTGCCGGCAATGACACGCTTTCCGGCGGCGCCGGTACCGATATCTTTGTCTTCGACCGGCCACCCGGCCGGAGCAATCTCGACCTGATTACCGACTTTGCGGGCGACAAGCTCCGGCTCGAACCGAAAGCCTTCGCCGCACTGAAACAAGGTTTCTCTGCCGAGAATTTTGTCATCGGCAATCCTCAGGATGCCAGCGACGTCATCGCCTACCGCAACGGCACGCTCTATTACGACCCGGATGGCGCCGGTGCCCGGGCCGCCGTCGCCATCGTCCAGCTCGCCGGTGCGCCTGCGCTGGACTTCAGCGCTTTTCATCCAGAGGCCGCGACATTGTTTTAACTACTGCGCTGGGTGCGTTGTCGGCTGCGGCATTAGCCCAGCCTGACCGTCGTGTTTATGAATAATCGCAGGGGCAGGAAGTTGAAAAGCGTCAAATGCGTTGTTTTTCATATTAAAAAAATCAAGGTTGAAATCGGGATTTATCGTGACCGGTTATTTGCATTTCTTGCAAAACTCACTCACAAGAAAAAATAATCGGCCGGGGTTGAGCAAGGTTCGCGAAGGCCGGCACGAACGTTTTCCGTTAAATAAAAACTAATGGTTACGGAGAAAAAATGGCGTTTTTGCTGGGCCGGCCAATGCCGGTGTGTGTCACTTTGCACGAACTCTACTCCGATATCTGAGTAAATAAGTTACAAAAAAAATAATATCGACTATTTTGTGGGTATGGCGAATGAATCTAAAAATTCAAATAAAGACTTCTTGCAGTTGATGCTTCTGGATCTCGAGCAGATCATTCACGAGGCGCAACCCGTCATTAGCCGGCTTCAGGTCAAAGTGCTGGCGGCCGTGGCGTTGCTCTGCGGACACGAGGCGAACGGAATTACAGGGTGTACTTACAAGGAAGTGCGCATCGCCACCCAGATTTCCGACGAAATGTTGAGCAAGACACTGCAATTCCTCTGCGCCGAAGAGTTGGTCATCAAAGCGGACAACGTGCACGACCGGCGCCAATCGCGATATCTCGTCACCCAAACCGGTCTTGCCTTAATCGGTACTTTGGATGAACGGATGGTCACTCTGCTTGGAGATTGGCTCGGCAGGGCGCTAAGAAAATAGGTGTCATTGCCTCCCCTACCGGCGACTGCTTGCTCAGTTTTTGGAGTAAAAATACATTTCTCAGAGACGAGCATTTGGGTCGCGTCGGTACAAAATGAACGCCCAATAGTCGGCCGTACGGCTGTAGCTTCCCCCACCTGGAAAAAAAATGTCTACAAATTATTCCCAAGCAACCGCTCCATCGACGCTGATCCAAACGGTCGACGCGTCCGTGCGTGAAGCGCTGGCCGACCTCCTCGGTAACTCAGCCTCGGTGGCTACCCAGGTAGTGTCCGCACCGCTTGACCGGTCAGCCCTGGCTTCTCTGAAGGCGGACGTCCCCGAAGTGCTCGTCCTCGGTGAGACGGGCGCTGCAGGTCGCAACAGCATCAATCTGACAAGCCTCGGTGCGGCAGCGAAAGAAGAGATCAAGGCGTTGATTTTCGAAGGCGATCAGCCAGTGACGCTGACCGGTCTTGCAGGGTTCGGTGGCGTGATTTCGCTGTCCGATGGTGACAGCCGTGTGCTTGCATCGAACAACAGCAAGAGCATGACGGTCGCAACCGGCGCAGGCAATGACAGCGTAGCGACTGGCGGCGGCTCAGACAGCATTTCGATCGGAGGCGGTGCTGATACGGTGTCGACGGGTTCGGGCAGCGACACCGTCACCTTCACCGGTTCAGTTGTGGGTGGTCGCGTGAATACTGGCTCTGGCGATGATGCCGTCGTCATTGGCGCCAGTTTTGCAGCGTCAGGCACTGCGCCAGTCGTCATTGATGGCGGCTCTGGTCGTGGTGATTCGGTCGACCTGTCGGCCCTGGCAATCGATGCCGTTAGCCGCCGAGGAAGCACAGTAACCATCACACTCGATGACGGTTCGAAACTCGAGGTGCGCAACGTAGAAGAATTCATCTACAAAGACTCGGGCGGACAGATTGTCGAGATTGTGGGTGGCGCGCGCGGCTTCGCCGACGACTTTAACGGCTAATCCCGAAACGGTTCCTTTGAAGCAGTAGGCCGGCAAGCCGCTAGCCGGCAAGCCGCTAGCCGGCAAGCCGCCGACTACTGTTTTTCCGTCACCATGCGAGCTGTATCGCCCCTCCTGCGCCAAGCCTTAAGCGACTTGCAGGCGGGGCGATTGTCTTTTGCGGCACGTGCAGCCACCGCAGCTACGCGGATTGCGCCAGACCTTTACGAGGCGCGCCTCACCAAGGCGCTGGCTTGCCATCACGCGGGCGATCAACCGACTGCGCTGCGCGAATACGCGCATGCGGTGCGTTGTGCGCCAAATGACCTCAAGGCCAAACGTCATTTGCTCCAGTACGCGCTCGCGAACGGCTTGCACGCATCGGCGCTGCAACACCTTGCCCAATGGCTGGTGACCGATACTTCGCTGCTTCAAGACCCGCTCGTACTCGCCCTTTTGAGAACTCATCCCAAGCCGCTGGGTTATTGCACCCGACACGAGGACGCCATCGTCGGCTGGGCCATCGGCTTATCCGGCAAGCGCCTGCAAATCGAAGCGGATGGGCAATACATCGAGATCGTCGCTGACCGTCCTACGCCGGAATTGCGTGCCGCCGGTTTGGGTGACGGCCACAATGGCTTTGCTTTTCGGTTGCCTCTGGCCGTGCGCTCGGCCCGGCTGGGTATCGAGGGCCACAGCCTGTGGGGCAGCCCGATCGGCCACCCGCTGCTGCCGGTCGCCGTACCGCCAAGACGCACGCCCGCCCGCGCTGAGACGGTGGACGTCGTCATTCCTGTATACGGCAACCCCTGCGAGACGCTCGCCTGCATCGCATCGGTTCGTACGGCACGCAATACGATTCGGCACCGTATTGTTGTCGTGGATGATCACTCTCTCGACGCCAACCTGATTCATGAGTTGCAGGCGCTCTACCGGCAGGGCGCCATCACGCTGGTGCGTCGCCCGTTCAACGCCGGCTTCTCGGTGGCCGTCAACACCGCGCTGCCCCTCTGCGGGGGTCATGACGTTGTCCTGCTCAACTCAGACACGTTGGTCGCCGATGGCTGGCTCGACCGACTGCAAAACGCCGCTTACAGCCACCGCACCGTGGCGACGGTAACGCCCCTGTCGAACAATGCGGAGCTGCTCAGCCATCCGCAGCCCATGCAGGCAGCGCCAGTGCCTGATGCTGCAACGCTGGCAGTCATCAACGAGGCGCTGGCAGTCATGGGGGCGTCCCCTGTGCCGGTGCCAACCGGCGTCGGTTTCTGTTTGTATGTTCGGCATGATGCACTTGCTGCGATGCACGGTTTAGAGGAGACGGTGTACCAGCGTGGCTATGCGGAAGACACGGATCTTTGCTTGCGTGCTGCGGCCGTCGGATGGACTCATCGCGCGGCGTCCGACGTCTACGTCGCTCATCATGGCAATGGCTCCTTCGGCAGCAGCAAGTCCTGGCTTGCTGTCGTCAACGTAGAGAAACTCCGCCAGCGCTTCCCAACGCACGACCAGGATTACGATCGCTACCTCGCACAAGATCCTCTGCAGCGGTGTCGCCGGCAGTTGCAGCGAGCGCTGCTTGCCCGCCTTGTCGCCCCAATCGGGCTGCATTGCCGAGTGCGCACTGACGAACCGGCATCAGCCCCGAGCGCTGATACTCCTGCCGCGTGGCTGGTGTTGCGTGCAACGACTGCCACACTGCAGTTCGCCGGTGTGCCTGTGCTGGAGCGCATCGACTATCAGGGCGCATCCGCGCGGACAGAGCTGGCTGCCGACCTTGCCAGTTGCGGATTTGCTGCACTGCTGTGGCAGGTTGCCGATACCCGGTTAGCCGATCGGATTCGGACATGGAAGCTGAGTGCGCTGCCACTGAAGCCCGAACTGGCGCCCTGCCGCTTGCCCGAGTTCGATCTCTCAAACGCCGATCCACAGACGCTGCTGCTGCCGCCAATCGCTGATACGCACGCATTGACGCAGGTGGCGTCGTTCGCCGAGGCACTGGCCGCCGCTTCGGCGGCGCACCAATTGGTCGTGCTCGGATCCAGTTATGCCGCTGACTGGCTGAGTAGCTTGGGTCACGTGCAGTTCGTCGACGGCGTTGAGCGTGGCGATGTGGCGCAGGTTGCCAAGGAGTTTCGCTGTACCGCCATCGTAATTGCTGAAGGTGCCAACGCCACCGACTGGCAGGACATAGGTGCAGCACTGGGCCTGCCAGTACTACGCCTTCCTGGAACTTTCAGGCATGCCGACAAAAGACCATTGGCAGCGCTCCGACCGAAAAAAACCAAGAGGACCGGCAAGGTGATGTCGTCATCGGGTAAAGACGCCCGTAACGACTCGGATAGCGACCCGGGCAACAATCCCCGCTATGAAGGTTGCGTCGTTGGCCTCGACGGTATGCTGCTGCACGGCTGGGCGCGCGATACGGAACGGCCTTGGCTGGCGCTGGCTGTGGAACTGGAGATTGATGGACTGGTGGTCGATATCGCCCGTGCCAACCTGCGGCAGGTGCTGGGTGCTGATCGTGGCTCAGCACTGCCGTCTGACTGCCAGTTCATGTTCGTCGTGCCCGATACCTGGCGCGACAAGGCCGGGAGTCTTCGAGTCCGAATCGCCAACACGGCAGTTTACCTGCCGGGTGAAATTCGGCTGCAGCAGCCTGTCGAACCAATTCAGGGCACCCAGTCAAAAAAACGCAGCCGGGCGCTCAGCAGTTGGGTAGCGAATCACCATGGACTCCGTGTATTCGGATATGCAATTGATTCTGAATTGCCCATCCGGCATCTGCACATTCGCGTGCGTTACAAAGGCGAAGTTGTGGCACAGACAGTTGCTAACCAACCGGCTGCCGAGCTCCGTGAATCGGACCTGTTCGATCCCAATCACGGCTTTAGTGTTACGTTACCCATGCAGTATGCCGATGGCCAGTCGCGTCTGATCCAGGTACTCGATGAGGAGGGGCGTGAGCTACGAGGCAGCCCGCTGCTCGTACGCTGTACTGATCAGCGGATGCCCGATTGGGTGAAGCATAGGGGTCTGCCAGATAGCGAAGCAGCGTTGCTTTCCAGTGTGTTTGAGGTCGCGCAGCAGCATCTGCCCATGTCGGTGGATTTTTCCGCCTACCCGGAGTGGAAGGCGCGCTTTGGAACGAGCGATGTTATTCCCACCACCGACAGAGTGCTGGTGGTCGTTGGCCATCGCCAAGCAACCCCGGACGAACACGCGCAGACGCTTCAGAGCGTGCTTTCGCAATCCCATTCGTCGCTGTCCGTGCTCTCGACGCAGGCGCAGGCGGACGAGCGCGTGACCATCATTCGTAAGACTGGATTTGCGAGTGCACTGAAATCTGCAATCAGGCGCCACGACTACATCGCCTATCTCGAGCCGGGTGATACCTGGCATCCGAATACGCTCGCCCACGCTATCGCTGCATTGAAAGATTCGAGCGCACGCGTCAGCTACGCCGACTGTGATTTTAAGGAGAGTGTACTGCCGTGGTTTAAGCCGAATTGGTGCCCGGATATCTTCCTGCGCCAGCCGCTCTTGCACCATGGCTTCGTTGCGCAGGCTTCGCTGGTTAAAGACGGTGCGCTGGAGGGCGCCCTGCCTGCCGACTGGCCATGGCTGATTGCGGCCTACCTCGGTGATGACGCACGCGCTTATGTTCATGTACCGCATCCGCATCATACGGCTTGCGGCACCATGCCCAGGCCTTCGGCACATGCACTGCAGGCGGTTGCCACGCGGTGGGGAGTCGAGATCGCAGTTGAAGGTGCGGCGTCAGTGTCTGACTTTGGCCACCGGGTAAGCTACCCGGATCCAATCTGGCCGACGGTAACGCTGATCGTGCCTACGCGAGACGGACTGGATTACCTGAGGCCCTGTATCGAATCGCTGCGCCACACCGACTACCCGGCATTTACCATTACCGTCGTCGATAACGGCAGTAGTGACGCCGACACCTTGGCTTACCTCGCTGATCTTGAAGTGCAGGGGGTCACGGTTCTGCGCTGGCCATACCCGTTCAATTTTTCTGCCATCAACAACGCGGCAGTACGCGAAGCAGATACCGACCTTGTGTGTCTGGTTAATAACGACATCGAAGCGCCGGATCCCGGCTGGCTCAAGGCCATGGTGCGTCAGTTGATGCGCTCGGGGGTTGGTGCGGTTGGCGCCAAGCTCCTGTGGCCCAACGGCATGGTGCAACACGCCGGCGTGCAGCTGGGGTTGCACGACCTCGCCGGCCATGTCGGCAACAACTGGCACGCCACCGATACCGGCTATCACCAGATTGCTACCTATGTGCGCAGCGTATCCGCGGTGACTGCCGCGTGTCTGTTGGTGCGGCGTGCCGACTATCTCGCAGTGGGCGGGATGGACGAGCACGCGTTTCCAGTCGCGTTTAACGATGTGGACTTTTGCCTGCGCGTGCGCTCAGCCGGCCACCGGATCGTATGGACACCGGAGGTCACATTAATCCACGCCGAGTCGGTCAGCCGCGGCGAGGACGATCTGCCTCCCAAGCGTGCGCGGCTCGATAGAGAAAAGGCCCGCCTGTGGGAGCGCTGGCAGGACCTTCTCTTCAACGACCCCTATTACAACCCCAACCTGAATCTGGATCGCTATAGCCACAGTGGCCTAGCGATGCCACCCCGATACCCATGAAATATTTGTTCATTCATCAGAACTTTCCCGGCCAGTTTGGCGATATTGCGCGCCAGCTTGCAGCGAAAAAGGGCAATGAGGTGCTTGCCCTGCGCTTGCGCCATGACGCGGCCGATGTGCCGGGTGTCGTCACCATTCACTACCGGCTGCTGCACGAACCGCTGGAGAACCAGCTGCCGCTGCTGAAGGAAACCGAGGCCAAGGTCCTGCGTGCGGAGGCCGTCGCGGAAGCCGCGCTCAGGCTCCGCACCAAGGGCTGGAATCCGGACGTGATCGTCGTCCATCCGGGCTGGGGCGAAGCAATGTACGTAAAAGACGTCTGGCCCGACGCCAAACTCGTTTGCTACTTCGAGTATTTCTACAACGCCATCGGGCAAGACATGGACTTCGACCCGGAGTTTCGCCACACGTCGGTTGCCAGCCAAGCGGCGATGAAGGCGAAGAACGCCGTCTTCCTGCAGGCGCTGCAGGACGCCGACGCCGGCTGGTCACCCAGCCAGTGGCAGCGGAACACCTTTCCTGCCTGGGCGCGCGAAAAAATCAGCGTGATCAACGAGGGCGTCGATGTCGGCTACTTCAAGCCCGACCCGAAGGCCAGCTTCAATATCGATAACAAGGGCCTGCGGCTGACCGCCGACGACGAGGTGATTACCTATGCAGCCCGGTCGCTGGAGCCGGTACGGGGCTTTCATCAGTTCATGCGCGCGCTGCCGGCTCTGCTGCGCCGGCGTCCGAAGGCGCATGTGGTGATCATGGGGCGAGAGGCGGCGAGCTACGGTCCAGAGCCGGAAGGGCACGCCAGCTGGTTGCAGAAAATGCTGGCCGAAGTCGGCAGCCAATTGGATCCAAAGCGTGTGCACGTGGTGGGCTTCCTGCCCAAGGCGCAGTACCGGGCGGTACTGCAAGTGTCGAGCGCTCACGTATACCTGACCTACCCGTTCATTCTCAGCTGGTCGGTGCTTGACGCCCAGGCGTGCGGGGCGCCGCTAGTAGCGTCGAACACGGGCCCGTTGATGGAGGCAGTACCGCCATCGAACCAGCGCTTCTTGTTTGATTTCTTCGATACCACCGACCTGGTGCTGAAACTCGAAGCAGCATTGAACCGTACATCTAAGGAGCGGGCGGCCGATGAGAAAAAGGTGCATGCATGGATCAGTGAGCGGTACGGCAAGCAGGCATCCCTCGAGGGCCTCACGGCGTTGATCGTGCCGGCGAGGGAAACGGTAAAACCAGCGGTGAGAGACAAAGCAGGCCAAGCGGTCGTGGCGAAAGAGGGTGGTAGCGGCGAGACCAGAGCGGGGAAAGCCGTCGCGAGAAAAGCAGCACCAAAAAAGACGGCACCTCAAAAGACGGCACCGAAAAAAACGCCAATGAAGAGAGCTGCGTCACCAGCGAAGGCAGCGGTTAAGAAGACCGCTGCCAAAAAAGCAAACGCTCTTGCCAAAGCCAGTAGCACGGCAGTCACAGCGGCTGCGACGGCATCAAAGCGGGTGCTAAGTAAGGCGGTGGTCAAACCAGCGCGCGTGGCGAAGCGGGGAACTGCATGAAGACTGAGTGCTTGAGTGCGTGCACGGAGCGGAAGGGGTGGCCTGTGGTGGTCGCTTCGATAGTTGGATTTAGCAGGCGCTCTTATTAATTTGGGAATGAGTATCTGGTGATGAGCAAGCCTGTCCCTATTCACCCCGTCATCCTCTCCGGAGGTGCCGGAACACGCCTATGGCCGCTGTCACGTGCCAGCTATCCAAAGCAGTTCCTCTCACTCATCGGCGAACAACATAGTCTGCTGCAGCATACGTTGCTCAGGGCATCGAACCTGCAGGGCGCACAAGCGCCACTTTTGGTTTGCAACACTGAGCATCGGTTCCTGGTCGGTGAGCAATGCCATGCGATTAACCAAAAGCCAGCAGCCATCTATGTCGAGCCCACGGCCCGCAACACCGCACCTGCGATTGCACTGGCGGCCTTTCATCTGACTGAACACCTCGAGCACTCAAACCCCGGTGCGGTGATGCTGGTGCTGCCGGCGGACCATGTGATTCGAGACGAGGCAGCCTTTGCGCAAGCCGTAGCGCGCGCGGCGCAGGTTGCCGAGCAAGGATGGCTAGTCACCTTTGGTATTACCCCCACATCGGCTGAAACCGGTTACGGCTACATTCGTGCTGGCAAATGCACTTCCCGCGAACTTCCCGATGGAGTGCAGACCGTTGCCCACTTTGCCGAGAAGCCAGACGCTGAAACCGCAAAGCGTTATTTGGCTGAAGGTGGATACTTCTGGAACAGTGGCATGTTCCTTTTCACTGCGCGACGCTTTCTTGAAGAGCTAGCCAGTCACCGTCCCGATATCTACGCAGCTGTGCATGAAGCTTGGCAAGGTAGGAAGAATGATCTGGACTTCATCCGCCCTGATGGTGAGACATTCTCAAGCTGTCCGGCTGACTCTATTGACTACGCGGTGATGCAATCCACTACTCGAGCTGCTGTGATACCGGTAGGACTTGGCTGGAGTGATGTTGGCTCATGGGATTCTCTATTACAAATAGCAGACAAGAACGCAGACGGGAACGCCATCCATGGTGACGTCTTAGTCAGCGACACGAAAAACAGCTATTTGCGCTCTGAAAGCCGTTTCGTAGCTGTCATCGGCCTCCATGATGTTGTTGTGGTAGAAACTGTAGATGCTTTACTCATCATGCATAAGGATAAAGCTCAAGATGTTAAGCGAGCCATCGAGTATCTCAAAAGCAATGGCCGCACCGAGCACATCGACCACACCCGCGTCCATCGCCCTTGGGGCTGGTACGAGTGCATCGACCAAGGTGATCGCTTTAAGGTCAAGCGCATCATGGTCAAGCCAAAAGAAAAGCTGTCTCTACAAATGCACCACCATCGTGCCGAGCACTGGGTTATCGTCAGCGGCACTGCAAAAGTTAGGGTCGGCGAGCAGACTATGCTTCTCGCAGAAAACCAATCCACCTACATTCCCATTGGACAAATCCATCGCCTTGAAAATCCAGGCAAGCTACCTCTGCACCTAATTGAAGTGCAGTCCGGCACCTATCTCGGAGAAGACGACATAACTCGATTTGACGACACTTATGGGCGCACCGCCTGAGGGTCTCCTTTATTTAAAAATACCGACAGTTCATCTCTTCGCAATCATAATGACGAATATCAGTCGAAATCAGGGTAAAAGCCTCAGAGGCTCCAAAAAAACTGGCGATAATCAACAAAGGACTGTTTCTCACAGTACCGCAGCGGAGTTCCTTGCCGCTTATCAATCCACGATTTCCGTATCTGAAAGGCATGCGATTGCCCTAGAGTGGACAGATGCATACCCCGATGACCCATCTGCGTGGTTCACATTAGGCGAAATTGATCGAGAGATGGGCGACTTCGATTCCTCCCTTTCGGCTTACAGCACCGCCTATAGTCTTGACAAAACCAATCTGCCAGTAAACGGTCGCTTGGGCGATCTTTTGTTTGTGGTCGGCCGCTACGGTGAATCTCTCGACCACTTTGGCTACATTCTAGAAACTCCTGCCCCCCCATCTTGGGCTTATGTCGGCGCCGCGAATGCGGCGGAACGCTTGGGAGATAGTGAAATCGCCCTCGAATGGCTGTTAGCCGCTAAGTCCGGGTTGGCAGAGCCAAATGTTTCGCTCAACAGGCGCATTGTCGAGAATTTTTGGCGAGTGGCCAATGACAAGAAGTTGGTTCATGTCGAAGCCATTAAATTCTGCCTGGGAGCGATCACTTCCTCGTTTAGTCCGCTGCTCGTCCGAATTATCGAAACTGAGTATGCCGAGTTGAACCCCGATGCCACCGTAGATGGCCTGACTCCTCTCGAACACTTCGCCCTCTACGGCATTCCCGAACAGCGCCCCATCAGCCAACTATTCGATAACGCCTACCTAGGCAAGCATGCCCAACAGCAGGGCCTCGACCTGAGTATTCAGCATTGCAGCGCCGTTTTTTTCGCTGCCAGCAACCGAACTCTGTTGCCCAACTCATGGCTGGACCTCGCTTACCTGCGTAAACAAAACCCTAGATTTCGCCGCGCCACTCCCCGCGAGTTGCTCACTGCTTTGCTCGACGGCGTGCTCGACCAAATTCATCCTCTGTTTGATTCTAAGTTCTACCAAGCCCAAGCTCAGCAGCTGGGCATGAAGGCCGAAGGTTCGGCCTTGATGCACTACTTACATACCGGCTGGAAGCAGGGGGTCGATCCTCATCCCCTGTTCGATGGCACCTACTACATTGTCGATGTGCGTGGCAGCCAGCGTCTCGGGGCCAACGATTCCCCGCTGACAGAATTTATTCGCTCGCACAGCGACTCTGCGTATTCACCTTCGCCTTTTATCGACCTGAAATACCTGCGCCATTTTCTCTGCCTTGACGGCTATAAGTATGTGAACGATGCTCATATGCTAGCCAGTGCTTTCGAAATCGATTGGGTCAACATTCATCCGCACGTCCACCGCAGTGTGCTCAGCTTGATTTTTGGCGATAACGAACTGTACGCCCTGCAAAACCCAGGCAAGGCCACACTCGCTCAATTCGTTGACCTCATCTCGCAATTGCGCCTAGGCCAAATCGCTCCGCGTTCAGACCTCATTGCCCCCCCTGTTGACTATAGCCAATCCCCTATGCCTCGGGTTTCCGTAGTCATTCTTAATTTCAACAAACCAATCTACACGCTGCTAAGCATCTATTCCGCTTGCCGTGCTGGGCAAAGCGTGCCGCTGGAAGTCCTCGTTGCCGACAATGCTAGCCATCCCTTCAACGTCGAACTGCTCTACCGCTACACTAAACAGCTGCCCAACGTGCATGTGCTCGCAATAAAAGAGAACCGCTTTTTTGGTGAAGGAAACAATATTGCCATCGATCAGGCGCGCGGCGAATACATCTTTCTGCTAAACAATGACGCTGTGCTTGGTCCCCGTACCCTTGACCGGCTAATTACCAGTGCGAATACCGAGGCCGCTATCGGTGCCATAGCCCCAGTGCTGGTCCTCCCGGATGGTCGTCTGCAAGAGGTGGGCGGTACTATTTTCGGCAGTGGGCAAGTTGTACAGCGAGATAAACTCGTCACACTAGAGGACTTCACACGCATTGAGGCTCAAACCCCACCTTTGCAATACGCCGACTATGCCTCCGCCGCCTGCCTCCTGCTTAAGAAAACAACGCTGGACAAGGTGCTTGGATTCGATATCACCTTCGACCCTTTCTATTACGAAGACACTGACCTATGTGCCCGACTACGTGCACAAGGGCTGCGTATCGCCATACAACTTGACGCTTTCGCTATGCACGTAGAAAACGCCTCGACCCGAGAATTTCTCGGTGATAGCTGGATGGACCTAGTCGATCGCCAGCGCCAAAAATTCGCCAACCGCTGGCATGGCGTCTACGAACGGCTCAGCGACCCCGAGGTCGCCTCCCAATCCGAACGCTTCGAGGCTGCGCGCAAATACGAGATTCTCACTCCACGCGAAGCCAAACTTGGGTACAGCGGCAAACCAGTAGCCTGGGTTTACACCCCCTTCGATGTGCGCGTCGGGGGCGGTGAGCGTTACATTCTCTCGGTTGCTAGCGCCTTGTCCGCGCAGCATGAAGTGTGGTTCTTAACTCAACAGCGAATGAGCCGCGCCCGCCTCGCAATGACCATGGACGACCTTGCGATACGCCCTGGTCGTTTTCACCACGCGACTCTAGAAGACGCTGCCAACTGGCAGCGGCCCTCGCTCTACGTGGTCATGGGCAACGAAATCGAACCGCCCACCCCCGCTTATGGCAAGCGCAACATTTATCACATACAGTTTCCGTTTCCTATCCACCATACCGGTCATTACAGCATCGAGCGCATTCATAAGTTTGATGGCTTAATAGTCAATTCCCAATTTACCGCAGACAACGTGCGCAAGGCCCTTGCCACCTACAAGATCGCCGACAAACCCATTCATATCGTCTATCCGCCTGTCGCCATCCCTAGCCCTCAAGAACAGGTCGCCATAATCGAGCGAAAACGCCAGTTTACAGGCCCGATAAAGATCGTAAACATTGGCCGATTTGTCACCCAAGGCCACCATAAACGTCAAGACGTGGTGATGGACATTGCTGAGGAATGCCATCTCCTCAAGCTTCCAGCGCGCTTTGAATTTTACGGGGGCCTTGGCGGTGGAGAGGAAAACGCAAAGTATTTTGCTAGCCTTGTTGAACGTGGTTCGCGTGTTAAGGCGAAAGTCCATGCCAACGCCTCGCGTCGGGTAATAGAAAACGCGTTGAATGAAGCCACTTTCTATATCCACCCTTGCGGAATGGGCTACTACCCGGGCATAGCGCCCGAAAAACTCGAGCACTTCGGAATTGCCTTGGTGGAAGCTATGTCGCGGGGATGTATCCCGATTACGTGGGGCTGGGGTGGCGCCGCAGAACTAATGTCGTACAACGCATGTGGAGTGGAACTAAAAGATATTCGAAGCACTGTTAAGTTAATCTCATCAATTACCCCAGAATCGGTGCTTGCTCACGCTAAAACACTGCCGTCATGTGAACTTTACAGTGACCAAAGTTTTGCTGAAAGGATTAAGGCTTTTTTGAATTTTTTCGAATGTGACCAAGCCAGTTCGGCAATTTGATAATTCAGCAGATAGCATGAATCTACCCATGGACGAAGATTGGGTGGCTGGTTATATAAGCTGTTTATAAACCAGCTTATTAAACCGTGAGCCAGACGCTAATGGATTGAGTTTCTATGTCGATCTAGTTCGCTCGAAGAATCGAACGCCGGAAGATATTGTGAGAATGTATATATCTTTCGAAGAATACCTGTCGAACAAAAGAGAAAAGCTATTTGTTCCCCCTGGTCATTTTTACTCCCCAATTGTGAGCAAGAGTGTTGCCGAGGCGCATTTCATTAAAATTGAAGCTCAGCCAATCCCAGAGACGATCAATAGTATCGCAGTCAATTTGCATGAAATGAAGTGCATATGGGAAAAGCTGCTGCGTTATTTGAAAAACGTACCTTTCAAGAGCGAAAAATCTGATGGATTCTTATATCGCTTTAACAACCCAGCATACGGGTATGGCGATGCATCAGTTCTGTATGCAATGCTTAGGCATTTGAGACCGAAGTCTATAATAGAAATTGGGAGCGGATGGTCATCTGGATGTATGCTTGATACCGTTCGCTATTGGTCGCCAGACACGAAGCTCACCTTTATTGAGCCACATACCGATTTGCTAAAGAGAATTATGGGGGGCAATAAAGGTAATTCTGAGATAGTCGAAGAGCCAATTCAAAACGTCCCTATCGAATTATTTAAAAGGCTAATGCCTGGGGATCTACTTTTTATAGATTCCACTCACATTCTTAGTACTGGAAGCGATGTACATCATGAGCTGTTCGAAATCCTGCCAATTTTAAGGTCGGGGGTAATAGTCCACTTCCATGATATATTCAGGCCGTTTGAATATCCGCGAGAATGGGTCTTAGTGGAAAATAGGTCGTGGAACGACCTGTATGCTCCGCGAGCATATCTTTCGAATAATCCAGAGTGGAGCATTATTTTTTTTAATGACTATTTCGCCAAGCTGGCAGCTCAATTAATAGCGGAAACTCACCCTGCGTTCCTGAAGAGTCCAGGTGGTGCAATGTGGTTGCAAAAGCAATAGCTTGGCCTTTCTTTTCGCCGTTTCGCCTCCTCTTCATTGCTCAGGTCATATTTATATATGGCACCAATTTATGTAATAAAAAATACCATTTGCAGCGAGAGGGTTTTTAGATATTGATATTAAGGCGTGCAGTTAGTCAATGAAAATCTCATTAAATAATCCGTTAGTTTATTTCCACGTGCCAAAGTGTGCGGGCACAAGCATAACAGAACTGATGAAAAGAGAGGTGGGAGATGAGGCCGTGAAATCATCTGCTACCTTTATTGATTATCACGTCACGCCAGTTAACTATGGGAAATTTAAAATTTATGCTGGACATATTTACTACGACCTCTTGCCTCTCTTTCCTACGGAGTCATCGTTTATAACGATTCTTCGAAATCCTGGAGCAAGGCTTCTGTCGCTTTTTCATTATTTCAGATCATTGGACTCGGGGGCGGATTGTTTTGAGGAAGTCGTTTTAGCGAAAAAATTGGACTTTCATGATTGGTTAGAGTGCGGAGAGTCAAGTGTGATAAATAACACAAGTAATGCAATTATTAGGCATTTTGTGCCAATGTCATATTTTCACTCTAGCCACCCAGCTTGCAGGCAAAACATCTTAACCGTAGCCCAAAATTTTGTTGGTGGGTTTTCTGTCGTTGGGTTCTCAGAGTATATTAGTGTTACAGCTGAAATTCTGAGACAAACTTTTAATTTTTCTTTTCAACGCGATGCTGTCCCATGCCTTAACAAGAACGCGTACGGTAAAGTCGTTTACTCGAAAAGCCGGCTCCGAGATTTCGTTCAAAGGGAATGCAGCCTGGATCTGGAATTTCTTGCATACTGCGTTTCAATATTTAAGCGGCAATGTACTGATGATTTGGTCAAGGAGGTTGGAGGAATTGAAAAAAAGATATATCTTGAGTATTTAGAATAGCAGTAGGAGCAGTATCGGTTTTTCTTGTTTTCCAGGCTGCGGTTCAGGCGGTGAAGGTGGACCACATACGGTTCGCCAAGCTCTCGCGAATGAGCTCAATATTATATAGGCTTCGCGAGTACCACCGTTGGTGCAGGCCTTTGGCGTATATCTTTGGCAATTTTATGTGGCGGCGATGCTTTAACAGCGCTGGAGCGTCGCCTGTGCGCGGCGCTCAGCTTGACTAATATATTTAAATATGGGGGCCTCGTATGCAATCTCAAGGCGCACTAGTCATTCTGTTGAATACAATTTTGTTTTACCTCTTCAATCACCAGCTGTCGCAACATGGCACCGCGTTCGATAATGAAGAGCGCGCGATTTAAAAAGGCGCCTATTGAGCGAGGGACTTAGAGCCTATCTCGGTCGGTTGAAATAAGCCACGATTGACTTGTCCAACGAACGTGATTTTCTGTTCGGAGGGCAAGGCGATGAAATCGCGGCATGACGATAGCTGACGCTTGAGCGATGCAATGTGGACACGTATGGCCCCGCTGACCCCGCCCTCGAAACCGCATCCGTCATCCCCGCGACTAAAAATTCTGAGGTAACGGAAAGCAAACATATGGCTGCGTCAGATTCTATGCTACGGTTTCTTGCTGCGTTTGTCGATGAAGATTATTATTTGCGAATTTATCCAGATGTTGCAACGGCTCGGTTATCTCCGGTGCGGCATTATTTCGAATTCGGCTGGAAAGAAGACCGTAGCCCCAATCCGCTGTTTGTGCCCTCAGCCTATAAAAAACAGTTGGCCGGAAACATAGACATTCCAGTACTAGCTCATTATTTGGCGTATGGTGCAACGACTAGTCTGCGGCCGCATCCGCTGTTTGATCGATCCTACTACTTACAACGATACCCTGGGATTTTAGAGAGTAACGTTGACCCGTTTATATTTTTCTTTATTCGAGGTCTAGGAAATCGGCATTCGCCACACCCGTTATTCGATACCGATTTCTATATAGATCAGATCGCAGACGATCAGTCAATCGCTGGGAATCCACTATCCCACTACTTGCAAAAAGGTTGGAAAGAGCGAATTAACCCACATCCTTTATTTGATACGACGCATTACCTTGCGCAGGCTGAGCCAAATGAGGTAATTGATGAGCCGGTATTGGTGCATTACCTGCAATATGGTGCGCAAGCTCGCCGCTCTCCGCATCCCTTGTTTGATCCCAAATATTACTGCGAGCAGGCTGGACAGGTAACGGATGCGCTTCAACACTTTCTTCGTGAGGGGTGGCGGCAGGGGTACAACCCGCATCCAAAATTTGATACGCAATATTATCTGCAACAGAATCCAGATGTTGCAGAAGCCGGGATGAATCCTCTTGTGCATTTCATTTTGCATGGCGCAGAAGAAAAACGTAGCCCTTGCAAAGAATACACGCGATCTTTCATGATGGGCTGCGGCCCTGAGGGTAGTCTCCCCCGCTGGCGGATGGTTCTCGATACAGCAGCAGTTCCGAATATCAGTATCAGTGATTTTTTAAAGTGGCGATATGAGAGTGCAGGATCTGAGTGGATATTATCAGATCCACGATTGAAAAATGGCTTCGACGACCACGCAGAACTGACGAGCCGTACGATTAATGCGCTGATTGCAGAAATCAACGATGTTGTGGCTTCGGTCGAAGTAAGGCCCAAGGTGGATGTCTCGATTATTGTGCCTGTACATAACAAGCTGATCCATACGCTGGCTTGTCTGCGTTCGATTTTTAATGCAGGCTCTCGATATAGTTTCGAGGTGCTGGTTGCCGATGACGCCTCGACGGATGCCACCCAAACGACATTGGCAAAGCTATCATCACCACACCTCAAAACATTTCGGAGTGAATCAGCACAGGGTTTTTTAGGAAATTGTAATGGCGTTGCGGTTCATGCCAAAGGTGATTGGCTGGTGCTATTGAACAACGACACTATCGTTTTGCCAGGCTGGCTCGACGAGTTGATTGGTACTCTCGATGGAAATGCCGGCATCGGGTTGGTAGGTGCAAAGTTGCTTTATCCGGATGGTAGCTTGCAAGAGAGTGGCGGAGTCGTATGGAGGGATGCGAATGCGTGGAACATTGGCCGGGGGCTTGATCCTCGTATGCCACAATTTTCGTACCTACGCGAAGTTGATTATTGCTCAGGTGCTGTAATTGCGCTGTCACGATCGTTATGGGAACGCTTTGAAGGTTTCGATCAGCGCTACTCGCCGGCCTATTACGAAGATACCGACTTGGCGTTTCGGATAAAAGAGGCTGGTTATCAGGTGGTGGTGCAGCCGTTGGCTTGTGTGGTTCATTTTGAAGGAGTGAGTCACGGTAAAGAGGGCTCTTCTGGGGTCAAAAAGCATCAGGAAATCAATCGCCAGACCTTTCTAAAGCGCTGGAATAACGCACTTATACAACATCCCTGCGTGCCAGGGAGAGTTAAGCACGAGGCCATTAAACTGAAAATGAAAGCGATTCTGGTCGTGGATGCTGAAACTCCGCGCCCAGACCATGATTCGGGCTCGAACGATACTTTTCAATACATACGTGCACTTTTGCAGTTCGGCTACCAAGTGATTTTCGTGGCGCAAAACTGTTTATATCTTGGACGCTATACTCAAAATCTGCAGCGCCTAGGAGTGGAATGCTATTACGCACCCTACGTGCTTTCATTGCAACAAGTGGTAAAGGAGCAAGGGGCTCGCTTGGCCGCAGTGTTGGTGTTCCGGCATTATGTCGCCCAAGAATTACTGCAGGTAGTAAAAGAATTTGCGCCACGCGCTAAGGTGGTGTTGGAAACGGTGGATCTGCATTTATTGCGTGAGGGAAGGCAGGCGAAACTCAATCAGGACCAGGCCGAAATCGCGAGGGCGGAAAAGACAAAGCAAACCGAACTGGCGATCATTGACCAAGTAGATGCCACTATTTTACTTAGCGAGCATGAGAAGCGATTGGTTCGTAAGTTGAAGCCCAAGGCTAACCTGCATTGCATCCCGATACTTCGCGAGATGCCGACGTTGCCTTCAACCCCGCTAGGACATCGCGAAGGACTTATATTTTTGGGAGGATTTCGTCATCCTCCTAACGTGGATGGAATTTGTTGGTTTGTCAAGCAGGTGTGGCCATTGCTGATGAAAAAAGGCTTTGGCGGCAAGCTATTGATTATTGGCGCTAATCCTACTGCGGATGTGATGTCGCTGGAGTCGTGGAATATCAGCGTATTAGGTCACGTCGAAATGCTTGATCCAGTGTTCGCGATGTGCCGTGCCACAATTGCGCCGCTTCGCTATGGGGCTGGCCTCAAAGGCAAGGTTATTTCCAGCCTGAGTTATGGGGTACCGTGTGTTTCTACACCGATCGGTGTAGAGGGCTCTGGGCTCAAGCATGAGCAAAATGTTCTTGTCGGCGAAAGCGCCTCAGAATTTGCTGCGCAGATTTTGCGAATTTATTCAGATGATTCGCTTTGGTCAAAGTTATCTCAAAACGGCAGGCAGTTCTTCGAAAAGCGATTTTCAGTTCAGGCGGTATTTCCGAGAATCCAGAAGTTATTCAGGCAACTCGGTGTTTGATCATTTCGCTTACAATTTAAATTGCTGGCCATTTTTGCGGTTATTTTGGGAAAATTTTATAAATAACTTTTCTCATACCTGCATATTCATCCGACGGCTTCGTAAGTGATTGTCGCAGTAATTCGATTTGCTACCGTTCCGACAAGCCGCGGAACCAGTGTCAAAAGATCATAGTTAAGCAGCGGTTGGGCTACTATTTCGTCTCGAAAAATGTACCGAGTCGGCTAAGCCACGATAGTGTAACGACCCACTAAAAATCTGCTCAGTTAATATTCCACAAGGAATGCGACATGAGCAAGAAGATGGAAGAATAATTCAAACGCTGGACGGCTAGGCGCGAGACGCAGATGGTTTTAGATATTTTGCAAGGCCGCACTCCAGTCAAAGGCAACTGAATAATGGGGCAACTTTGGACCGCGGGATTTCATGGAGTCGATAAGTGAATTATGAAAATACAAATGTCATCAAGCATTTCGCCACGGTTACACGCCAGCGGCGCGAGAAACAGAACCGTCATCGTTCTGCGGTAGTTTGGTTTACTGGTCTCTCAGGTTCCGGCAAAAGCACATTGGCACATGCGGTCGAAGAGGAATTACATCAATACTGTTGCCGCACCTTCGTCCTTGATGGAGACAACGTACGCCATGGGCTGTGCAACGACCTTGGTTTTTCAATTGTAGATCGTCGTGAGAACATACGCCGTATTGCGGAAGTCGCCAAGTTGATGACCGAGGCCGGGATGATCGTAATGACGGCGTTCATTTCGCCCTTGCGGACTGACCGGGAGTGGGCGCGCAGTTTGCTATCTGCAACAGATTTCATTGAAATCTATTGCACGGCTCAATTGGCGGTGTGCGAAAGCCGCGATGTGAAAGGTCTTTACAGAAAGGCTCGGACAGGTGAGCTAAAAGAGTTCACAGGTATTTCCTCTCCCTATGAGCCGCCTTTGGAGCCAGATATCGCGGTTAATACGGGCGAACAATCTTTGAACGTTTGCGTGGCACAGGTCTTGGGTGTCCTAGCGGAGCGGGGCTTGGTCCGGGGACGATCGGTTAACTGCAGCGAATGACAAAAAATTGCGTGACCGTAGTCCGGCAAAAGTGGCGCTATTCTGCTCATCGTCGCATCGGCTAACTAAACACATGTCAACGTATTAGTTTTTGCGGCGGAATAGTCATTAGGCGACTGAACGACCCTGGCTCGCTGAAGCCAGCATCGCTGATTCAAGAAGAAATTTCACATGATCCTCGTCACCGGCGGTGCCGGATTTATAGGCGCCAACTTCGTGCTCGGCTGGCTCGACAGCAGCGATGAGCCAGTCGTCAACCTCGATCGCCTGACCTACGCCGGCAACCCGGACAACCTCGCGCCGCTGGCCGGCGATGCGCGTCATGTCTTCGTGCATGGCGACATCTGCGACCGCGCGCTGCTGGACCAATTGCTGGCGCGCCACCGTCCGCGCGCCATCGTGCACTTTGCGGCCGAGAGCCATGTCGACCGCTCGATCCACGGGCCGGCAGAGTTCATCCGTACCAATGTCGACGGCACCTTCAGCCTGCTCGAAGCAGCGCGAGCCTATCATGCCTCGCTGGACGTGGCGGGCACGGCCGCTTTCCGTTTCCTGCATGTGTCGACCGATGAAGTGTTCGGCAGCCTCGCGCCGGCGGACCCGCCGTTTTCCGAGGAATCGACCTACGCGCCGAACAGTCCCTATTCGGCGTCCAAGGCCGCCAGCGACCATCTGGTGCGCGCCTGGCATCACACCTACGGGCTGCCTGTCCTGACCGGCAATTGCTCGAACAATTACGGGCCGCTGCAGTTTCCCGAAAAGCTGATCCCGCTGATGATCACCAATGCGCTGGCCGGCAAGCCGCTGCCGGTCTATGGCGACGGCCGCCAGGTACGCGACTGGCTGTATGTCGGCGACCATTGTGCCGCATTGCGGCGCGTGCTCGAGGCCGGGCGCCCAGGCGAAACCTACAACATCGGCGGCTGGAACGAAAAAGCCAACGTCGATGTAGTACACGCCGTGTGCGCGCTGCTCGACGAGCTGAAACCGGCCGACCGGCCGTACAAAGACCTGATTGCCTTCGTTGCCGACCGCCCGGGCCACGACCGCCGCTATGCCATCGATGCGCGCAAGATCGAGCGCGAGCTGGGATGGCGGCCGGCCGAGTCTTTCGAGACCGGGCTGCAGAAAACCGTGCAGTGGTATCTCGATCATCAGGACTGGGTGCGCAGCGTGCAGTCCGGCGCCTACCAGCAATGGATCAGCGAACACTACGCGCAACGCGAAGGGAGTCCGGCGTGAACCGGCGCGGCATCATCCTTGCCGGCGGCTCCGGCAGCCGGCTGTATCCGGTCACGATGGCGGTATCCAAGCAGCTGCTGCCGGTGTACGACAAGCCGATGATTTACTACCCGCTCACCACGCTGATGCTGGCCGGGATGCGCGAGATCCTGCTGATCTCGACGCCGCAGGACACCCCGCGCTTCGAGCAGCTGCTCGGCGATGGCAGCCAGTGGGGCATCGATATCCGTTATGCAGTACAGCCTTCGCCGGATGGCCTCGCGCAGGCCTTCATTATCGGGCGTGAATTCATCGGCCATCATCCGTCGGCATTGATCCTGGGCGACAACCTGTACTACGGGCATGACCTCGATGCACAGCTGGATGCGGCGAATCGCCGCGCGCAGGGCGCAACGGTTTTCGCCTATCACGTGACGGACCCGGAGCGCTACGGTGTGATCGCGTTTGATGGGCAGCGGCGCGCGATCTCCATCGAGGAAAAGCCGGCCCGGCCGCAATCGAACTACGCCGTCACCGGCCTGTATTTTTACGATAGCCAGGTGTGCGAGATTGCCGCATCGATCCGTCCGTCTGCACGCGGCGAACTGGAGATCACCGACGTCAACCGCATTTATCTCGCGCAGGGCCGGTTGCAGGTCGAGGTGATGGGGCGCGGCATGGCGTGGCTCGATACCGGTACCCACGAGTCGCTGCTGGAAGCCGGACAATTCATCGCCACGCTCGAGAAACGCCAGGGATTGAAGGTCGCCTGCCCGGAGGAGGTCGCGTACCGCAAGGGTTACATCGATGCCGGTCGCCTTGAGCAGCTGGCCGAGCCAATGAAAAAAAATGCGTATGGCCAGTACCTGCTGCGGCTGCTGCGGGACGAGGTTTTTTGACCTGCACCGTTCATGAACATCATTCGTACCGATATTCCCGACGTGCTGATCATCGAGCCGACAGTGTTCGGCGATGCGCGCGGGTTTTTCCTGGAGAGCTACAACCAGCAGAGATTTGCGCAGCTGGCCGGCTTCGAGCCGGTATTCGTGCAGGACAATCACTCGCGATCGGCGCGCGGCGTGCTGCGCGGCCTGCACTATCAGGTCCGGCAGCCGCAAGGCAAGCTGGTACGGGTGACTGCAGGCGAGGTCTTTGATGTCTGCGTCGACCTGAGGCGCAGCTCCCCCAGTTTCGGCAAGTCGGTCTGCGTGACGCTGTCGGCCGATAACCACCGGCAGCTGTGGGTGCCGCCCGGTTTTGCGCATGGTTTCCTGGTCACCAGCGACAGCGCCGATTTCATCTACAAGACGACCGACTACTATGCGCCCGAGCATGAACGTGCGCTGCTGTGGAACGATCCGGCGCTGGATATCGCCTGGCCGCTCGACGGTGCACCGATGCTGTCGGCCAAGGACGGGGCAGGAAGGCGGCTGGCTGACGCCGAAACCTATCCATGAGGCGCACTCCTTCCACGCTATGCTCGTTGAATTACTCGACGAATCTCTTTTGTGCGTCACGCAAAAGGCGGCTCAGTGCGGTTGAGCCGCGAAGATGTCTTGCCGCGTTGACCGGTACAGATGTCCTTTCTTTGCGCGGTTAGCGGGGTCCCACAGCCTTCGCAGCGGGGCGCTCACTGCGTCGTGTCAGCTCAAGCAATTCCCCGATCGCCGTCGACAGTTGCCGGTTGATCGTCGTCTGGTACCGCATCAGCCGGTCGAGTTTATCCAGGTCGGGCACCGACGCTGCTTGTACGGCCTCGGTCAATGCCTCTAATTGGCGCTCTCGCATCTGCGCCTTGAGCAGCGCCCCGCGGTGCTGGTTGAACCACATCACCGCGCGCTGCAGGACGGCCGGTGACACTTTGTGCACGACCGCAGCAATCTCGTCATCGACTGCGCCCTTGGCCGTTTGAATAACTGGGCCCGTCTCGGTATCGTCTTGGTTCGCCGCGGCGGGGGGCGCTCGCTGAAAGGGATCAGCCTGCCGGGTCAATAGATACTCACTTAACGTGAGCTTGTGCCAGCGCGCCTGCTCGACCAGATAGCGGCACAGCCTGGGCACGATGGCCAAGATCTGCCGATGCGTGGTCAACAGGGCCGGGTCGCCGAGGGCGCCGACTTCGACAAAGGCCGACAGCAACTGGCTGTCGGCCGACGCCGGGGGCGGGTCTCCTTGTTGGCGCGCAATCTTATTGCGCAGCAGGTACAAGTGTTCATCGTCCGACAGCTGTAGCACCGCGCATGCGCGCTCGAATCCCGTTTGCGATCGGCGCTCGACGATGAAGGCCGCGTCCATCACCCCTTGCACGCGTTCGAGTTGCACGGTCAGCCGCGCAATGCGCTCGAGTTGCAGCTGCACCAAGGGATGGGTCGTGGGGTACTGTGCTTGCAGTGCCGCCAGTAGCTGCGCATAGCGGGTGCGTTCCTGCTCATCGAGCAATTGCGGGCTGGTTGCGCCGTGCACCAGCGCATTCTTTGACGCGCGCGCCTTGCCGGCGACCGTGTTGGGCCCGGTGGCGCGGCCCGAGCGGCGACGGGAGGCAGTGCGCAAGCGGCGCGACGAGGCTAGGGGCATGGGAGCCAATCGGGTCAACGATGGGAACCCTCATTTTGCGAAACGAACCCCCACAGGGCAAGGGGCAGTAGAGGCGCCTCAACCGGGGGGATTGCCCGCCCCGCCCCGCGTTAATCCGCGTCGATCCGCTCGGACAACAGGCGGTGCTTGACGAGCGCTGATACAGCGCGTGACGCGGCCTTCCCGCTGCGCTAGCTTCGGGCCCAGTCGATACTGCGCAGCGGCGCGTAGCTGAGCCTAGTCACGTTCCGAAGATGGCTAGTTGCGTGTTACCGGGGCCGCTTTACACGGCCACGGGCCCGCGTTGGCTTCCCACTCGCTATCGGCCGTGGCTGCCGCAACTGGTCTTTCCAGTCCGGCGGTGTCGTCGCGACTCGCCGGGGCAACTCCCGCAGCTTCACATTGGTCGCATCCAGGAGGTTCACCAGCAGCGTGGCAGATATCGGCAAGGTACCGTGCCGTACCCGGGAAATCTGCGGCGTGCTGACCTCCAGCGGTTGGGCCAGTTCACGATCGGTCCGCGCGCGCAGTACCCAACGGGCCCAGTTCAACAGGGCATTCGGATCGACCGGTGTCAGGATGGGTGGCAGGTGGCGAGGCACGGCGGCTCGGGACGAAGGCGGCCACTAATCGTATCAAACGCGCCGGAAGATGTGGGAGGAGTCAACACCGACACAAAGGGACACTGGCTGACACAAAGGGACACTCACTCTGTTCATCTGATGTTCAGCCACTCAGCCGCGATGCACACCTGCTGCAGGTTGGGGCGTGCGGCCATCGAGTGGAGGAGTCAGGTATCACCACGCGGTTTGAGTACTGCAGGACTGCCTGGCCCGCGAAAATACGTGCGCACAAGCGCCAAAAGAAAATAGTGGATCACTGGTCAAGCGCTTCAGCGAGTCGACAAGGGCGAACACCGGATGAACAGAGTGAGTGTCCCATGATGAACCATGATGAAACCCCCATGATGAGACCGCGGGAGAAAGCGCTGGCTTTATCTCGGAACAGGCGTATAGTCAGCCTGTCACCCCCCGACCGATACGAGGCTTTCCCGCTCGACTGCCCGCTGCGCACGTCGTTCCTGCTGGACTCCTTTCGGCCCCCCATCCTCTCTGGAGTCCCAGCCATGATCCAATCAATCGAACTCGACGTCGGTACCACCGGCATCCGCTTTCCCGTCAAGCCGTCATTCCGTTTCGGTAACAAGCAGGCGATGTCGTCGCGGTCCTGTTTCGTGTCGAACCAGACACTGAGCGATCTCGCGGCACGCCGGCTGTTCAGCAGCTATCTGCCGGAAGAGGTGTTCCGTCGCTATGAGCAGGAAATTACCGGCATTGCAGCGCGCCTGGCGCAGGCCGGGGTGAGCGATTCGGCGCTTGTCGTTCGCTACGAAAATTTCATCAACACCAACGACTGAGCGACCGGCTGGCTGTTCTCCAGCCAGCCAAAACAAAGGGGCGCCGGCAACATAGCACGCAGGTCGTGAATCGCCGGAGATTGGACGAACAGAGTGAGTGTCCCTTTGCTTTGGATTTCTCGACGCTGCGCAAAGGTTTTTATGAATCGAATTTTGCCGTCGGCAGCGCAGCCGATGCCAACGACTTCCTCGTCTACCGTGACGGTACACTGTTTTACGATATCGACGGCAGCGGACAGCGCGAAGCCGTCGCCCTCGTTGAACTGACCGGCATGCCCTCCCTGTCTGCATCACGCATCTTGCTGGTCTGAACCCGGCACGCAGACGATCCGATACCGGCCCGCGCGTTGCCCTGTTTCTCTCGCTGAATCGGCGAGCGTCAGTGGATTTTGAGCAAGCTCAGCACTCCCTCTTGAGGCCTGTTCACACTGTGGGTTGTCTCAAAGACAACGTTGATGAGAATTTATTCCAACAGGAAACAGTGCAAAGGAGTCGCAGATGGCAGGAATATCTACTTCCGGGAATGTCGCAGGATTATTGCCGCTCGGGGCGGAGGATTTACAGCTCAGCAGCCGGCAGCTCGAAAACGTCCTGATGGGAATCACGAATGATGTCAGCGCCGCTTTTCAAGCCTACGAGAACGATGACTATGACATCGGCACGGCCTCGACAACGCAACTCCAGGCGACGATATTCGGCAGCGCTCCCGGCCAGCTGACCGTGCGCGGGACGGGCTTCATGCTGTTCTCGGGGAAGGTCAGTTCGCTGGCATTCGATCCCGTGTCGGCCAGTGGATGGAACTGGCGCCTGAACGGCAATGGCAGCTGGTCGGCCAGCAATGTGGAACTGCCATCGGTCACCAGCATGGAGATCTGGAATGACAGCCGGTCGATCACCTATGCAATCCGCGGCAACATCCGCACCGATGCCAATCTGGAGGCGACCGGCACCATCAACTCGCTGACCGTCACCGCGAATGGCAACACGCTGGCGCTGAAAGGCCAGATCGATGTCAACGACGAAACGCGGGGCACGGTGCGCGAACTCAGCCTCTCCGACGCGGCCGGCAATGCAGTGAGCGTCACCGGCGCGATTCCTGCGGCAACCGTGGCGCAGCTGGTCGAATCGCTGTCCAGCTTCGGCGAGATCTTCGACAGCCAGGCCCTGCTGGCCGGCAATGACACCATGGTCGTGTCCTCGAACGCGCGGGCGTGGTTCGGTTTTGGCGGCAATGACCAAATGACCGGCGGCGCGCTGGGCGACACGCTGGATGGCGGGCTCGGCAATGACCGGCTGTTCGGCGGACAGGGCAATGACGTGCTGGCCGGCGGGCTGGGCAACGACATACTGCAAGGCGGCGACGGCAATGACGCGCTCGACGGCGGCGACGGCAATGACAGCATCACCGATGTCGCCGGCGACAACACCGTGGTCGACAGCGGCGGCAACAACCGCGTCGTCACCGGCGACGGCAACGATGCAGTCAGCACCGGCGGCGGCAATGATGTTATCCGTACGGGCGAGGGCAACAACACCGTCGCTGGCGGCGGCGGCAATGACCGCATCACCACCGGCAGCGGCAACGACCAGCTGCAGGGCGGCAGCGGCACCGATGTCATCGTCGCCGGGGCAGGCAACGACTCGCTGTCCGGCGGTGCGGGTGCGGACCAGTTGACCGGCGGGTTCGGTGCAGACAGCTTCGTCTTCGATGCGGCACCCGACGGCCTCATCGACCGGATCCGGGACTTCCGCGCCGCCGACGGCGACAGGATCGTGCTGTCGACGGCCGTGTTTACGGCGCTGTCGGTGTCCGGCGGCCTCGATGGCCGGGTGGTCTCCGCCGCCGGCGCGCGAGCCCTCGATGCCGACGACTACCTGCTGTTCGACACCGCCACCCGCCGGCTCTCGTATGACGCCGATGCCAACGGCAGCGGTGCCGCCATCGTCCTCGCCACCCTCACCGGAGCCGGCAGCCTGGGCGCAGCCGACATCGTGCTGGCCTGATCGACTGGAGTATCGCGGAACCGGTCCCGGCGGTCGGATGACTTCCGGGATCGGGTGAAGGACCGGTCGAGGCCGGGTAAAATGCGGCCGCATAACAACTAGCCGCTGCGGCAACCCATCCGATGAGCAAATCCTCCAGTCACTCTTCTGTCTACCTGCGATTCCTGAACCTGGTGGAATCGGTTCGCGGGATTCCCGATTTTCCGGGGCTGGATATTTTCGAGGAGCGGCTGCTGAACATGTTTGCCGCGGCCTGGCACGAGGGCCAGAAAATCTCGGTGCTGCAGGCGGCCACGATGGAGGTGGGCATGTCGCAGTCCACCATTCACCGTCGGCTGAAATCGCTGCGCAAAAAAGGCTACCTTGCGCTGGAAATCGACGAGCAGGACAACCGAGTCAAATACATCACCCCCACCGCCGTCTGCGATAAATACTTTGCGGCACTGGGTCGCTGCCTGAGCAAGGCTCAGCGCGCCTGAGTTCATCGCTTTCATGAAACCCGTGTGGATACTGCCGTCGGTACTTGCCGTGGCAGCGCTCTGGGTCGTGCTGTTTGAACTGAACGGCAAGCTGTTTTCCGCGATGGAGCGCACGCCGCTCGTCAGCTGGATTTTCCTGCCGGCTGCCCTGCGCATGCTGGCGGTGCTGAGCCTGGGCTGGGTCGGCGCACTCGGTCTGTTCGCCGGTGCTGCTGTCACCAACGCCAGCCTGTGGCCGCAGGACTGGGGCAATGCACTCGTGCTCTCTGCACTGTCGGCACTGCCCGTGCTGATGGCCAGCGAGGCCGTACGCCGCGCACTCGCGCTGCCAGCGACACTCTCCGGCATGCGCACCCTGCACCTGCTCTGGTTCAGCGCTGCCGGAGCCATCGCCAGCGCCGCCGCCCACAACCTGTTTTTCTTCGTCACCGGGCACAGCGAAAATCTGGTTCAGCATCTGCTGCCGATGCTGGTCGGTGACATGCTCGGCACGTTCATCGTGCTTTACCTCGGCTCACGCGTCGTCCGGCGCATGGCTTGAAGGGGCTCGAAGGGAGGGTTCGAAGGGGGTTCGAAGGGGTTCGAAGGGACACTCACTCTGTTCATCCGTTGTCCGGAGGGTTCGAAGGGACACTCACTCTGTTCATCCGTTGTCCGCACACTTGCTGGGTTCGAAGGGACACTCACTCTGTTCATCCGTTGTCCGCACACTTGCTGCGCTCCCATTCCCCTCCCTCCGCTTGACCGTCCTCCGCCGCCCTCAGCCCCGTCCCCACGCCCCGCAGATACCGAAGCTCGTGGCGCGCACAATGCTCGGCTATCGTAGCCGGCGCGCCTATCGCATTACCAAACTTTTTCATCAGCTCGCCGGACATCGCCACGAATGTCTGCTCGTCCAGCCCCAGTCGATGAAGCACCGGCAGCAGAGGGCCGCTGATCGTTCCGCGCTTGTCGGGGTGTTGCTGGCGACCGCGCCAGTCGGCCAGCCTGATGTAGTCGTCCAGCGCAAACGGGATCGCCGACGGCAGCCGGCCGCTGGCGTCAAAGGGCATCAGCAGCGGTTCCTGAGCAGCACCTTCCAGCTCGCGCAGCCGTGCAAGGATCGATGTATGCGACGACGCCTCAAGCGTGGCGGCCATTCCGGCGCGCACCGGGTTCAGGTCGACGTAGATCATCGCGGAAATCAGTGCCGGACCATCGAGCAGGGCCTGGCTTTTGAAGCGCCCTTCCCAGAAGCGGCCACGGCATTGATCTTCTGCGTTCGCACGGCGCGAGATCGATTCATTCAGCAGCCGGAGGAACCACGACAGATCCTGCAAGCGCTGGCGAAAGGTCGCCACCCATTCCCGTAGCTGGTCGAGTTCGGGCGGGCAAAGCGCCGGTTCCTCGCCGCTCAGGTAGTGCCGGACCAGCGGCGGCCCCGCGAACAGGCGGGTCCAGCGCAGCAGCACGTCGCGGTCGCTCCATGCCGCTGCGCGTTCGGGCGCCAGATGCACCACTAGATGATAGTGATTGCTCATCACCGCATAAGCGGCAATGTCGATCGCGAACAGGCCGCTGAGTTCATGAAGGCGATCCGTGACCCAGGAGCGGCGATGGTCAAAGTTGCGGCCACTCGAATAATCGATGCCGCACAGGCAGGCGCGCCTGACGCAACGGGAAACGCAGTGATACCAGCGGGTGTCGGCAGGATGAACGAGGCTGGAGCGGGGACGAGTCATGGCGGCGGATGCAGGCAAGGGGACGCCAGCGTAGGCAGCCGATTCCGGCCTGAACAGCATCATGCGGCTAAATCATGAAGGCATCAGGCGAGCCGGGTCGCATGTTCCTGCGGCGGCGCGTGCGGTCACAGGATGGACAGAGTGAGTGTCCCTTCGAAGCCCGTCCCTTCGAAGCCATTCAAAAATAAGTTGCCGGCATAGCAATTGCGCTAAAGCTTCGCCGTCCGCCTCCGATTCCACTAAGGCTAACCCTCGCCATTGGTGGATCTCATGAGTGTCTTGTCCGGATTGTCTGCTGAACAGATTGCGGCGCTGACGACGGCGCAGATTGCTGCGCTGTCGCCGTCGGATATCGCCCGCCTGTCGGCGGCGAATATCGTCGCATTGAAGAAGGAACAGCTGGCGGTGCTGTCGGCCGTGCAGATCGCGGCAATGCTGCCGGCGCAAGTGGCAGCGATCGAAGCGGCGGATATTCCTGAGCTCAAGGTCGGGCAGGTGGCGGTGCTGTCGGCTGCGCAGGCGGCGGCGCTGACGGCCGAGCAGATCAAGGCGCTGAAGCCGGAACAGGTGGTGGCGCTGAGCACCGCCGCCATGGCAGCGCTGTCGGGCACGCAGCTGGCAGCGATCGAGGATGCCGATATCGCCGCACTCACCAGCGTCCAGCTCAATGCGCTCACCAACACCCAGATCAGCCAGCTGACCGCCGCCCAGATGAAGGCGCTGAAGGCCGAGCAGCTGGCGTCGATGTCGGAGGCCAAGCTGGTCGCGCTGCTGCCGGCGCAGGTGGCGGCCATCGAGGCGACGGATCTTCCCAGCCTGTCGCTGGCGCAGCTGAAGGCGCTGAGCCAGCTGTCGAGCGCCGAACTGGCTGCGCTGCCGGCGGCATCGGTATCCGAGCTGAGCGCCGACCAGGTCGCTGCACTGACCCCCGACCAGATCCGGCAGTTCACTGTCGAGCAGGTGGGAGCGATGACGGCGGCGCAATTGGCCGCGCTGGGCAGGCCGCAGATCCAGGCACTCGACCCGGCGGACGTGGCCGCCATCCTGCCCCAGCTACTGCAAGGGCTGTCGGCTTCCCAGCTCGATGCGCTGACCGCCGCGCAGGTGGCTGCACTGACGACCGCCCAGGTGGCGGCGCTGGACCCAGCCAAATTGCGGCTGGCGAGCGCCGCGCTGGTGGACGCCCTGTCGCCGGCGCAGCTGGCGGCGCTCGGCACCGCCCAGATCGCCGCCCTGCGGACAGACCAGATCCGGGTCCTGTCCGCGCCGGAGGCCGCCGGCCTGTCGGCCGCGCAGCTGGCCGCGCTCGGCATGCCGCAGCTGGCCGCCCTCAACGCCGGCGCGTTTGCGCTGATGAGCCGCGAGCAGTTGCAAGCGCTGACGACCGACAGCCTGCCCGGCCTGTCGGCCGCACAGCTGGCCGCACTGCCGACAGACAAAATCGATGCGCTGACGGCGGCGCAAATCGCTGCCTTGCGCCCCGCGCAGGTGGCGGCGCTGACCGGCGCGCAGCTGGCGGCGATGACGCCGTCTCAGGTCGCGAGCATCGAGGCCGCCGACATACCGTCATTGACGCCAGCCCAGCTGCCCTCGCTGACCGGTGCGCAGCTGGCCGCACTGTCTGTCGCCCAGGTACGCGCCCTGCTCGCAAGGCAGGTGAGTTCGCTCACGCCCGAGCAGGCGGTGCAGCTGAGCACGGCGCAACTGGCGGCGCTGAACAAGGCGGCAGTGCCGGGGCTGACCCTCGCCCAGCTGAACGCCCTGACGGTCGACCAGCTGCGCGCTATCGATGGCTCGGCGCTGACCGCCGCCCAGCTCGGCGCCCTCGGCGCCGGCATCACCAGCCTCAGCAATGCGCAGTTGGGCGCACTCACGCGGACCCAGCTCGGCGGCCTCACCGGCGAGCAGGTCGACCGCCTGTCGCCGGCACAGCTCGCGCTGGTGCCGCCCGATGCGCTGCCCGGCCTCGTGCCGGCACGATTCGGCCAGCTATCAGTCGAGCAGCTGGTGGCGCTCACGCCGCAGCAGCTCGCCAAGTTGTCGACCCCGCAGATGCAGGCCATCGACGATGCCGTGCTGGCATCGCTGTCGGGCACGCAACTGGCGCGCCTCGGATCGGCACAGCTGAAGGCGCTGACCTCGTCGCAGGTCAAGGCGCTGGCACCGGATGCCGTCGGCGCGCTGTCGCCGGCGCAGGTCGGCGCCTTTGGCAGTACGCAGGTGGCGGCCCTGACACCGGAGCAGATCACGGCGCTGTTGCCGGACCAGGTCGCACGGCTGGCGCCCGAGGCCATCGGTGCATTGCGCGAAGAACAGGTGGCGGCGATGGATGCGCTGCAGCTCGATCAGCTCGACAGCCTGCAGCTGCGGCGGCTGACATCATTCCAGGTGGGCGCGATCAATGAGTCCGAAATCGGCGGACTCAGTCCGCGCCTGCTGGCAGCGCTGAGCGCCAAACAGCTGGGCGGCCTGCGGGCTGCGCAAGTGGCAGAGCTGGATGCCGTGCAGATCGACGGACTGGCGTCGGCGCGCAAGCTGTCGGCGCTGAAGCCCGACCTGATCCCGAGCCTGAACGACGAGGTGCTGATCGACATGACGGCCGGCACGCTGGCCGTGCTCAGCGCGAAGCAGGTGGCCGCATTGACGCCTGCCCAGCTCGGCCTGCTGAGCCCGTCCCAGCTGGCCGCGATCGAGCCCGCCGACCTGCGGTCGATGACGCCGGAGCAGCTGGCGTCGCTGCTGCCCGACCAGGTCGGCGAGCTGACGGCAGCGCAGTTGAGGGCATTCAGCGGCAAGCAGCTTGCAGTGCTCGATCCGGATACTTTCGCCGCTTTGTCGGATGCGCAGCTGGCTACCCTCAGCACGGCACAGCTCAAGGGCCTCACGATGGCGCAGGCGGATGCGCTGTCCGCCGACCAGGTCGAGGCGCTCGGCAGCAAGGCAGCCTCGCTGCGCACCAGCCCGGTCGTGCTCGACCTCGACGGCGATGGCCGCCTGAGCGTCGGCCGCGCCGAGGGCGTGGTGTTCGACCTCGGCGGCTCGGGCGTGCTGCGCAACGTCGGCTGGGCCGAGCGGGACGACGCCCTGCTGGCAATCGACCTCGACGGCGACGGCCGCATTGGCGACGGCCGCGAACTGTTCGGTGAAGGCTTCCGGCTGGCAGCGGGACAGCGCGCAAAAGATGGCTTCGAGGCCATGCGATCGATGGACGCCAACCGTGACGGCCGGCTCGACGCCAATGACGCCGCATGGCAGCAACTTCGCCTGTGGGCCGACCGGGATACCGACGCCGTGACCGATCATGGCGAACTGCTGTCACTGGCCGAAGCCGGCATCATGTCGCTCGACCTGCATGCCGACGCCATCGAGCGCTACGAGCACGGCAACCTCATCGGCCTCACCGCCGGCTTCACCCGATCCGACGGCAGCAGCGGCCTGCTCGCCGACGTCTGGTTCCATGAATCCCAGACCCCGGTCGAGCCCAGCCTCATCGGCGTGCTCTCCTGAATGGCGTTCCCCCTGCATGGGACACTCACTCTGTTCAGCCGGTAATCGCTCCCTGTAATGGCGTTCCCAGCATGGCGACCCTGCATGGGACACTCGACCTTGCATGGGACCCCTGCATGGGAGACCCCTGCATGGGACACTCACTCTGTTTGGCCGGCTATCGATCGAACAGAGTGAGTGTCCCATTGCAGGAGGGGTTAAAGCGTCAGGTTGTCGGCAGTGATTGAGGTAACGCCGGTGAGCTGAATGACGAAGTCGGCGATGCGATCGCCGTTGACGTCGCCCGATAGCTCGGTGTGGCTGCCTACCTGCTGTACAACCAACTGGCCGGCCTTGCCATCGAAGCTGCTGGCACGGACGAAAGCCTGGTTGCCGGTGCGGATGCTGTCGGCGTCAATCGCCCGAAGGTCGATACGGTCGCTGATGTTGCTGAAGTCAGTGATCACGTCCCGCACGACCGGTGCCGCGGCGAGGGGTTTTGCGCTGGAGAAAACGAAACGGTCCATGCCGAAGCCGCCGGTCAATTCGTCTACGCCATGGGTCGCGCGCAGGACATCGTCATTGGCAGTACCCGATTTCACCGTGGTCAGGCCGTACACGCTCAGGGTCAGCGACACCTCGTTGGTCAGCGCCAGCATCGCTTGCCCCGTCGGACTATCAGCCGCAGAAACGTAGGTCAGCCCCTCGGGCGATACGTCGGCTGCATTGCGTGCATAGGTGACGAACTGGACGTTCTTCACATCAGTGACGTCATAGATCATCACGCCGCCACCGCCCCGTTCGAGGCCCACGAACACCAGCGTGCGGCCGTCCACTACGGCGGTCGTGATTCCCTCCGGCTCCGGGCCTTTGTCATCGCTGCGGGCATCGTCGAATGCACCGGTGTTGGCCTGGCCGGATACGAAGTTGCCCTGAGCCGCGATAAAGCGCTCGATGTGGTCGCCGCTGTCGAAAACGATCTTGCCCTTGCTGTCGAGGATGGAGAAGGAACGCGCGCCGTACATCAGGACTTGATCGATGTCGCCGTCGCCATCGGTGTCGCCGCTGATGTCTTTGCCGACGGTGGCCGGGTTCGGGGTGTTCAGGCGACCGAGCACGGCAGTGGCCTTGAGCGCATCAGCATTCGGGAATTTCGTGGCATCGAGAGTGACGCTGCCAAGGCGCACCGTCTCGTCCGGCGTCATGAAATCATCGCGGCTATCGCCCTCGTTGGCGATCGCGTAGAACGTTTTGCCCTTGCTGCTGAACGCGGTGATTGCGTCCGGCATGTACATGCCGAACACGGGCAGGTCGGAACGCGGCGCATAGCTGGTGCTGCCGCTGCTGCTGTCGCGATCGCTGAAGTCAGTCCGAAGGCCGGCAAATTGCTTCAGGCCGAGCGGCACCACATCGGTGAATATTTTTTTCTTCAAGTCGAGAATGGCGACGGCGTTTGCTTCCTGCAGCGTGACCAGTGCGGTTTTGCCATCGGGCGCGACCGAGATGTATTCCGGCTCGAGGTCGAGACTGGCGGACTTGCCGTTGAAGATGCGGACGCCCTGCGCACGCAGTGCAGCCTCGCGGCCATCGAAGGCACTGAAGTCCACCGTGGCCACGGTCGCAGCCGCCGCGCCTTTTGACATGTCGATGATGCTGACCGAACCCTTCGCATCGGTTTCGCCGTTGGCGCCATTGCGCTCCGCCTCGTTGGCCACGAGGATCGACTTACCGTCCGGGCTGAAGGTCAGCATGTCCGGCAGCGCGCCGACGGTCAGGCTCTTGAGCAGGTTGCCGCCGGCATCGATCAGGAAAACGCGACCCGGCTCGGTCTTGACCGGAGCGGCGACGGCGACTGCGATGACGCCATGACTGACGGCGACGCTGTTGACATCATTCCCGAACGACGAAAACGCCGCCGTCGAAAAATCAATCGTCCGGACCACACTCAGGTCGGCGGGATTGGCGGCCGACACCACCAGAATGCCGTTGGTCGGCGTGGTGACGAAGAACTGCTTGCTCGCTGGGTCAAAAGCAGAAATCTCTGCTCCGGTCAGCGCGATGCTGTCCAGTACGGCGAGTTTCAGTGTGCTGTTGCCGGTAAGGGAAAGTGCCATGCGAGTCTCCTTGTTGGAAACCGCTCATTGAACCTTTGTAAAGTTTCAGCCACATGACGCTCCCGTGACTCGAGCATGACAGCGGCGGTCTGCATCTCCACCATGGGACACTCCACCATGGGACACTCACTCTGTTCAACCGGTAGTCGCTCCCAGACTGGGACACTCACTTTGTTTGGCCGGCTATCGGTCGAACAGAGTGAGTGTCCCATGAGGAGGGGGGCTTGCCTGCGGGAGGAATTACAGCAGGGGCGGCCAGCCGGCGGGTGGGGTGGTCTGGCCGATGAGGCTGATGCTGCCGTCGCCGTCGAGGTCGCGCTGGTAGGCATGTTCCCGTGCGGTGAGCGCGTCGTTGTCGCGCAGCGTCAGGCCGCGCGCGGCGACGGTGCCACTGTCGATGTCGACTTCCAGCGCAGTGACGCGGCTGCCGGCGCGTACCAGCAGTTCGAGGCTGTCCGCGTTTTTTGCGGCCATGCCGAGCAGTTGCTCGTTGTTGCGCAGCGCCCATGTCCGGCCGGCGGCGGTGACGAGGACGGTTGCGTCTGCGTCCAGCGGGCTGCCGGCGGGCCGCCCGGCCTGGTCCAGCACCAGCGTGCCGAGCTGGCTGCGGTATAGCCCGAGCGGCGCGTCGCTGCCGCGGTAGCCGTCGCCGTCCAGCACGCTGGTGACGGCGAGGCCGATGCGTCCGTCGCCATCGATGTCGATGCCCAGCGCGGATTCGCGCCGCACCGCCTGCGCGAGGCTGAGTTTCGTCGCTGCCCCCTGCTGCAGCCCGGTGCTGCCGAAGCTGGTTTCGGTCCACTGGGTGCCCTTGCCGGCAAAGATGCGCACGCCGTCGTCGTCGGTCACGACTGCCGACAGCTGGCGCAGGGACGCCAGCGGCTTGCCGGCGGCCGACTTGAGTACGATGCCGTCGCCGGCGGGATCGCCGCTGCGTGCGCCGGCATCGTCGACCAGCAGCCCGCCGGTGCTGGTCTGGTAGACGCTGGTGGTACCGGTGGTCAGCAGCGCGCGGCTGATGGTTGGCGTGCCGGCCGCGCCACTGCCCCCGGCCGGCGTCCCGCCCAGCGACAAGTCCTGCGCGAACATGCCGAACTCGGTTTCGCCATTGCGGCGAAAGCTGGTGACGAACCGGTGGGTTCCCGGCGCGACTTCGCCCGCATAGCTGGTGGCGACGGTCTGCACCGACATGCCCGGCGCAGTGCCCGACAGGCTCGGGCTGGCCGACGACACTTTGAAAGCGCGCCCGCCGTCGTTGAGCAGGATGGCTGATGCCAGGTTGGCGGGCCGGCTTGCCAGCGACCAGTCGCTGGTCAGGTTGTCGAGAATGATGTCGGTGTAGCCATCGCGGTTCGCGTCGGCAAACTGGATCATCTTGAAGTCGGGCAGCCGCAATGCGTTCAGCCCGAGCGCATCCGGCACCGGCGAGAACCGGCCGTTGCCTTCATTGCGCAGCAGCTCGAAGCCGAAGGAAGACACACCGAAGAAGGCGAGGATGTCGAGGTCGCCATCCTTGTCCATGTCGAACGCGTAGTGGTTGTAGCTGGGGTACTGGTTGAAGCGGCCGTAGGGCGCCAGCAGAAACTGTTCGACCAGCCGGCCGTCCTGGTAGCTCATCGTCAGGAAGCCCTTGTCGGCCGCGGTCAGTTCGGCCGAGCTGCCGGACAGCACGATCTCGTCGCGCCCGTCGCGGTTCACATCCGCCAGTACCACATTGCCGAGGCCGCCTTTGGATACGCCCGCCGGCGACAGGTTCGGATGATCGATCACGATCCGCTGGTGGCCGCCCGATGGCTGCGATACCAGCAGATAGCCGAGCCGCGCATAGAACAGCGGGTCTTCCTGCTTGCTGGTGCCCGACACCAGGTAGTCGGTCGCACCGTCGCCGTTGACATCGCCGGCCGCCACGCTGTGGTTGAACGCGCGCAGGTCGGTCAGGCGGGTCGGCTGCAGGTAGGGCGCCTGTGCGGAGGCGTCGATCCGGACCAGGTAGCCCAGCGGCCATTGCCCGAAGTCCTGCGGCGGTTCGGCCATCGACGCATAGCCGGTGCCTGCGAAAGCGGCGGTCACCCACGATAGCCATTCCTTGCCCGAGTCTGCGATCACGACTGCGCGCCCGCCCGCCGATCCCGCATGCGTATGGCCGCTGACGCTCTGCACCAGCGTGTTGTCGACCGAGCCGATGAAGCGCAGCGCCTCGCTCCCGCGTGCGCCAAAGACCAGATAGTCGAAGTACAGGGGCCCGCCGCCCTGCGTGAAGGGCAGGTACACCACGTAGCGCAGGTCGCCTGCCGACAGCGAGAACTGCGTCGTCGCGCCGGACAGCGCCATTCGGGCCAGCACGGGCGGTACGTCCGTCGACGACACCGGAATGCTGACGGGAGACTGCGAGCGGATGGTGGTCATAATGCTTGCCTTAAAGAAATGTGTCTGCATTTTAGAGCTTTGCTGCCGGCCTTGCTGTGCGGCTGCCGGACGCCCTCCGGCGGACAGCGATTGCCATGCGACGGCAAGGCTTTGCCGCTTTGCGCGTGCGGCCGATCACGCTGCGCGAGCGGGCCGAGGGGCACGCAGGAAAGGCATGGAATTTGCAACGATTGCCGCATCAACGATTGGAGGATCCGGATGGAACTCAATGCCTCGGGCGCCGCCCGCGCCGTGCAGACTGCCTACAGCCCGCCCGCCGACACGCCGGCTGCAGGCGACGATGGGCGTTTTGCCGATGCGCTGCAGGCGGTAGCTGCGACTGCGCAGGCCGGCCCTGCGCTGCTGACCACTGCTGCGCTGTCGGCCGCGCACCGGCCGGACATCAAGAGTTTCATGGACAGCAGCGGCGCCAGCTTCGAGGATGCGGCCGAGCTGCTGTATGGCGTGATCGGGTCGAACACGGACACCCGCGACTGGCAGGCGATCATGGCCTCCGGCGATCCGGTGACCACAGCGCGCCGGGCGACCGGCCAGATGTACGGCGACCCGGGCGGCACATTGCGCGAGGACGCCAGCTACCTGGGTGCCGACGACACGGTGGCGCGCTCCGGGCCGTTCGCCCTGCGCCAGTTGAAGAATGACGAGGGCGACGTGGTCGACAGCGGCCTGAAGCTGGTGGACGCCCATGGCCTGCTATTGCGCGATGCCGGCCGTGATGCGGCGTCGATCCGGCGCAACGCATGGCTGTTCGGCATGGACATCGCGCAGGCGGCACCGCTGGTGGCGCCTGCCGCAGGCGTCGATGCCGGCCTGCAGGCGCAGCTGCGCGAGGCCGTCGGTCCGGCCGCCCTGTCGGCTGCGATGGCCGCAACTCCGCCGGTCACCGCTTCCCTGCCGGCGGCGCTCGTTGCCGCAACGGTGGAATCTGCGGATGCGGCGGACCCGCTCGCGGAATCGGCGCCGGCCGACATGGCAGCCGAGCTCGCCGCTGCCGCCGGCGACGTGTCCGCCACGCCGCCCGACGACGGCACCGCCGCGACCGCCGCATCCCTGACCGCAGCGCCGTCGACCGCAGCGCCCGCGTTCGTGGATACCGCGTCGGTACTGCAGTCGCTGATGAAGCTGGTCGACAGCTGAGCGTCGCGCTGGCAGGTGGGGCTCTCGCAACGTTCTGCGGGCCGATGCGAGCCGCTGTCCCGAACAGATCGGATGGCGGCCGCACGCGCCGCAGCTGCGGCAGCTGACTGTCGTACGGTCGCGTTTCCACCCACGTCCCGGCTCCGCTCTCCATGAACTTCGCTTTCCTGCGCGGCACCGCTGCCGCCCTGCTGCTGTCCCTGTCTGTCCTGCCGGCCGCTGCCGCCGACCGGCTGGTGCTGCGGGTGCTGGCCTTCAATGACTTCCACGGCTATGTCGCGCCGCACGGCGCTGCAGCGCTGGAGCAGCAGCTCCTGCGGCTGCGTTCGGGCGTTCCGCATCATGTGACGGTATCGGCAGGGGACATGATCGGTGCGTCGCCGCTGGAGTCGTCGCTGTTCCGCGACGAGCCGACGATCGAGGCGATGAACCTGCTGGGGCTCGATATTGCGGTGGTCGGCAACCACGAGTTCGATCGCGGTTTCGCGGAACTGCAGCGGCTGCTGCGCGGCGGCTGCGCGACCGACGGCGTCGGCGAGCGCTCGCAAACCTGCCGCGGTCCGGCGGGCCGCTTCGACGGCGCGCGCTTTGCGACGCTGGGTGCGAATGTCACCGGCGCCGACGGCCGCCCGGTGCTGCCGCCGGTCGAAGTGCGGCGCTACGAGGGCATACCGGTGGCCTTCATCGGCGTGGTTACCCGCAGCACGCCGTCGCTGGTCCCGCCGGCCGGTGTGCAGGGCTTGCGCTTCACCGACGAAGTGGCCGCGGTCAACCGCGCGGTACGCGAGCTGCGCCACGACGGCGTGCGTGCCTTCGTGGTCGTCATGCACGAGGGCGGCTTCGTCGATCGCGATGACGCGGAACCGTCGTGCCCGAGCGCGCGCGGCCGCGCCTTCGAAATGGCCGAGCGCTTCGATCCGGACGTGAAGCTGGTACTGACCGGCCACACCCACCAGGCCTATCGCTGCCTTCGCAACGGCCGCCTGATCCTGCAGGCGGGCTCCTATGCACGCCTGTTGTCGCGCATCGACCTCGCGCTCGACCGTGCCAGCGGCCGCATCGACCTCGAGCGCAGCACGGCCGACAACCTGCCGCTGCCCGCGCCCGACCGGACGGCAGTCACCCCGGCGGCGGCACTGGTGGCGCATTACAGCGAGCTGGCGCGTCCGCTGGCAGACAAGGTGGTCGGCCGGATTGCCGCCGGCTTTGACCGCAGGCCGCTGGCCGGCGCCAACTCCACCCTCGGTGCGCTGGTGGCGGATACCCAGCTGGCCGCCACCCGCGCGGCGGCCGACGGCGGAGCGCAGATTGCCTTCATGAATGCCGGCGGCCTGCGGACCGACCTGCCATGCAAGGCCGGCCCGTGCGAGCTCCGGTTCCGAGATCTGGTCAGCGCGCAGCCGTTTTCAAATGCACTGGTGACGATGACACTGACCGGCGCGCAGTTGCAGGCGCTGCTCGAGCAGCAAGTGCGCGCCGACCGAGTCGCCCTGCTGCAGCCGAGCGCCGGTTTCCGCTACCGTCTCGACCCGCGCGCAGCGGCCGGCAGGCGCGTGACCGGCATGACGCTCGACGGCGAGCCGGTACATGCCCAGCGCACCTACCGGGTGACGGCGAATGCCTTCCTCGCCGGTGGCGGCGACGGTTTCACCGTGTTCGGGCAGGGGCGTGAGCGCCGCACCGGCGTGCTTGATGTCGACGCCATGGTGCAGTACCTGCAGCGGCAGGTGCCGGCGCCGGACCGGCTGCCGCGTGTCGAGCGGGATGCCGACGCTCCATCCTGAGTTGCCGGTATTGCATTCTTCGTCGACCCCGGCCGCCAGGCCTGCTCGTTCACACCGGCCGGCCGCGCCGCCGACTTCCCTCCCTTCCGTCCTGCGACAACAGGGCGCGCCAGCGCGCATGCCGCCGTAGCTGCTGTCCCGGTCCCTCGTTGGCCGTCCCTCCGCTGGCAGAAACGAGCCGGAACCCCCCCCTAAAAATGTGATGGGCATCACAATTTCTTGACAAGTTTCCTTTGTGGAACGAAACTGCCGCGCAGGTTTCCTTCAAGAAAATGTATTTTTAATAATAATCCTCATGCCCGCCCAGAAAATCACAGCCATTCTCGCCAGCCCCCGGCTCGACATCGACGGAGATCTCAAAATCACGGCTTCCGATCTTTTTGACGGCACCGCTGTCGCCGCACGCGGCATGCAGCTGGTCCGGCTGGCTGATGGAACGATCGGCGTCGACACGACTGGCCAGGCCAGAGTGAACGACGATATCGATGCCGTGCCGCTGCTCAGCACTGCATCAGTCGATGCGACGCCGGCTGTCTGGGCGGCAGCTGCCGGCGCCAGCTACCTAGGGGTGGTGAATGCCGGCTACCTGGACGGCGAAGGCAATTACATCGAGCAGCTGAAGCTGGTCGAGCGGTCCGGCACCGGCGCCACCGCGACCTATCGCGCCCACGTGTTCGCCGCAGCAATCGATCCCGAGTCGGGCGTCCCGACCGCGTTCATCACGGCTGCAGGCACCAGCGAAACGCTGACGCTGACCGACGTGCTGCAGTCGGAGCTCTTGTCGGGCGAGGATTTCAATGCCGACAACCTGATCGGCGAAGCGGTCACGGGCGTGCTCGCGTCGCCGCGCTTCGACATCAACGGCGACGGCCGCATTTCCACCGCGGACGTGGCCGAATTCGAGCGGCCCGACGGCACCGTCGGCACGGCGGCGGCCAAGGGCATACAGCTGGTGCGCCTGACATCGGGCGCCATCGGCATCGACGACTCGGGCCTGCTGGGCACGGGCGCGCCGGCCGGCTTTCTGACGACGCTGCAGGTCCGCACCGGCGAGACCGTCGGCAACTGGGCCCCGTCGACGGTGGCCGGCGTCAGCTACCTCGGCGTGGCCGACCTTCCGCCGCGGACAGTGACGATTCCCGATCCGTCGAATCCCGATGGCTTGATCGACGTCGACCTGCACAGCGGTTTGCTGATCGAGCGCACCGGCTCGGGCGCGACAGCGACTTACCGCGGCTATGTGTTCGGCGACGAAGTCGACGAGTTCGGCAATCCGGTCGACGGACCGAAGCTGACCGGCACGCAGTCGCTGACGCTGACGGACGTGCTGCGGCTGGAATCGTCGTCGGGACAGGACTTCAACGCGGACAACCTGATCGGCGAGGCGGTCACGGCGGTGCTCGCGTCGCCGCGTTTCGACATCAACGGCGACGGCCGCATTTCCACCGCGGACGTGGCCGAATTCGAGCGGCCCGACGGCACCGTCGGCACGGCCGCGGCCAAGGGCATACAGCTGGTGCGCCTGACATCGGGCGCCATCGGCATCGATGATTCCGGCCTGCTGGGCACGGGCGCGCCGGCCGGCTTTCTGACGACGCTGCAGGTCCGCACCGGCGAGACCGTCGGCAACTGGGCCCCGTCGACGGTGGCCGGCGTCAGCTACCTCGGCATGGCCGACCTTCCGCCGCGGACAGTGACGATCCCCGATCCGTCGAATCCCGATGGCTCGATCGACGTCGACCTGCACAGCGGTTTGCTGATCGAGCGCACCGGCTCGGGCGCGACAGCGACTTACCGCGGCTATGTGTTTGCCGACGAGCTCGACGAGTTCGGCAATCCGGTCGGCGGACCGAAGCTGACCGGCACGCAGTCGCTGATGCTGACGGACGTACTGCGGCTGGAATCGTCGTCGGGACAGGACTTCAACGCGGACAACCTGATCGGCGATTCCGTCACTGCCATCCTGGCATCGCCGCGCGCCGACGTCAGTGGCGATGGACGGATCACCGCGGCCGATATCGCTGAGTTCGAACGTCCCGATGGCACCGTCGGCACCGCGGCAGCCAAGGGGCCGCAGGTGGTCAGGCTGCTGTCGGGTGCGGTTGCGGTGGACGGCTCGGGCCTTGCCGCAGTCGGCAGCGCGCCGGACGATGCCGTCGTCCTTCGCTCGAAGGCCAGCGCCTCTGCCACGGCCAGCACGAACTGGGTCGCATCGACGGTTGCAGGCACCAGCTATCTCGGCGTGGTCGACCGCAGCACCGAAGACAAGAGCCAGTTCATGCTGATCGAGCGCACCGGCACGACATCGACCGCAACCTACCGCGGCCTGCTGTTCGTCAATGATGCCGACAGCAGCGGCAATCCGACCGGCACCGCCACCGTGACCGGCACCGTCGGCCAGGCAGCGCTTTCGCTGACGGACGTGCTGCGGCTGGAATCGGCCGCCGGCGTGGACTTCAACGGCGACAGCCTGGTCGGCAATGTGGTGACGAGCGTGCTCGCCAGCCCTCGCCTTGACCTGAACGCCGACGGCCGCATTTCGGCCGACGACCTGGTCGACGGCGTTGCAGCCAGGGGCGCGCAGCTGGTACGGCTGGCGTCGGGCGTGGCAGCGGTGGATATCGGCGGCACCGCCGTGGTCGGTTCGGGATCGGAAGAGATGCCCGTGCTGCGTACGAAGGCCACGGCCACGGCAGCCGCCACGAACTGGGTGGCATCCACCGTGGCCGGCGTGTCCTACGTGGGCGTGGTTGACCGCAGCACCGAAGACAAGAGCCAGTTCATGCTGGTCGAGCGCACTGGCACGACGTCGACCGCAACCTACCGCGGCCTGCTGTTCGTCAATGATGCCGACAGCAGCGGCAATCCGACCGGCACCGCCACCGTGACCGGCACCGTCGGCCAGGCGACGCTTTCGCTGACGGATCTGCTGAAGCTGGAGACGACTGCCGGCATCGACATGAACGGCGACAACACGATCGGCGACGCGGTTGCCAGTGTGCTGGCAACCGGGGCACGCATCGACGTCAACGGCGATGGCAGCATCACCGATGCCGATGCGCTCGACGGCGCCGCAGCCCGCGGAGCGCAACTGGTCAGACTGAGTTCGGGCGGCGTCGCTGTCGACCTCGAGGGCACGGCCGCCCGGGGATCGTCGGCCGCCGACATGCCGGTATTGCGCATGAAAGCTTCGGCGACCGCGGCAGCGACCAACTGGACTGCCTCGACCGTGGCCGGCACCTACCGCGGCGTGATCGAGTCGGACGACAGCGAAACCCTGACCGTGGTCGAGCGTACCGGCACGGCGGCCACCGCCGCGTCGCGCGCATGGCAGTTCTCGAAAGACTACGACGATGCCGGCAACTGGCTGGGCACCGCCACCATGAGCGGCACCACGGCGCAGACGCTGTCGGCGAACCAGCTGCTGTCGCTGGAATCGCAGTCGGGGCTGGACCTGAACGGTGACGGCCTCGTCAAACTGGCGCTGCTCCGGCAGGGCACGTCGAATGCCGAGCGGCTGGCGGGCGACGTCGGCAACGACACCCTGATCGGCGGCGGCGGACGCGACACCCTGGCCGGCGGCCTCGGATCGGACCGCTTCGTGTTCAGCGATATCGGCGACAGCGAACTGCTGGCCATCCGCGCCACCGACGTGATCGAAGACTTCTCGGTGGCCGACGATGTGCTCGAGTTTGCGCTCGACGGAGCAGCGGGCATCCGCATGCGCGGTGCGTACACATCGGTGCAGTCGTTCGCGAAAGCCGCCGACAAGCTGCTCGACGGCAGCCTGAAAGTGGTGTTCGGCACGGTCGGCAACGATGGCTACCTCGCCGTCGACAATGACGGCACCGGCGTCACGCACCTGATCCAGCTGGTCGGCGTCAGGCAGCTGCCGTCCATCGTCCTGCCCGATGGCAGCTGATAGCGCGCGCACTTTCCTGCATGTCGGTTGCGGTCGCAGCCGGCAGCAGGACACCACCGCCGCGTTCAACCAGCCCGGCTGGCGCGAGCTGCGCTTCGACATCGATCCGGCAGCCAGTCCTGACATCGT
>JAIXTG010000039.1 GCA_027484285.1 Oxalobacteraceae bacterium | reverse complement strand
GTCTGGTCGGTGAACACCAGCGTGACGATCGACAGGCCGCTGCGGTTCAGCGAGCGCATGTCGGTCAGTCCCGGCAGGCCGGTCATCGCGATTTCCAGCGGCACGGTGACGAAGCGCTCCACTTCTTCGGGCGAGCGGCCGGGTGCTTCGGTCGCGACCTGCACCTGCACGTTGGTCACATCGGGGAAGGCATCGACCGACAGCTTGGTGGTCGCGCGCAGACCGAAGCCGACCAGCGCCAGCGCGATCACTACCATGATGAGGCGCTGCTCGAGCGCCGCCTTGATCAGGCCTGTCATCGCTTACTCCAGCTCTGCGCGCTTGCGCTGGCTGTTCAGGTGGAAACTGCCGTCCACGACAATCGGCGTGCCTTCGTCCAGGCCCTTGCGCACCGGGCGCAGTTCGCCGGCGGCCGGCTCCAGCGAGACTTCGGTCAGCCGGAAGCGGTGGTCGTCAAGGCGCACGAAGACATAATCCTTGTCGTTCTCGCGCACGACCGCGGAACCCGGGACGGCCAGCTGCTTGATGTATTTGCCGTTCAGTTTCAGCGACGCGAGCATCTGCGGCTTGAGTTCGTATTTCGGGTTCTGCACCTCGGTGCGGATTGGCACGGTGCGCGTGTCCTGCTGGACGGTGTCGCTGACGAACACGATGCGGCCGGTCATCTTCTCGCCATTCAGGGCGGGCACGTCGACTTCGACGCGCTGGTTGACCTGTACCGAGTTGGCATCCTGCTCGGGCAAGGCGCCGACCACCCAGACGTTCGACAGGTCGGCGACCGTGAACAGCGGGTCGCCCGGCTGCGCCACCTGGCCCTGACTGACTTTACGTTCGATCACCACGCCGTTGCGAGTGGCGCGGATGTTCACTTCGCTCGCAATCGCGCCGCTGTCGCGCAGTCGTTCGATGGTGTCGTCGCGCAGCCCGATCAGCCGCAACTGGTCGGTCGCCGCGCGCAGTTCGGCGCGCGCGACCGACAGCTCGACTTCCCGGCGCTGCAATTCCGCAAAGCCGATCACGTCGGCAGCCACCAGCGCCTGCGCGCGTTCGACGGTCCGTTCCGCCAGCTTGGTCGAGGACAGCGCCCGCAGGTAGGAAAGCTGGGCATTGGTCAGCTCGGGGCTGGCGAGTTTTGCCAGCGTCTGGCCGGCCTTGACCCGGTCACCCACTTCGGCCATCACCTGGACGACCCGACCCGTGATTGATGAGCCGATCCGGGTCGTCAGTCGCTCGTTGGCCTCGATGCGCCCCGCGACGCGCTGGGTGATCGCGATGTCGGCCATCGTGGCCGACTCGACGCGGAACTGCTTTGCCATTTCCGGCGTCAGCATGACTTCCATCGGGTCTCTGACGGGCGCACTGGCTTCGGTCGCAGCGGGTTTTTTCGCTGCGTTGGCTTCTTCCTTGCCGCAGCCGGTGGTCAGGAGGGCAACGCCCAGCAGGCTGATGAACAGGGGAGTAGTGAGATATTTCATCGATGTGCGTCGTTCGGAAGAGTAGGTCGGAATAGGCTGTTCAGCGATCTGAGGCATAGCGGCCGGCCAGTGTGTCGAGTTCGATCAGCGAAGATTGCAGCTGGAAACGGGCAAGCAGCAAATCCTGGCGCACGGCGCGCAGCACCCGCTGTGCGTCCAGCACTTCGAGAATGCCGCGTTCGCCGAACCGGTACGCAGCCTCGGCCACGCGCAGTGCGGCTTCGGAGGCCTTGACCGCGCCTTCGGACAGCGCCTGCACGCGCACGCGTGCAATCTCGACCGAACGCCACGCCAGTTCGAGCTGCTGCACCAGTTCCGCACGACGGCCTTCAAGCCGTGCCAGCGTGCGCTCGCGATCGGCGATCGCCTCGGCACGCTGGCCGCGACGCTGGTCGAAAATCGGTACCTGGACCGACAGGCCGACGATGTCCTGCCGGACGTCAGGTTCGCGCACCTGCGACATGCGCAGGTCGACGCCCGGGAGGATGCTGGCACGTGCTTCCTCGATCCGCGAGCGCGTGCGCTCGAGCTCGGCTTCCAGTACCCGGATTTCCGGGTTCAGCCGGACGGCCTCCTGTTTCAGGGTATCCAGTGACGGCAGCGGCGCGGTGTCGTTCAGCTCGGCGTCGAGCTCCCATTTGGGCGGGAGCGTGCCTGCCGCGAGCCGGTTCAGGGCAATGGCTGCCTGTGCGATCTGCAAGCGCGCGGATTCCTCGCGCTGGCGTGCATTGACGATTTCCGCATCGGCACGGATGAGGTCGAACTTGCCGGCCTCGCCGGTTTCGACGCGTACCTTGATGCGCTCGCGGGTCTGTTCGAGCAAGACCAATGCCTCGGCAGCCGCCTGTGCCTCGGCTTTCCGCAGCAGGTATTCATAGGCGCGCAGCTTCACCTGCGACACCAGTTCATTGCGCACCTGGGACAGTGCCTGCCGGCTGCCCTGTTCCGCGAACAGCGATGAGTTGATGCGGGCGCTGCGCAGCGCCGGGTTTTCGATCAGCTGGGCGACGCCGACTGAGGTCACATTGCCAGCCTGGCCGGACAGCGCCGAGGGCGTGGCATTGCGACCGCCGCTGACCTCGAACCTCGGGTTCGGGTAGGCCCCGGCGGTTGTGACCGCCGCTGTCGCCACGTCGATCGAAAAGCGTGCGGCTTTCAGGCCCGGGTTGTTCTGCAGCACCGTATCGATCAGGTCATTGATGCCTAGCACACGTGTGCCGTCCGTCGTGATTTCCTGCTGCGCTGCCGCAGGAGGAGCCAGGAAGAGCCCGGGCAGGGCCAGCAAAGCCGCCAGCAGAAGCGGGCGACCGAGCGCATACAGCCGGCGCGGGGCAGGATGGGGCAGGACAGTGGGATGGGGTCCGTCAATGCGGCGGTGCGACATACGCTCCTTCTTCGGTTCAGGAAACTAGACGGTGAGTCTACAGAATGACCGTCAAGTTTTTGTCAGCTTGGGCGAGAAATTATGTCAGGAAATTCGAAGAATTCCACTTCCGGCTCCTGATTTTGCCGAACAAAGAAAAACCCGGCAATCATCAGACGCCGGGTTTTTCGGAATTGCGGGGCCGGTAAATCGGCCGGTTTACGTTCAGTAATTGTGCTGATAGTGAACGCGCCAGCCATTGCGATCTTCTTCCGGCTTGTCGCTCGACGTGCTGGTGTTGTATCGCAGGCCGACGACATTCGACGGATCGATTTCGTACAGGCCCATCACGTGATAGCGGGTGCTCTGGTACTTGTTGGTTGT
>JAIXTG010000225.1 GCA_027484285.1 Oxalobacteraceae bacterium | reverse complement strand
TGCCGCCTTCTGTTTTGTGCTCGACAAAGGCAGATTCATTGCGCCAGCTGGACGTGTTGTTGTCGAGCTTGTCATAGCCGGCAAGGAAGCCGGCTTCGGTGCCTGCCTGCGCGGCCGGCGCCAGCGCGCAGGCGAATGCTGCCGCCAGCACGGCGGGGGGCGAAACGGAACATGCCATCAGGCAGGGACTTTCATGAAGCGGCGCAGGCGCGCAAGGAGTTCAGTGGGCTGGAAAGGCTTGACGATGTAATCGTTGGCGCCGGCGTCGAATGCGCGAACGATGTCGCGCTCCATGCTCTTGGCGGTCAGCATGATCACCGGTACCGACTGCCAGCCGGCCTTCGCGCGGATCTGCGCAATCAGTTCGAAGCCGTCGTGATAGGGCAGCATGACGTCCAGCAGGATCAGCGCCGGCATCGTCTCGGCCGAGTCGATCAGCGCGGTCGCGGCACGACCGTCGGCTGCCATCCGGGTATCGAAGCCATGCCGCTCTAGCAGGAATTTCAGCAGCCCGCCGATGTGTTCGTCATCTTCAATAATGAGTACGGTATCCATAGGCATGCTCAGGCGACCTGGCGCCACGAGAGGATGAGTGCACGCAGGCTTTCCAGCTGTTCGCGGCTGCATCCGGTGTCGCGCCATTGCGTGGCGGACTGCTCTGCAGTGCGTGCCTGTTCGCCGAGTTCGCCAAAGCCGAAAATGCCGGCGGCACCGGCCAGCGAGTGCAGGCCGGTCACCAGGGCTGCGTACGGGGTCGGGTTGCCCATGTCGGAGGTACAGGCATCGAGCGCTGCATCGATCCGGTCGAGCCGCTGCGGCAGTCCGGACGCAAACTGCTGTTTCAGCAAATCGAGCTGTGCAAGGAGTTCGGCATCGGGTTTCATCGGGCAGTCTCCGCAAGTTCGTTCCGGATCTGCTGTGCCAGCGTCAGCGGGTCGAAGGGCTTTGCGATCACGGTCAGCGCGCCCAGCGAGCGGTAGTGCTCGACCTCGCTGCGCTGCACCCGTGCCGTCATGAAAATCACCGGCGTCGTGCGAGCGTTCGGCTGCTCGCGCAGGTGGCCAAGCAGCGTCGGGCCGTCCATGCCGGGCATCATCACGTCCAGCAGCAGCACGTCGGGGGTGAAATTGCCGATGGCTGCCAGTGCTTCGTCGCCCGACGTGCAGGCGCAAACGTCGAAGCCGCCGATGTCTTCCAGCGCAATGCGGGCAATGACCTGGATATCGGGGTCATCCTCGACGTACAGGACTTTCAGGGCGGCGTGAGAAGTTGGCATGCTTTTAAACCGGAATGAGTTGCAATTGTGCCGCCCGGACCAAGGCTTCCATCCGTCGAGCAGCACGGAAAACGCCGCGCTTTTGCCATCGAAAAATTGTTGTTCGAGTTAGTCCGCAGCTTACCTAAATGTCATAAAAGCAATATTGCTATTGGTTACTACATTGATGTACATCAACCCCAGTTGCTGATCGTTAACGGCAGGGGTGGTCCGGGATTTAGGGCGAATGCCGAGGAACAGGCATTGCCCGCGGCTCAGGCGGGCGGGGCAGTTGGCGGCAGCGGTATGCCGTAGGGAAGGAAGGGACGGTCGAGCATGGCGCGGGCCAGGTCCAGCAGCAATTGCTGGTCGCGTGCGGGCAGGTGGCGCGACGTTTGCACGAGTTGCTGAAGGGGGACGGGAGCGGGCTGCTCTTCCTGCGGATGCTCGGTCGCCGGGCCGAACCTCAGCCATGCCGGATCCACTCCCAGCAACAGCGCAAGCCTGACCATCCGCGCCTGCGAAGGAATCGCCTCGGCGCACAGCCATTTGCGAACCGCACAGCGGGTGACCCGCAATTCCGGCGCCTGCTGGCTGAACCACAGGGCGAAGGCTGTCGATCCTGTCGGAACGCCGTTGCGGGCGGCGATTTCATGCAGGCGCTGGCTGAACGCCTGCGGACTTTCGGGCGTCACGGGGTGCGGCGATGCAGTGTCCGGTCCGGAGTACCCGTTCATGACCGACCCCCGGGCAATGGCCGCATGATTTCGGGCAGGACCCGCCCCGGAGGTTCGGAGTGATCGCCATGCTGGCAGCCATGTCGCCGTGAATCCATACGGGGTCTCCTTCGGATCTTGTTTTCCTTACATTAGTTGACGGGTGGGCTGGCCGATTGAAGGAACAGAGGCAAGATTGCAATCTATTTCCAAATAGAAAGTTGTTCACCGATGGCAACGACGGGCACCCATCGGCTGGCGCGAATGTGGCGGGGGGATGGCGCTGCCCAATGCGGGGAGGGCGCGCACGAGCTGGCTGGGTCCGCTTCGACGGCAATAAAAAAAGCCGCGCGAGCGGCTTTTTTTCCGGGGTGCAGCGCAAGTGGCGCATGGGCGTGATGCCCGCGCCGGGCCGGCATTAACGGTAAGTGCGGCGCTTTTGCGGTGCTGCGCCACCATCGGTGCGCGGCTTCAGGTGACGGAACATGATGCGTCCCTTGCTGAGGTCGTACGGCGACAGCTCGAGGGTGACATAGTCGCCCGCCAGGATCCGGATGTGGTTCTTGCGCATCTTGCCGCCCGAGTAAGCCACCAGCGAGTGGCCGTTTTCCAGCGTCACCCGAAAGCGGGA
>JAIXTG010000149.1 GCA_027484285.1 Oxalobacteraceae bacterium | reverse complement strand
TTCGGCGTGGCCGGCAAGGACGTGCTGCTCGAGCATGGCGGCGAGGGGCTGTACCAGCCGATTGACCTGAACATCGCGAAATGCCGGATGTCGGTTGCGGTGCATGCCGGCTTCGACTACGCGAGCGCAGTCCGCCAGGGCGCGCGCTTGCGAGTGGCAACCAAGTACGTGCAGGTCGCACGCGAGCATTTTGCGGCCAAGGGCGTGCACGTCGACCTGATCAAGCTGTACGGTTCAATGGAATTGGGGCCGCTGGTCGGGCTGTCGGATGCGATCGTCGACCTGGTCTCGACCGGCAGCACGCTGCGCGCGAACCACCTGGTCGAAGTCGAGCACATCATGGACATTTCATCCCGTCTCGTCGTGAACCGCGCCGCGCTCAAGACCAAGCGCGAGAAACTGCAACCCATCATCGATGCCTTTGACCGCGCATCCCGTCGCGAAAAATAAGCTTATGTCCGTACACATCCGACAACTCGACAGCACTGACCCTGAATTCCAGGCCAAGCTGATGGCCGTGCTCGCCTTCGAGGCCGCCGATGACGAGGCAATCGATCGCGCGGCGGCGACCATCATCGCCGACGTGAAAGCGCGCGGCGACGCATCCGTCTTGGAATACACGAACCGCTTCGACCGGCTGTCCGCCGACAGCGTCGCGGCGCTGGAAATATCTCATGCCGAACTGCAGGCCGCGCTCGACGGGCTGGCGCCTGCCCGCCGCGATGCGCTGCAACAGGCTGCCGCGCGCGTTCGCGCCTACCACGAGCGGCAGAAGCGGGAATGCGGGTCCGACGGGTTCACTTTCACCGAGGCTGACGGCACGGTGCTCGGCCAGAAGGTCACGCCGCTCGACCGCGTCGGCATCTATGTCCCCGGCGGCAAGGCGGCCTATCCTTCGTCGGTGCTGATGAACGCGATCCCCGCGAAGGTAGCGGGCGTCGCCGAGGTCATCATGGTGGTTCCCACGCCGGACGGCGTGAAGAATTCGCTGGTACTGGCCGCGGCCTGCATCGCCGGGGTCGACCGCGTATTCACGATCGGTGGCGCACAAGCCGTCGCTGCACTCGCGCATGGCACCGCGACCATCCCGCAGGTCGACAAAATCGTCGGCCCCGGCAACGCCTATGTCGCCGCTGCAAAGCGCCGCGTGTTCGGCATCGTCGGCATCGACATGATTGCCGGGCCGTCCGAGATCCTGGTGCTGGCCGATGGCAGCACCGATCCGGACTGGGTCGCGATGGACCTGTTTTCGCAGGCCGAGCATGACGAACTCGCGCAGTCCATCCTGGTGTGCCCGGACGGGGCCTATCTCGACCGCGTGCGCGACAGCGTGAACAGGCTGATTGAAGCCATGCCGCGCAAGGACGTGATCCGTACTTCGCTGACCCAGCGGGGCGCAATGGTCAGGGTGCGCGACATGGGGCAAGCCTGCGAGATCGCCAACCTGATCGCGGCAGAGCACCTTGAAATCTCGGCGGCGGAACCAGACACGTGGGCGGACAAAATCCGCCATGCAGGCGCGATGTTCCTCGGGCGCTATTCGTCCGAATCGCTGGGCGACTACTGCGCCGGGCCGAACCACGTACTGCCGACTTCCCGTACCGCACGCTTCTCGTCGCCGCTTGGCGTCTATGATTTCCAGAAGCGCTCGTCGATCATTCACGTCAGCGAGGCCGGTGCACAAACGCTTGGCAAGATCGCTGCCGAACTTGCGTACGGCGAAGGCCTGCAGGCGCATGCGCGCTCGGCCGAGCTGCGCCTGAAATGAGCATCATGCCGGTTGTGCAGAACGTCATCCGCGCCGACGTGCGCGCACTGTCCGCTTACCATGTGCCGGATGCGAGCGGCCTCGTGAAGCTCGACGCGATGGAAAACCCGTACATGCTGCCGCCGGAGCTGCAGCAGGCGCTGGCCGAGCGGCTGTCGGCGCTGGCGCTGAACCGTTATCCGGTGCCCGGCTACACCGCGCTGAAGGCGGCGATTCGCGAGCGCATGGGCATCCCGGCCGGATACGACGTCGTGCTCGGCAATGGCTCGGACGAGCTGATTTCCATCGTGTCCGTCGCCTGTGCAAAACCCGGTGCCAAGGTGCTCGCACCCGTGCCCGGGTTTGTGATGTATGCCATGTCGGCCCAGTTTGCCGGGCTCGAATTCGTCGGCGTCCCGCTGAAAGCCGACCTGACGCTCGATCTCGACGCCATGCTGGATGCGGTGCGCACGCATCGTCCGGCGATCACCTACCTTGCGTATCCGAACAACCCGACCGGCAACCTGTTCGACCTCGACGCGATGCTGGCCATCATCCGCGAAGTCGGCGACAGCGGCATCGTGATTGTCGACGAGGCCTACCAGCCGTTCGCCGGCACCAGCTTCATGCCTCTGCTGCCCCGGCATCCGAACGTGGTGGTGATGCGCACTGTGTCCAAGCTCGGCCTGGCCGGCATCCGGCTCGGCTACCTGTCGGCATCCGCCGAACTGCTGGCCGAGTTCGACAAGGTGCGCCCGCCTTACAACATCAATGTGCTGACCGAGGCAACAGCCGGATTCGTGCTCGAGCATGCCGATGTGCTGGATGTGCAGGCGGCAGACATTCGCGCCGAGCGCGAGAAATTGTCGGCCGCGCTGGCCGCAATCCCCGGGCTGCACGTATTTCCTTCCGCCGCCAATTTCCTGCTGGTGCGGGTGACGCGCGGCGGTCTGGGCAGCGCTGATCTGTTTGCCCGCCTGCTGGAGCGGAAGGTGCTGGTGAAAAATGTCGGTAAAATGCATCCGCTGCTGGAAAACTGCCTGCGGGTCACCGTGAGCACGCCGGCCGAGAATGTCCTGTTCCTGACCGCGCTGCAGTCCAGCCTGACCACCTGACCGTCTTCATCATGTCCAACCAACGCAAAGCAGAAGTCGTCCGCGACACCAGCGAGACCCAGATCCGGGTCGCGATCAACCTCGACGGCACCGGCCAGCAGAAGCTGAACACCGGCGTGCCCTTCCTCGACCATATGCTCGATCAGATTGCGCGCCATGGCCTGATCGACCTCGAGGTCGAAGCCCGGGGCGACCTGCACATCGACGCCCACCACACCGTGGAAGATGTCGGCATCACGCTCGGGCAGGCCGTGGCGAAAGCCATCGGCGACAAGAAGGGCCTGCGCCGCTACGGCCACGCATATGTGCCGCTGGACGAAGCCCTGTCGCGCGTGGTGGTCGATTTTTCCGGCCGCCCGGGTCTTGAATTCCACGTGCCGTTCACGCGCGCCATGATCGGGCAGTTCGACGTTGACCTGACGCACGAATTCTTCCAGGGGTTTGTCAACCACGCGCAGATCACTTTGCACATCGACAACCTGCGCGGCGTGAATGCGCATCACCAGTGCGAGACGGTGTTCAAGGCCTTCGGCCGCGCGCTGCGCATGGCCGCTGAGCTCGACCCGCGGGCCGCGGGTACCATTCCGTCCACCAAGGGCAGCCTCTGATCGACTGACGCCGGATGCCTGAAGCGTCCGGCCGCACTGACCACTCCATGAACAAGATCGTCGTCGTCGATTACGGTATGGGCAACCTGCGCTCGGTGGCGCAGGCCCTGATGCATGTGGCCCCCGAGGCCGAAGTAAAAATCAGCGGTGACGCTGATGCCATCCGCGCGGCAGACCGCATCGTGCTGCCGGGGCAGGGTGCGATGCCCGATTGCATGCGCTCGCTCCGAGAGTCCGGCCTGCAGGAGGCCCTGTTGGAGGCGGCGCGCAACAAGCCCCTGTTCGGCGTCTGTGTCGGCGAGCAGATGATGTTTGACTGGAGCGAGGAAGGCGACGCGCATTGCCTGTCTCTCATGCCGGGACGCGTCATCCGCTTTCAGTTGAACGAGTTGCGCCAGCCGGACGGCGCGCGCTTCAAGGTCCCGCAGATGGGCTGGAACCGGGTACGCCAGCGCGGCGCCCATCCGATGTGGAGCGGCGTGCCGGACGACAGCTATTTTTATTTTGTGCACAGTTACTATGCCGTACCGGAAAACCCCGCGCATTTGCTGGGGGAAACCGACTATGGCGTGACATTTTGCTGCGCTGCGGGTCGGGATAATATTTTCGCCACGCAATTCCACCCGGAAAAAAGCGCAGCTGCCGGTTTGCAGCTTTATAAAAATTTTGTACATTGGAACCCGTGACACCCCGGTATCACGCTTGCGGTCCCATCCGATTTCCCTTACCGAATCATCCCCAGTAGCCATGCTGCTCATACCCGCTATCGACCTTAAAGACGGCCACTGCGTGCGCCTCAAGCAAGGTGACATGGACCAGGCCACGGTCTTTTCCGACGATCCTGCAAAAATGGCCAGGCACTGGCTGGAACAGGGCGCACGACGCCTGCATCTGGTCGACCTGAACGGCGCTTTCGCCGGCAAGCCCAAGAACGAACCTGCCATCAAGGCCATCCTGGCCGCGGTGCGCCGGTACGCCCAGGAAAATGACATCGAGGAAATTCCGGTGCAACTCGGTGGCGGCATCCGCGATCTCGATACGATCGAGCGCTTCCTGGATGACGGCATTTCCTACGTGATCATCGGCACGGCCGCAGTGAAAAATCCCGGCTTCCTGCATGATGCCTGCGGCGCTTTCCCGGGCCAGATCATTGTCGGCCTCGACGCCAAGGACGGCAAGGTGGCCACCGACGGCTGGAGCAAGCTGTCCGGCCATGAAGTGATTGATCTTGCAAAGAAATTCGAAGACTACGGCTGCGAGGCCATTGTTTACACCGACATCGGCCGCGACGGCATGATGAAGGGCGTGAACATCGAGGCGACGGTCAAGCTGGCGCAGAGCATGACGATACCGGTGATCGCTTCCGGTGGCGTGCACACCATCGCCGACGTCGAGGCGCTGTGCGAGGTGCAGGACGAGGGCATCGAGGGCGTGATTTGCGGCCGTTCGATCTATGAAGGTACGCTCAACCTGCGCGAGGCGCAGGAGCGGGCCGACGAGCTGGCCGCCGACGCCGACGACGAAGCCTGACATGACCCTGGCAAAGCGAATCATCCCCTGCCTGGACGTGACCGCCGGGCGGGTGGTCAAGGGCGTCAATTTCGTCGAGCTGAGAGATGCAGGCGATCCGGTGGAGATCGCGCGACGTTATGACGATCAGGGCGCGGACGAACTCACCTTCCTCGACATCACCGCCTCGTCAGACGAGCGCGACCTGATTCTCCACATCATCGAGGCCGTCGCATCGCAGGTCTTCATCCCGCTGACGGTCGGCGGCGGCGTGCGTCAGGTCGATGATGTGCGGCGCCTGCTGAATGCTGGTGCCGACAAGGTCAGCATCAATACCTCGGCCGTTACCAATCCGCAGCTAGTGGCGGATGCGGCGGCCCGCTACGGTTCGCAATGCATCGTCGTCGCGATCGATGCGAAGCGTTCAGCCGAGGGTCGCTGGGAAGTGTTTACCCACGGCGGCCGCAAGCCGACCGGACTCGATGCCGTCGAATGGGCGTGCAGGATGCAGGGACTGGGGGCCGGCGAGATACTGCTGACCAGCATGGACCGCGACGGCACCAAAGTCGGTTTTGACCTCTCGCTCACGCGCGCAGTATCGGATGCAGTATCGATTCCGGTCATCGCGTCGGGCGGTGTCGGCGGCCTCCAGGACCTCGCCGACGGCATTACCGAAGGGCATGCGGATGCGGTGCTGGCTGCCAGCATCTTCCATTACGGGCAGCACACCGTGCAGGAGGCCAAGCAGTTCATGGCTGCACAGGGCATTCCAATGAGGCTGGCATGAGCAGCAGGGCAAAGTGGCTGAACCGGGTCAAATGGGACGAGCAGGGGCTGGTACCCGTGATTACCCAGGAAGTCGGCAGCAACGACGTGCTGATGTTCGCGTGGATGAACCGCGATGCACTGGCCCGGACAGTCGAGCTCGGACAAGCCGTCTACTGGAGCCGCTCGCGCAAGAAACTCTGGCACAAGGGCGAAGAATCAGGCCACTTCCAGCGGGTGCACGAAATCAGGCTGGACTGCGACGAGGATGTGGTGCTGCTGCGCGTCGAGCAGGCCGGCGGTCTGGCATGCCACACGGGGCGCCACAGCTGCTTCTTCAACAAGTTCGAGGGCGGGGACGGACAGCCTGACTGGGTCGAGGCCGAGCCGGTGCTGAAAGATCCCGACCACATTTACAAAAAATAAAATGACCGACATCCTGCAACGCCTTGCGCAAACCATCGAGACGCGCAAGCCGGCCGCTGGCGGCGATCCCGACACGTCCTACATTGCGCGCCTGTTCCAGAAGGGCGATGACGCAATCCTGAAGAAGGTGGGTGAAGAGGCGACCGAGGCGGTAATGGCTGCCAAGGACGTGCGCCATGGCGCCGATCCCGCCAAGCTGGTCTATGAGTGCGCAGACCTGTGGTTCCATTCGCTGCTGATGCTTGCGCAGTTCGGCCTCACGCCGCAGCAGGTGCTGGATGAACTCGCGCGCCGCGAGGGCCTGTCCGGCATCGAGGAAAAGGCGAACCGCAAGCTGCAGTCGCGCGAACAGGACGAGGCGGACAAGTAGCCGGCAGCCAGCGACCGCCTGGCCAGGGGCAGTCAACCCATCCACGTCAACAGCACCGGAGGTTCATTTGGATAACTGTATCTTTTGCAAGATCGTTGCTGGAACGATTCCGTCCAAAAAGGTCTATGAAGACGAGGATGTCATCGTGTTTCATGACATCAATCCGGCGGCACCGATGCACTTGCTGGTCGTGCCTCGCGAGCACATTCCGACGCTGGCAGATTGCACCGACAGGCATCAGATATTGTTGGGTAAAATGCTGACGCTCGCGCCGAGACTGGCTGCGGAGCACGGTGGTGCATACCGCGATGGTGCCAACGGCCCGGAGGGTGGTTTCAAAACTCTCTTCAACACCGGGCCTGACGGCGGTCAGGAGGTGTACCATCTGCACCTGCATGTCATGGGTGGCCCACGCCCGTGGCGAGGCCAGCGCTGAGACTGCGCTGATTGAAAGATTGGGGGCCGACAGGTCCCGCTAGGAGAAGACAATGGGTTCGTTCAGTATTTGGCACTGGGTCATCGTGCTTGTGATCGTGATGCTGGTGTTTGGCACCAAGAAGCTCGGCAACATCGGCTCCGACCTTGGCAAGGCCGTGAAAGGCTTCAAGGATGGCGTAAAGAGTCCGGAAGAGCAGACCCCGCCCGCACAGCAGGTGGCAGACAAGTCGACCATCGACGTCGAAGCCCGCGAAAAAACCAAGAGCTGATCCCGCCCGCCGCTGCGGTAACCTGCAGCTGCCCGGTCGCCGCTTTCCCCTTCTGATTCTGTCCAGATGATTGACCTTGGCCTCACCAAACTCGCGCTGATCGGTGCGGTCGCGCTGGTCGTGATCGGCCCGGAAAAGTTGCCGGCCGTCGCCCGCATGGCGGGGACGCTGTTCGGGCGCGCGCAGCGCTACATCAACAATGTGAAGGCTGAGGTCAACCGCGAGATGCAGATGGATGAACTGCGCAAAATGCAGTCAAACATCGTTGATGCGGCAACCAACCTGAACAAGACGATTAGCGGTGAACTGTCGGACGTCGGCAAGCAGATCGACGACGCCGGCAAGGAACTCGGCGACACGCTGGCCGAGGCGGCCGATGCGTTCGAGGGCGCAAGCCACTCGCACCGGGTACCTGCAGAATGGGAACTGGCTCGCAAGCGGCGCGATTTCCGCCAGAAAAAGCTGTCCCATACCTCCAGCCTGCCTATCTGGTTCAAGCGCCAGACCGGTCGCCGTACCCGGGTGATGTCAGGTGCCGCGCGGGTGGCGCGTTACCGCCCGAGCGCGGGCAAAGCCGCCAATTTCTTCAACTGAGCCCCATGTCCGACGAAAACGCCTCCGGTGTGCAGGAAACCTTCATCTCGCACCTGATCGAGCTGCGTACGCGGCTGGTACGCGCGTCGGCGGTCGTGCTTGCGGTATTCGTAGTGACCTTTGCGGTCTGGCCCGGTGCAGCTGCCATCTATGACTTCATGGCGCAGCCGATGCTGAATGCGCTGCCCGCAGGTTCCAAGATGATTGCCACCGGCGTGATCACGCCCTTCATGGTGCCAGTCAAGGTGACGATGATGGTGGCGCTGATGGTCTCGCTGCCCTGGGTGCTATACCAGGCCTGGGCTTTCATTGCCCCCGGCCTCTACACGCACGAGAAGCGGCTGGTAGCGCCGCTGATCATCTCTTCCTCGGCCCTGTTCCTGATTGGCGTCGCATTCTGCTATTTCTTCGTCTTCGGCACGGTGTTCAAGTTCATCAACGATTTCGCGCCGACATCCATCCAGGTCGCACCGGACATCGAGAACTACCTCGATTTCGTCCTGATGATGTGTCTCGCGTTCGGACTGACATTCGAGGTGCCGGTCGTGGTGATCGTGCTGGTGCGCATGGGGGTAGTCTCGGTCGAGAAGCTGAAAGCGATCCGTCCGTATGTGATCGTCGGCGCCTTTGTGGTGGCGGCCGTGGTCACGCCGCCGGACGTGATGAGCCAGCTGTTCCTCGCGATCCCGCTGTGCCTGTTGTACGAGCTCGGAATCTTGCTGGCGCCGCTGTTCAGGCGCGCCACCGAGGCGCCTGACGAAACCTCCAAGACCGCCTGAAGCCCTTAAGCGGGGCGGTCAGGCTGCGCGCAGCCATTTGACCAGCGGCGCCCCGACGCGGAAATCGGCCAGCAGCAGGTCTTCCATTTCAGCTGATGCTATTTTTTTCGCGCTGGTCTCCCGCCACGCGATGAAGCTTTTCAGCTTCAGCTGTTCCGCATGAGGCGTGTCGGGCTCGAAGCCTTTGGGCAGGCGCACCAGGCTGTCTTCCGGACTCAATCCCCCGAACGTGTCGATCAGCCCCTTGTTCCGCAAGACCTTGCCGAATCCGGCCGCGTCGTCGACGATGTGGTGCCGGATGGCGCGCAGCCGGTCGGCCGGCGGCATGTACTCGCCGCAGGCGACCAGCAGCTTCCCGTTAGCGTCCACATGAAAATAATAAGCGGGACCGCCGCCCTGACTGGGTTTCTTCAGGCCGCTGGCGGTGATCGATGCCGAGAAGGTCGTCTTGTAGGGTGAGCGGTCGCGTGCGAAACGCAGGTCGCGATTGATCCGGAAAAGCGCGCGCTTCGGATTGCAGGCAGCGACTGCCGGATCGAATTTCGAGATGCCGCCGATCAGGCGGATGACCAGTTCGAGGAGTTCGCCGCGCAGGATGTCATAGCGCGGCTTGTTCATCACGAACCATGCACGGTTATTGTTTTCGGCGAGTTCGCCAAGAAACTGGACCAGGTCCCTCAGATGCACCGGATTACTCCGTGTCCTGCAGCGGCTGCTGCTTCATGCGTGGACGACGCCCGACGACCACCGACAGCGGCACTTCCTTGGTACGGCGCAGTACCGTCAGGGCGACCTGCTCGCCCGGCTTCAGTTGCGCCACCAGGTTGAGCATGGACACCGTATCTGTCACCGGCTGTCCGGCGACAGACAGCAAAATGTCGCCCGGCTTTACTCCGGCCTTGTCCGCCGGTCCGCCTTTCAGCACGCCGGCGATGATCGTGCCCGAACTGCGCTGCAGCCCAAACCCTTCGGCGAGTTCCGGCGTGATGTCCTGTGGCTCGACGCCGATCCAGCCGCGCACGACCTGTCCGTTGCGGATGATGGCTTCCATGACGGTTTTGACGGTGGTCACCGGTATCGCAAAGCCGATACCCAGCGATCCGCCGCTGCGCGAGTAGATGGCCGTGTTGATGCCGAGCAGATGGCCATCGGCATCGACCAGTGCGCCGCCCGAGTTGCCGGGATTGATCGCAGCATCGGTCTGGATGAAGTTCTCGAAAGTATTGATGCCAAGGTGGTTGCGGCCAAGCGCGGAGACGATGCCCATCGTGACCGTCTGCCCCACGCCGAACGGATTGCCTATCGCGAGTACGACGTCGCCAACCTTCGCACGGTCGAGACTGCCGAGCGTGATGGCGGGCAGCTCCTTGAGCTCCACTTTCAGTACCGCCAGATCGGTTTCCGGATCCGTGCCCACCAGCCGGCCGGATACCTTGCGGCCATCGGCCAGCGCAATCTCGATCTGGTCGGCTGACTCGATCACGTGGTTGTTGGTGAGGATGTAGCCCTGCGGGCTGACAATCACGCCCGAACCCAAACTGAACTGGCGCTCATCTGCGCCTGGCCCATCACCGAAGAAGCGGCGGAACAGCGGGTCATTGCTGAACGGGTGCGGCGACTGCCGCGATTCTTTGGTGGTAAAGATGTTGACGACCGCCGGCATCGCCCGCTGCGACGCGAAGCGATAGGTGTTTTGCGGCGAGCCCGGATCCCCGCTCGCTTCACGTACCGGTACCTCGGTCGACTCGAGTTGCACCACAGGCGAGCGCGCGAGCCACTCCGGCTTCAGGGTCGCTACAATGAACCAGAGTGCAAGCGCAACGGTAACGGTTTGCGCAAACAGTAACCAGAGACGACGCATACAGGAACTGAGGGATGAAGGAAAAAGACGTGGCCGGCGTGCAGCGCGAAGCGATCGAGAAGCACCTGGCCGATACGCTTGATATTAACCGTTTTCGTGATTACTGCCCCAATGGACTGCAAGTCGAGGGCAGGGAACAGGTCCAGACCATTGTCACCGGCGTGACGGCCAGCATGGCTTTGCTCGAGGCAGCACTCGACGCGCAGGCCGACATGGTACTGGTGCACCATGGTTACTTCTGGCGTGGCGAGGATCCGCGGGTGGTCGGGCCGCGCCAGCGGCGGCTGAAGCTGTTGCTGGCGCATGGCATCAACCTGTTCGCCTATCATCTGCCGCTCGACGCGCATCCGGAGCTGGGCAACAACGCGCAACTGGCGCGCGTACTGGATTTCGTGCCCGACGGACGTTTTGGCGAGCAAGACCTTGGCTGGACCGGTCATGCGCCAGTCAGTACCGTGGGCGAACTGGCGATGCGCGTCGAGCAGGCGCTGGGGCGTGCGCCGGTTGTCATCGGCGATCCGGCGCAGCCGGTCGGTCGACTGGCATGGTGTACCGGCGCTGCGCAGGGCGCAATGGATGCAGCGATCGCCGCCGGGGCAACCGCATACCTGAGCGGCGAAATTTCAGAGCAGACGGTGCATCTGGCGCGCGAGTCCGGCGTCGCCTATCTCGGTTGCGGCCATCATGCGACCGAGCGCTATGGCGTGCAGGCGGTGGGCGAGTACCTTGCTCAAAAGTTCGGCATTCGGCACCGTTTCATCGACATCCCCAATCCTGTCTGATCGATCTTCAAACGGTTCTGCCTGCATACGCGCAGCGTTTAAAAAAAATCGCTCCTCGCGACTCCAGATCAAATATCGAGGGAACTTGGTGTAGCAAATGTTCACCGAGCATTCGTTTATTGGAACTCCAAGGTCCCGGTATGTTGCCGCACGCGTCGTCCCCGCCCTGCAGAGTGATGGTCGTCGAAGACGACATTGTCACGCGGCGCCTGTTGTGCAATGCGATCGCAATGGAGCCCACGCTCGAGCTGGTAGGGGCTGTCGGCACGGTCGCCGATGCGCAGCGACAGCTCGAGCAGGCGGAAATCGACCTGCTTCTGACCGATCTCGGCTTGCCGGACGGTTCCGGCCTTGCGGTCATACGCAGCTGCCGCCGCCTGAAGCCCGAGGCGGACATCATGGTGATCACGCTGTCGAGCGAAGAAGAGCAGATCCTTGCATGCATCGAGGCAGGCGCATCCGGCTATGTGCTCAAGGAGTCGGGGCACATGAACATCCTCGGGTCGATTGTCGAAATGCGCGCCGGCGGTTCCCCGATCAGTCCCGTCATCGCGCGCAAGGTGCTCGCTCGCATGCGGCAGCATGCATTCGACGCGCAGGCCGACCAGCAGGTGAATGCATCGCTGCTGACTCGCAGGGAGTCGGCAATTCTTGAACTCATCGCCCGCGGCGGCACCTATGCCAAGGTGGCGCGTGCGCTCGGATTGTCGATCGGGACGGTCCAGACCCACATCAAGCATATCTACGCCAAGCTTTCAGTGCATTCGCGCACCGAGGCCATCATCGAGGCCCAGCGTCGCGGCCTGATTCCGATCGA
>JAIXTG010000048.1 GCA_027484285.1 Oxalobacteraceae bacterium | reverse complement strand
TCTGTATTTCGAATCGTCAGCCGTGGTCATCACGCTGGTATTGCTCGGCAAATGGCTGGAAGCGAGGGCCAAGCAGCAGACGGTCAGTGCCTTGCGTGCACTGGAGTCCCTGCGAGCCACCGAGGCCATTGTCCGTCGCGACGGGCGGGACGAAGCTGTCCGGATCGATGCTGTGCAAGTCGGCGATACGGTACTCGTCCGTCCGGGAGGAAGGGTGCCGGTCGATGGCATCGTGCTCGAGGGCAGCAGCCATCTTGACGAGTCCCTGCTGACCGGCGAGAGCCTGCCGGTCCTGAAAGAACCCGGAGACCGTTTGGCTGCGGGTGCGATCAATCAGGAAGGCGTGCTGCTGTTCACGGCGACCGCCATCGGCGGCGCGACCATGCTGTCGCAGATTATCCGCATGGTCGAGGATGCGCAGGCTGCCAAAGCTCCGATACAACGGCTGGTAGACCAGGTCAGCAGCGTGTTCGTCCCGGTGGTGCTGCTGATCTCGCTGGTCACGCTGTTTGGCTGGGGCCTGGCCGGCGGCGACTGGCAGCAGGCGCTGTTGAATGCGGTCGCGGTGCAGGTGATTGCCTGCCCCTGCGCACTCGGTCTGGCAACGCCGACCGCCATCATGGCCGGCACAGGCATCGCCGCCCGCCATGGCATCCTGATCAAGGACGCAGAGGCGCTGGAGACTGCGCATGCAGTCACTGCCGTGGCGTTCGACAAAACCGGCACGCTGACCGAAGGCAAGCCTGCACTGGCGGCAATCGAGAGTTTCGGCCCTCCTGAAACGCAGCTGCTGCGGATGGCCAGTTCTGTCCAGCAGCACAGCGACCATCCGCTGGCAAAGGCCGTCATGCAGCGTGCAGCAGCACAGGGAATCATTGCGGCTTCGGCGATCCATGCCAAGGCCTTGCCTGGACGCGGGGTGCAGGCCGAGGTGGACGGCCGAATCATCTATCTGGGCAATGCACGGCTGATGACTGACATTGGTGCGGCCATCGAAGCCGGCGAGAGCGTGGCGGCCCGCCATGAGACACAGGGGCGCACCGTGTCGTGGCTGGCGGTCGGCGAGGTGTCGGGCGTCGCGCTGTTGGGGCTGCTCGCATTCGGCGACACCGTGAAGCGCGGTGCCCAGGCCGGCGTGGCGAAGCTGAATGCGCTCGGCATTCATTCGGTGATGCTGACCGGCGACAATCCCGGAGCAGCCCGGGCCGTCGCTGCCGCTGTCGGCATTTCCGAATACCGGGCACAGGTGCTACCGGCAGACAAGGCGGCAGTGATCGGCGAACTGCGTTCGGTCCATGGCAAGGTCGCCATGGTCGGCGACGGTATCAATGATGCGCCGGCACTGGCGTCAGCCGATATCGGCATTGCCATGGCCACGGGTACCGATGTGGCGATGCACACCGCCGGCATTACGCTGATGCGGGGCGATCCTTCCCTGGTGGCGGACGCCATTGGCATTTCGCGGCGGACCTACGCGAAGATCCGGCAGAACCTGTTCTGGGCCTTCGTCTACAACCTGGTCGGCATTCCGCTGGCAGCGCTCGGCTGGCTGAATCCGGTCATCGCCGGTGCCGCGATGGCGTTCAGTTCAGTCAGCGTGGTAAGCAACGCGCTCTTGCTGCGGCGCTGGAAGCCCGGCGCCTGAAGGTCATCTCAGGCCGCGCTGGCGACATCGTAGCCGGCGTCCTCGATTGCCGATTTCACTGCGTCGAGCCTGGCCGCAGTTTCGACCTTGACCGTCTTTGCAGGCAGGTCAACATTCACGTCGGCATTCGCGTCCAGTGCCTGCAGTGCGCGTTTCACGCTGGCGGCGCAGCCGCCGCAGGTCATGCCTTCAACTTTGAGTTCGTACATGCTGGGCTTCCGTCGGGTCGTGTGCTGAAGTCGACACTGTAATACGGCGGCTCGACAAAAAAAATCCCGCCATGAAGGCGGGATTTTCTTGCAGGACAGGGCGCGATATCAGTGCCGTGTTTCAACCTGCTGCAGCGGCTCGCTGGCCACCGATGGCTGTGGCTTGCGTTCGCGCGGCGCGCGCGGCGCCGGGGCGGCCGTCGCCTGTTCGGACTGTACAGCGCGCAGGCGCTCTGGGTTGGTCACGGCCATCTGAAGCCCTGCTGCACGCAGCACGGCGTCAAGGTCGGTCGACTGGGCAGCCGGCGCTGCAACTGCCGCGGCCGGCACTGCCTGGACGACTGCCGCGGGCGCTTCCGCTGCCGCCGGTGCTGCATCCGTCACGGGCGCCGCAGCTTCCGCAGCCGTAGCCTCGGGAACCGCTGCTTCGGTTGCAGGAGCTTCTGCAACCACAGCTGCGACAGGTTCGGTCGCTGCGACCTCGTCCATCTTGCTGCCGTTGCTTTCCGCTGCCTTTGCGGCGGCCTCTTCGGTCACCGGTGCCAGAGGTTCGACGGCAGTTTCGGCAGCCATATTGCCGGCTGCTTCTGCCTGCTCGCTGCTGGCGGTCACATCGGTCGGCAATTCCTCGCCGCCCAGCTCATCACCTGCTTCCTGGTCGTCGCCCGTTCCGGTGGTTTCACGGTCGCGGCGGTTGCGGTTGCGGCCGCCACGGCGCCGACGGCGGCGCGGCTGCTCGTCACCGCCTTCGGCGGGTACGGCATCGATCTGGGCTTCAGACTGGTCACCGGCATCCATGTCTGCCACCAGCGGCAGTTCGGACTGGGGCAACTGAACCTCATCAACCGGCTTGCGCTCTTCACGCGGCGCACGTGGTGCCCGTTCGCGTTTCGGCTCGGCACCTTCCCGCGATTCCTGCTGTTCACGGGGTTCGCGCGGTTCGCGCGGCTCTCGGGGCTCTCGCGGTTCACGACCCTCGCGCGGTTCACGCGGTTCGCGAGCCTCTCTCGGCTGTCTCGGAGCACGCGGCTCTTTCGCTTCTTTCGGTTCTTTTGCGACCACTTCCTTCGGCACGGCAGGCTTTGCTTCAGCCGTGGCGCGCTCTTCTTTTTCACGGCCACGGCCACGTCCGCGGCGGTTGCGTCCGCCACGCTCGCCACGATCGCCGCGCTCGCCGTTGCGGTCTCGGCCAGCCGGTTTGGCCGCCGCCTCTGGCACTTCGGGTGTCGCCGACTTCTTTCGGAACAGGCCGAACAGCCGCGACAGGAAGCCCTCGGCCGCCACTTCGTCAGCCGCGACCGGTGCCTCGGGCGCCTTGCGCTCGACGATCGGTGCCGGCTGGTCCGGGGTGATGCTCTTGACCACGGCCTCCTGCCTCGGCTTGGCTTCTTCCGCCTTGCGCTTGCTGTAGCCGATGTCGGTATCCACTTCTTCCGCCATCTTGTAGCTGGCCTGCATGTCGTCGAGGCGCGGATCGTCATGCTTGATGCGCTCGAGCTTGTAATGCGGGGTTTCCAGATGCTTGTTCGGGATCAGGATGACGGATACGCGATGGCGAGTCTCGATTTTCAGGATCTCGCCTCGCTTCTCGTTGAGCAGGAAGGCGGCAACATCGACCGGCGACTGCACATGGATGGCCGCCGAGTTTTCCTTCATCGCCTCTTCCTGGATGATGCGCAGCACCTGCAGCGCGGAAGATTCGGTGTCGCGGATGTGGCCGGTGCCGTTGCAGCGCGGGCAGGTCACATGGCTGCCCTCGGACAGGGAGGGGCGCAGGCGCTGGCGCGACAACTCCATCAGGCCGAAGCGGGAAATCTTGCCCATCTGGACGCGTGCGCGGTCGTAGTGCAGCGCATCCTTCAGCCGATTCTCGATCTCACGCTGGTTTTTCGCGTTCTCCATGTCAATGAAGTCGATCACGATCAGGCCGCCAAGGTCGCGCAAGCGCAATTGACGGGCCACTTCGTCGGCCGCTTCAAGGTTGGTATTGAATGCAGTCGTCTCGATGTCGCTGCCGCGGGTTGCGCGCGCAGAGTTGACGTCGATCGAAACCAGCGCTTCGGTGTGGTCGATCACGATGGCGCCGCCGGACGGCAGCGGTACCGTGCGCGAGTACGCCGATTCAATCTGGTGCTCGATCTGGAAGCGCGAAAACAGCGGAACATCGTCGCGGTAGCGCTTCACGCGGTGCACCATGTCCGGCATCACGTGGCTCATGAACTGCTGGGCCTGTTCGTAGATATCGTCGGTGTCGATCAGGATTTCGCCGATGTCGGGCTGGAAATAATCGCGGATGGCGCGAATCACGAGCGACGATTCCTGATAGATCAGGAAAGCGCCCGGTGCGGAGGTGCTCGCGCCTTCGATAGCGCTCCACAGTTGCATCAGGTAGTTCAGGTCCCACTGCAGTTCTTCGACCGTACGGCCGATGCCGGCGGTGCGGGCAATCACGGACATGCCTTGCGGCAAATCCAGCTTGTCCATGGTTTCGCGCAGTTCCTGCCGGTCTTCGCCTTCGACGCGACGCGATACGCCGCCGCCGCGCGGGTTGTTGGGCATCAGCACCAGGTAGCGGCCGGCCAGCGAGACGAAAGAAGTCAGCGCGGCGCCCTTGTTGCCGCGTTCTTCCTTTTCCACCTGCACCATGATTTCCTGGCCTTCGCGCAACGCTTCGCGAATGCTGGCGTTGCGAACGTCCACGCCTTCACGGAAATAGCTGCGGGCGACTTCCTTGAACGGCAGGAAGCCATGCCGTTCCTCGCCATAGTTGACGAAGCAGGCTTCGAGCGAGGGTTCGATCCGGGTAATGACACCCTTGTAGATGTTGGACTTGCGTTGTTCGCGACCCGCGGTCTCGATGTCGATGTCGATCAGCTTCTGACCGTCGACGATGGCTACGCGCAATTCCTCCTGCTGCGTAGCGTTGAACAGCATGCGTTTCATTTAATACTCCGCGGCCCTCAAGGGCCCTCATGCCGCGCTGGAAAAGCGCGACAAACTCAGGAATGCATGCGAGGAGACGGAGACTGGAGGAGAGGGTTGCCATGGCGTGGGCCGGCGCATGGTAATGCGCGGGCCGCACAGGGCGCGGATGAGGCGTTCAGCAAGCCGCAGCCATGCCGCCTGCCCGCGCTAGCGCAGGCAGGCGCATCGAGTGCGGCTGCTGGCAGGTCGGGTCGGGGCTGGCATTCACCATATCGATCTAAATAGTGGTGCAAAACGGGTGCGGTTATCTGTACGGCGACATCGTTTGCCGGCAAGCGCTTCCGATGGTGGGCGCTTGCCAGACTAATCCTTGAATTCCAGGTACTCGGTTCCAACATCCTGCGGCTGAGACCGATCGCAACTTCGGTGCGACCCTGACCGCCAGAGAATGCTGCATACACAGCTATTCCATCGAATTTGCAAATGAATGCGAGGCCGATGGAGACGCCTCTGTGTAGAATGCTCTTTTTCTTCTAGCACACATGGCGGCAATAAACCGCCTCGCGATTATATATTCAAAATGAAGGACTTAGCGAGATTTTCCGATCACGGAGCAGGTTCTCGCGTCGCAGGGCCCGAATCTCCGGGCCGGCCTGAGGTCCGAATGATCCTGATCGGGCCTGAAGAAGCAGGGCAGCGCATCGATAATTTTTTGCTAAGGATCTGCAAGGGCGTTCCGAAAAGCCATGTGTATCAGGTGCTCCGTTCAGGACAGGTGCGTGTCAACAAGGGGCGCGTCGACCAGACTTATCGACTGGCCGATGGCGATACCGTCCGTGTTCCGCCAATACGCATTCCCGAGCGCAATGAGAGCCGGGCACCCGCTACCGAGTTCCGCATTTTGCTAGAAGATGATGCGCTGCTAATTATCGACAAGCCTTCCGGCGTGGCCGTGCATGGCGGGTCCGGCGTCAGTCATGGCGTCATCGAGCAGTTGCGCGCGGCGCGTCCGGCAGCGAAGTTCCTCGAGTTGGTACACCGGCTGGATCGGGAGACGTCAGGCATTCTGGTGCTGGCGAAAAAACGCTCGGCGCTGGTTCACCTGCACGAGCAGATCCGGGAAGGGCGGCTAGACAAACGCTATCTCGCGCTGGTCCGGGGTGAGTGGCCCAATCGCCGCCAGCATGTAAAGCTGCCGCTGTTCAAATACACCGCCGCCGACGGGGAGCGTCGGGTGCGTGTCCAGGCGGATGGCTTGCCTTCGCACACGGTATTCAATTTATTGCGAAAATACGGCGATTATGTGCTGCTCGAGGCAGAACTGAAGACCGGTCGCACCCACCAGATTCGCGTCCATCTGGCGTCGACGGGTTTTCCCATCGTTGGCGATGACAAGTACGGTGATTTCGCCCTTAACCGAGCGCTCCAGAAAGCGGAGGGCGACAGGGCAGCGCTGAAGCGGATGTTTTTGCACGCTTACCGTCTGGGTTTCATTCACCCGGTCAGCGGAAAGCAGGTCAGCGTGCAGGCGCCGTTACCCGAGCTGTGCAAGCGTTTTCTCGATTCGCTGCCCCAAGCCTGAACAAAACAACGAGCGCGAGCTCAGGTAACTATTCAACCAACATGCCACGCAAGCAATTCGACCTGATCGTGTTCGACTGGGACGGTACGCTGATGGACAGCACGGCGGCCATCATATCCAGCATGCAGGCCGCGGCCCGTGATCTCGGCTTGCCGGTACCGGACAAGAAATCGGCTTCTTATGTCATCGGCCTTGGGCTTCAGGATGCCATGCAGGCGGCCATGCCTGACCTTGACCCGCGGCATTATCCGAAAATGGTCGAGCGTTACCGATACCATTACCTGTCACAGGACCATGCGCTGACACTGTTCGACGGGGCGCGGGAAATGCTGCAGGACCTGGCCTCGCAGAGCTATTTTCTTGCAGTGGCAACTGGCAAAAGCCGGGTCGGCCTGAACCGCGCACTCGCAGCGGCCGGCGTTACATCGCTGTTCGATGCCACTCGCTGTGCAGACGAAACGTTCTCCAAGCCGCATCCGGCAATGCTGCAGGAACTCACGCGCGAACTCGGCCAGGATATGCGGCGCACCCTGATGATCGGCGACACTACGCATGACCTGCTCATGGCCAGCAATGCCGGTTCGGCCGCGGTGTGTGTCCATTACGGGGCCCATCCGGCGCAGGACCTGGCTGCTCACGCACCGCTGTTCGGCGCAGATTCCATCGCCGAACTCCATGCCTGGCTGAATGACAATGCTTGAGCAGGAATGAAATGAATACGGCTGTCTTCATTTGCGAATCTGCCGACCTGAGTGATGGTGGCAAGGGCGTGCGTTTTCCCGTCACTGCCGGCGGAGAGGGAGCGACTGCCTTTGTGGTTCGCTATGACAACCAGCCGCATGCCTATCTGAACCGTTGTGCACATGTGCCGATGGAGCTCGACTGGACGCCGGGCGAATTCTTTGAGTCGAGCGGCCTGTACCTCATGTGCGCGACGCACGGCGCACTCTACGAGCCCGAAACCGGGCGCTGCGCAGGGGGTCCTTGCCGCGGTGGCCGGCTGCACAAAATCCGGGTTTTTGAGCAAGACAGCAAGGTTTACTGGGAGCCGGACGATTATCTTCGCCCGGCGATTGCCTGAATGACGACACGGTAAAGCACCCGATCACGAGCGAGCACATGGACAGCACGAACCCGAACGAATCCCCTGCCGACCAGCCTCAGCCGGTGCCGACAGGCGGCCAGCAGGCACCCTACGCCGCATTGGAGCGGATTGCCCAGCGCCTGCTGGACGAGCAACGTGCAAACCGTCGCTGGCGCAACTTCTTCCGAATCAGTTTTCTGCTGCTGGCGGTGATCGTGGTCGTCATGGCCTATGACCCCCCGTGGGCGGGCAAGCCGGCTGCAACGCGCCATACAGCGCTGATCGAAATCGATGGCGAGATCGATTACGACAGCGCCAGCGCATCGGTGGACACGATTGTGCCGGCGCTGCAGGAGGCCTTTGCCGACCCGGGATCCGTGGGTGTCGTGCTGCGCATGAACAGCCCCGGCGGCAGCCCGGTCCAGTCCGCCATCGTGAACAGCGAAATCACCCGGCTGCGCCAGCTGAACCCGGACAAGCCGGTCTTCGTCGTGGTCGAGGACATGTGTGCTTCCGGCTGCTATTACATCGCTGCTGCTGCCGACAAAATTTATGTCAGTCAGGCCAGTATCGTCGGCTCGATCGGCGTGCTGATGAGCAGCTTCGGTTTCACCGGGCTGATGGACAAGCTGGGTGTCGAGCGGCGGCTGATGACGGCAGGCGAGAACAAGGCGATGATGGATCCGTTCCGTCCGCAGGATGCGCGGCACAAGGCGTTTACCCAGGCAATGCTGGATGACATCCACCAGCAGTTCATCGCCGCGGTGAAAGCTGGCCGGGGGGAGCGGCTGTCGCGATCGTCCGAAATTTTTTCCGGCCTGTTCTGGACCGGCAGCAGGGCGATCAAGCTCGGACTGGCCGATGAACTGGGTACCGTCGACAGCGTGGCGCGCGATGTGCTGAAGGCTGAGGACGTGGTCGACTATACCGTCCGCGAAGGTCTGTCGGATCGCGTGCTGAAGAAGTTCGGCGCAGCCGTCGGCGAGTCCGTGGTCCGGGCAATGGGCACGGAGTGGCTGCGGCCGCGATGAATTCCGGGGCCGGTCATTGCCGGCCGCTCAGCCGAGCAGGAGGAATACCGTCGGCCGCTTCCTGAATGCCGGCATCTTTCCCGCGGCGATCTCTTTCTTCCACTGCTGTGCGCTGGCGGTTCTCACCGACTCGGTCTCCAGCGTGAGGTCGGTCGCGACGCACACCATCGTCGTGCCGGCGCAATGCGTGGCCAGCGCTTCGAGCATCGCCTCGTTCCGATAAGGCGTTTCGATCAGGATCTGCGTCTGCCTTTCTTGCCTGGAGCGCTGCTCCAGCTGTCGGATGCGTGATGCGCGCGCATCTGCCTCGGTCGGCAAATAGCCGTGAAAGGCAAAGCTCTGCCCGTTCAGGCCGCTGGCCATGAGTGCCAGCAGCAGCGAGGAGGGGCCGACCAGGGGGCGAACCGTGATTCCGTGCTGGTGCGCCAGCCTGACGAGGTCGGCGCCCGGGTCTGCCACTGCCGGCACGCCTGCCTCGGACAGCAACCCCGCATCCCGCCCCTCGAGCAGCGGCTGGAGCAGGGTCGGCAATTGCTCTCGAGCGGTGTTCACGTTCAGCTCGCTGATAGCGATTTCCTGCAGCACGGTTTTCAGTGGGTGCGTCGCGCCGACCGCTTTCAGGAACGCACGTGCGGTTTTTGCGTTCTCCGCAATGAAGTAGTCAAGGCAGGCCGTCCTCTCGCGAACGGGTGAGGGGATGACCGGCTCGAGCGAGCCGGCGCCCAGCGAATTGGGTATCAGGTAGAGCGTGCCGGTCATCGCTTCACTCAGTGAAAAACGAAACGCCCGCCTTGCGCAGCATGCTGGTGACTGCAATCAGTGGCAGGCCGGTCAGGGCGGTCGGGTCGTCACTGCGGATGCTCTCGAGAATCGCAATGCCGAGCGCTTCGTTCTTTGCACTGCCGGCGCAATCGTAGGGCTGCTCGATGTGCAGGTAGGCATCGAGTTCCTCGTCCGGCAGGTCGCGAAAGCGCACGCGAGTCTGAATATTCTCGCGCTGCACGGGGTGGAGAGCGCCCGGGCGACCATCCAGCAGGCAGACTGCCGTATGGAAGATGACCTCCCGCCCCCGCATGCGCTGCAGCTGTGCCAGCGCGTTCGCGTGATTGCCCGGCTTGCCGATATGTTCACCCTCGAGTGTGGCCACCTGGTCGGAGCCAATTACCAGGGCTGTTCCGACTTGTCGGGCGACCGCTTCCGCCTTCGCCAGCGCAAGGCGCAAGGCCGTCTCCGGCGGCGCTTCCCCGGGCATCGGCGTTTCGTCGACGTCCGGGCTGATCGCGTCGAACGGGATTCTGAGTCGCGACAGCAGTTCTTGTCTGTACACAGAGCTTGAGGCGAGCAGCAGGCGGGGAAGTGGGAGCATTCGGAACGGGCGGCCTGGAAGCGCAGGCGTACTGCCAAAGCCTGCTATGATATCCGGTTTTCCGGAGCACCTTGCCATGACAACGACCATTGTCGACAGTTTTACGTTTTGCCGGCTCGGCGAACAGGCGTCGGGCGAGACACCGGTTGCCCAGTTCGCCCGCCTGCAAAAGGATCTTGCGGACAGCAGCGGCCAGCTTCGCTGGCGTTTCACCGGCGGACGGCATCCGCAGGACCTGCCGCAACTGACCATGGCTGTCGAGGGCGAGGTGCAACTGGTTTGCCAGCGCTGCCTGAAGCCCCTCGCGCACCCGATCGCATCGGAAACCGTGCTGGTACTTGCGCATGACGACGCCGAGGCCGACGAGATCGAGGCCCGGCTCGACGACGACAGCATTGACGTAATCGTCGGCTCGGTTGCCCAGGACTTTCTGCAGCTGGTCGAAGACGAGGCTTTGCTGTCCCTGCCGCTGTCGCCCCGGCACGCCGTTTGTCCGGAAGGTGCGCCCAGTGTGGAGGGCGGCAAGGCGGAATCGCCATTCGCCGTCCTAAAGCAGCTGAAATCCTGACTCGTCGGACCGGGCTCGTCCCGGTTGCAGCATCCTGTCAGGCAGGACTTGAGGGAACTGGCTTCCCTTGTGTTAAAATTTCGGATTCACCGATTTAGGAGCAAGCCATGGCTGTCCAACAGAACAAAAAGACCCCGTCGAAGCGCGGTATGCATCGTTCGCACGATTTCCTGACCCCGCCGGCCACTGCGATCGAGCCGACCACGGGCGAAGTTCATCTGCGCCACCATATCAGCCCGAACGGTTTCTACCGTGGCCGCAAGGTTCTGAAGACGAAAAACGACGAGTAATTCGTCCTTATCGTCCGCACATCATTCCGCAAACCGGCGTAAAAGGTCGACGACTGCTTGCGCCGTTTTTGTATGCGCGATCAACGTCTTAAGGCCGTGGTCCTGTTCCCGGGCATCTGCCCGGACGCAAACCATCAGGGATCATGACCGTCAGTATTTCCATCGATTGCATGGGCGGCGACCACGGCCCGTCAGTCACCGT
>JAIXTG010000074.1 GCA_027484285.1 Oxalobacteraceae bacterium | reverse complement strand
GTATTGATGCCGGTCAGCGCGCCCGACAGGCCGGCGATCCGGTTGGTCAGCCCCTGCGGCACGACATCGTTCTCCGATTCGCGCGACAGCTCGTTGGTTAAAGAACGGTTGGCTTGTGTCGATTCACTGAGCAGGACGGTGATGATGTCGCCGATGCGGTAGTCGCGGCGCTTGGCCTGCCACAGGTCGGTGCTGTCGGCCGCAAAAATGGCGCCGGTCGCGCGCGAGGGCTTCTCGCGCGGCATCGGCTGCACCGGCGCGAAATTCGGCGAGTGCGCCACCGGCATCGGGCCGGCGCAGGCCGACAGCAGCACGGCGGCCGCGCATGCGGACAACATCAGGGTCTTGTTCATTCGTCTGGCCTTTCGGGTCAGCTCGCGCGCAATGCCGGCGACGGCACGCGCAGCGTCAATCCATTACAGGTTGTTGTTCAGGAAGCGCAGCATGCCGTCGGCTGCCGAGATCGCCTTCGAGTTGATCTCATAGGCGCGCTGGGTCTCGATCATGTTCACCATCTCTTCGACCACGTTCACGTTGGAGGCTTCCAGCATGCCCTGGCGCAGGGTGCCGGCCGCCTGCGTGCCCGGGTTCAGCAGCTGGGCTTCACCGCTGGCGACGGTCTGCTTGTAGAGGTTGTTGCCGAGCGGCTGAAGGCCGGCCGGGTTGACGAAGCGCGCGATCTGGATCTGGCCCAGCTGCTGCGCGCCGCCACCGGCAAACAGTTCGACACTGACGGTGCCGTCCTCGCCGACGGTGACGGAAGACGCATTGCCCGGGATGACGATCGGCGGCGCCAGCGGATTGCCGCTCGAGGTCACCAGCTGGCCGGTGTTGGAGAGCTTGAACGAGCCGTCGCGGCTGTAGGCGACCGTACCGTCCGGCATCTGGATCTGGAACATGCCCTCGCCCGCGATCGCAATATCCAGCGCGTTCTGCGTGTTGATCATGTTGCCCTGCGCATGGATCTTCTCGGTCGCGACCACGCGCGTACCGGTACCCAGCATCAGGCCGGTCGGTGCCTGGGTGGCCTGCGCGGTCTGGCCGCCGGCCTGCCGGACATTCTGGTAGAGCAGGTCCTCGAACATCGCGCGGTCGCGCTTGAAGCCCGTGGTGTTCACGTTGGCCAGGTTGTTCGAAATGACGTTCAGCCGGGTCTGCTGTGCGTCCAGGCCCGTCTTGGCTACCCACATTGAAGCGTCCATGTTTCCCTCTGCTTGACTATTTCCCGACAGGTTTACGCAATTAGCGTGCCATCAGACCCGTCACCGGGCCCGCAGCAGGCTCGCGCCCGATTCATCCAGCGACTTCGCTTCCTTGATGGTGCGGACCTGGGTTTCGTAGGAGCGCGAGAAGTCGATCAGCTTGACCATCGCGGTCACCACATTCACATTGCTGCCCTCAACCGCGCCCGGCACGATGGCCGGCGGCTTCGGGCCGTTGGCAAAATCGCCATTCGGCAGGCGCGATTCCGGATACGGGGTGAACAGCGTGTCGGGGCGGCGCTGCAGCGTGACGGCCGACGCATCGCGCAGCATTAGCCGCGCGATCAGCACCGGCTGCTGCGGCGCCGGCTGCGCCGGATCGATGGCATAAATGTCGCCCTGCTCGGTGATGTTCACGTCGAAGCCCGGCGGGATGGTGATCGGCGCGCCAGCATCCGACAGCACCGGGTGGCGCGAACCGTTCTCCAGCACGCCCTGGCTGTTGAGCTTCAGGTCGCCGCGCCGGGTGAAGGCGAGCGTGCCGTCCGGCGCCTGCACGCCAAGCACGGTCTTGTCCTGCATCGCAATGTCGAGCTTGTTCCCGGTCGCCATCAGCGAGCCGGGTTCGAGCGACACCGCATTCATCTTCTCGATGTGCGGCTGGATGCGGGTATCCCAGCCGTCGCCCTTGGCCTTGACGGCCACCATGGCGTTGTCGAAGCTTTTCTTGAAGCCGACGGTCGACACGTTGGCCAGCTCGTTGTTGAGCTGTTCGCGCAGCAGGCGTCGCTCGTTGATCGACGCCATTGCGGTAAAGGCGAGCCGGTCCATCGCAGTCTCCCGTCAGTCAGCTATTAGCTTCGGATGTTGATGATGGCCTGCGTCAGCGTATTGTTGGTTTCAATCGCTTTGGCATTCGCCTGGAAGTTACGCTGGGCCGTGATCAGTTCGATCAGCTCGGCGGTCAGGTCCACGTTCGCGCGCTCACGCGCACCGGCGCGCACCGTACCGAAACCGGCCGAACCGGCTTCGCCGTACTTGGCCGAGCCCGACTTCGAGGTCGCGTAGTAGCTGGCGTCGCCGATCTGGCGCAGGCCGGTCGGTGCCGCAAAGTTGACCAGTACGATCTTGGCCAGCGATTTCTGGGTACCGTTCGAATAGGACGCCGAGACCAGGCCGTCGTCGCCGATGTCGACGCCGATCAGGTCGCCCTCCGGGCGGCCGTTCTGGTCCTGCTTGTTGACCGAGAACGGCGACGAGAACTGGGTCGACGACACATAGTCGATCGAGAACTGCAGCGTCGCACCGGACGCGCCGATGGTGGTCGATTTGAAGGCAATCGCTTCCATCGGCGACTTCAGGTTGCCACCGGTGTCGAAAGTCAGTTCGCCCTTGTCGAGGAAGATCGGCGACCACAGGTCGCGGGTTTCATCTTCCGAGAAGGTGCCCGGATCCGAGGTCTCGAGGCCGTCGCGGTCCACATACAGCGGGAAGCCGTCCATGCTGGTCGCCTGCGGCGGCTCGAGCCAGCGGCTGGTGCTGCCGCGGGCGCTTTCGAGATCGGCCAGGCCCCAGATCGAGTTCGACGACACTTTCAGGAAGGAGTTGTCGCCGGAGGTACCGGTGGTGAACTTGAAG
>JAIXTG010000250.1 GCA_027484285.1 Oxalobacteraceae bacterium | reverse complement strand
GTCATGACCGCAGTAGAACGGCTGATGGGATTGATCCTGACGGCGATCGCCATTGAGATGCTGCTTGCCGGCGTACGGGAATACATCCACTCGCTTTAACTCGGCAGTCGAAGATCAAGCCTTTACTTGAGGTTATCATTGCGTTTTGGTCATGAATGCCGGCACGCATGGATCAGTTCAAGCAGATTTCCACCTTTGTCGACGTGGCTTCCCGCGGCAGCCTGTCGGCGGCCGCACGGGCGGAGGGTGTAGCGCCAGCAGTCATCGGGCGCCGCCTGGATGCGCTGGAGGCACGGCTGGGCGTCAAACTGCTGCAGCGAACCACACGCAAGATCGCCCTCACGAATGAAGGCATTGCGTTCCTCGAGAACTGTCAGCGCATTCTGCATGACCTTGAGAACGCCGAGGCCGAGGTGTCGGAGCGCAGCGCGCGGCCGAGCGGACATCTGTCGATATCAGCGCCGGCCGGGTTTGGTCGCCAGCATGTCGCACCGCTGATCCCCTCCTTCCTTGCCGAGCACCGGGATGTCACGCTCACGCTCAATTTGAACGACCGGGTGGTCGACCTGATTGACGAAGGCGTGGACGTCGCCATACGCATTGCCGATCTGTCGGATTCCAGCCTGGTTGGCGTGAAGCTCGCAGATAACCGCCGAGTGGTGGTCGGTTCGCCGGATTACTTTCGGCGGCACGGGCGGCCAGCCGCACCGGATGAGTTGTCACGCCACAACTGCCTCGCGTTTTCAAGCGCGGGAAGCCAGCGCGGCTGGACCTTCCGGGTGAACGGAAAGAACCTGACACTAAAGGTTGGCGGGAATATGGGCTGCAACGATGGCGCTGTCCTGCATGACTGGGCGCTGGCGGGCAAGGGGCTCGCGTGGCGCTCGATGTGGGAGGTGGGTGCCGAGCTTGAATCGGGACAGCTGGAGACAATACTGGATGAGTTTGCGGCGCCGGGCAACGACATCTATGCCGTTTTTGCGCAGCGCCAGCATCTGCCATTGCGCATTCGCGCCTTTGTCGACTTCCTGAGGCGCGCTCTCGCCGAACCCGACTACTGGCGCAAGCGGCATACAGCGCGGGCGACAGGGGACGCCAGATAATAAGGGCTGAAAACGACGATCCCCGCCGCAGCGGGGATCGGGGTCGCTTCAGCGAGTACGGACGATTACAGCGGCTGGATGTTCGAAGCCTGCTTGCCCTTCGGGCCGGTCGTCACGTCGAACTGCACGCGCTGGTTTTCCTGCAGCGACTTGAAACCTTGGGACTGAATCGCGGAGAAGTGAGCGAACAGATCTTCGCCGCCCTCGTCCGGAGTGATGAAACCGAAGCCTTTTGCGTCATTGAACCACTTGACAGTACCAGTTGCCATTGCATTTCCTTTCAACAGGCTCTTTTGGGGAGCCCTGGTTAAGGCGGAACATCCGCCGGGAGACCGTCTCAACCAAGTAAGGAATTACAGCCTGATACTGCACCACTGCTACCTGAATCTCAACGTCTGAACGATTATACTTGAGAAGGACGGAACTCCTGACAAAAAGATCAATAATTTGAGTTGCCTCCAATTTCAGAGGATTTTCAGAGCAAGCCGATTGCAGGCCTTCCACGCTTGCCGGACGTTCACTCAAGCAGCCCGCTTGCAAATCGCCTATAGTGCTGCTGAACAAGAACACAGCTACCCATGAAATTCGATGTCGCCATTGTAGGCAGCGGCCTGGCCGGACTGTCCGTTGCCCTCCGCCTCGCTCAGAGCCGCAAAGTTGTCGTGATCTCCAAGCGCGCGCTGCGCGACGGTGCCAGTGACTGGGCCCAGGGCGGCATCGCCGCCGTGCTCGACTCCAACGACAGTCACGACCAGCACGTGCAGGATACGCTGGTGGCCGGTGCCGGCCTGTGCGATGAGGCAGCCACCCGCCACATCATCGAGCACGGCCGCGAGGCTATCGATTGGCTGATCGACCAGGGCGTGCCCTTCACGCGCGATGACACCGCCGAACTCGGCTTCCACCTGACACGCGAAGGCGGGCACAGCCAGCGCCGCATCATCCATGCCGCTGATGCCACCGGCCATGCAGTGCAGGTGACGCTGGAACAGAAAGTCCGTGCGCATCCGAACATCACACTGCTAGAACACCATATCGCCATCGACTTGATCACATCGGGCAAGCTGGCGTTGCCGAACGGCGGTCCGCGCTGCTATGGCCTGTACGTGCAGGATGTGGATACCCACAAGGTGCTGACCATCGCTGCCAGCCAGACCGTGCTGGCAACAGGCGGTGCCGGCAAGGTCTACCTGTACACCACCAACCCGGACACCGCGACCGGTGACGGCATTGCGATGGCATGGCGGGCAGGTTGCAGGGTGGCGAACATGGAGTTCATCCAGTTCCATCCCACCTGCCTGTATCACCCGTACGCAAAATCCTTCCTCATTACCGAGGCGGTACGCGGCGAGGGCGGAATCCTGAAACTGCCGGCATCAGCCGGATCGGCCGCCGGCCAGCGTTTCATGCCCGCCCATGACGAACGCGCCGAGCTGGCCCCGCGTGACATCGTTGCGCGTGCGATCGACTACGAGATGAAAAAGCGCGGCCTCGACTACGTGGACCTCGACATCAGCCACCAGTCGCCGGAATTCCTGCGCAGCCACTTCCCGACGATTTACGCACGCTGCCTTGAACTGGGCATCGATATCAGCAAGCAGCCGATCCCGATCGTGCCTGCGACCCATTACACCTGTGGCGGCATCGTGACCGACCTGCAGGGCCGCACCGACCTGCAGGGACTGTATGCGGTTGGAGAGACTGCCTACACCGGGCTGCATGGCGCCAACCGGCTGGCGAGCAATTCGCTGCTCGAGTGCGTCGTACTGGGACGCTCTGCCGCACTCGATATCGAGCAGCAACCCAAGCCGAAATCGCCGGCCCTGCCTGCGTGGGACGAGAGCCGCGTAACGGACGCCGATGAAGAAGTGGTGATCACGCAGAACTGGGATGAGTTGCGCCGCGCAATGTGGAATTTTGTCGGCATTGTTCGAACCACCAAGCGCCTGGAACGCGCACAGCACCGGATCGCGCTGCTGAAGGAAGAGATCGACGAGTACTACTCGAACTTCCGGATTACGCGCGACCTGCTGGAACTGCGCAACCTCGTTGAAGTGGCATCCCTAATCGTCAGCAGCGCATTGTCACGTCGGGAAAGCCGAGGCCTGCACTACAGCCTCGATTACCCGGACACACTGCCGAAGGCGCTGCCGACGGTACTGACGCCGACGCGGAACATGCTGCCCCGCCGGAGATAACTGATTAAAGCCGCGAGGCCGAGTGTCATGCAGCACTGGCGATGATCAACTCAGGAGATGACACACTTCCTACGGGAACGGTTGCCCGCCTTGTCGTTTCTTCCTAGGTCCTCCAGCATGGCGGCCAGTTCAGAAAAACTGCGAACATGGCCGCCCCTCGAAAACAGATCCATCAACGCGTCGAACTCCTCTTTCACCAGCAGACCCCCGTCCACAAAATCGGCAAGGAATGCCTGCCTGCAGGAAGTACTTGCATGCCCCACATTGAGCAGGTAAAGGATTTTGCGGAGTATCTCCTTCGCTGACTTATGGTCGATCAACAAATTTTCAGCGGGATCGTTGGAGACCAACGCAGGACATATCGGCTCGTGGCACTCAATAAAAGATTCATTGCAAATCCTGCGAAAGTGCCTGTGCCCGACCGGCATCGCTGCAATGAAACCGCCGAGCAATCGCGAGTAGGCGACAAGGAATTTCTCAGGACGGGAATGCCATAACTGCAAAGCTTCTTCACAAGCATCAAGCGTCATTGCTCCCAGATCGCTCTGCATGAAGTCGGGATCCCAGTGTCTGGGCACTAGCTGATCCAGCAATTCGACAAAGCGCTGTTCAAATGCTGTGTTTCCCAACATCGCCGGTGAATTCAGAGCCGCATGCATCGCAACCGACTTCATACACTGCGGCAGCATCAGCAACGTGTTGAAGCACTCACTCAGTCGGGCGTTCTTATGCTGGTATTTCGGGTTAATCAATCCGCAGGCTGAAAAAATCGAACGAGCGACCGCTTTAAGGCAATCGATCGAATCAGCTGTCATGGCGTGCCTACCCGTCCCCTCTGGAAACAGATGGCTTTCCACTTCCTGAAAAAAGGCGACAGCGGTATCTTGCGGAAGCTTTTCCCTTATGTGGGCAAGTGCGATCAGGGTAAGCGCAAGGTCTGGCCCGGCAAATGAAACCTGACCGGGGTCGGCCTTCAGGAAGATCACCTCAGACAGCAGGTCTGCAGTGAGGTGCTTCGCAAATACCTCGGCGGTCCGCAGCGTGCGCCGGAACGGAACGTCTGACCAAAGAGCGTCTTTGAAGGCTTGCACGACATAATCGGCCGCCTGTGCATGTCGGTGTGTCCAGACAGCCAGCTGCGCTTGCATGTCTTTGCTCGCTCCCGCCCATCGAAGCAGCGACCGATGCATTGGCTGCTCAATATCTGAGATGACAGCGAGCTGGTTGACGATCGTCCCCATGCAATTGGGGGGCAAGTTGCACAGGCCTGTACGATTGCCAGAGATATTATTCACTTCGGTTCCTCCCGTCATTTGAAAAAACCGATTTGTGAACAGCGCGTAACTGCGGTTCCCGACACAGAACCGCAGTTACGCGAAAGTCTTTAGCCAACGACCCTCAACGAGTAGTCGGTCGCGATTACATCCTTGGTCAAGCTGCCAATGGAGATTCGGTCGACACCAGTTTCGGCAATTGCACGTGCAGTCCGCCGGTTCACGCCGCCGGAAGCTTCGAGCACCGCCCTGCCTGCGTTGAATGCCACTGCCTCACGCATCTGGTCGAGCGTGAAGTTATCGAGCAGGACAGACACCGCGCCGGCATCCAGCGCCTGCTGAAGTTCTTCGAGGCTCTCGACTTCGATTTGTATCGACACACCGGCATTCAATGCGCGCGCGGCATCCATTGCTGCGCGAATGCTGCCAGCTGCAGCGATATGGTTTTCCTTGATCAGGATGCCGTCATACAGTGCGAGCCGCTGGTTCTTTCCCCCGCCAACGCGGACCGCATATTTCTGCGCAAGCCTCAGGCCCGGCAAGGTTTTTCGGGTATCAAGAATGCACGCCTTGGTGCCTTCAACCAATGCCACGTAGTCGCGCGTGGCGGTCGCCACACCGGACAGCAGCTGCAGGAAATTCAGCGCCGGCCGCTCAGCCGTCATCAGCGAGCGCGCCGGACCTTCGATGCTGCACACCTCGGCATCCGGCGGCATCAGCGTGCCCTCGGCGAAATGCCAGTGGATGCGGATGCGGGAATCGACCTGCATCATCGCGCCTTCAAACCATGGCGCGCCACACAGCACGGCCTGCTCGCGAACGACCACCCTCGCCTTCACGTTCACGCTCTCTGGCAGCAGCATGGCCGTCCAGTCGCCGCTGCCGATATCCTCGGCGAGCGCGGCTGCAATATTTGCTTCGAATGCCTTCGCCAGCGCGCTGTCAAACGGGGCGAACGGATTGTTCAGCGTGCTCATGCTGGACCGATGCCGGAGAACAGCTGCTGTTCGTTCGCGAGGTCGGACGACGGGCGGACGTTCGCCTTCTTCGCCGCTGCGAAATCCAGCATGCGGTTGATGCAGGTGACCGCCTTCGCGCCGACCGCAGGATCGACGTGGATTTCATTGCTGCGGTTTTCCAGCACGTCGATCAGGTTCTGCAGCCCATTCATTGCCATCCACGGGCAATGCGCGCAGCTCTTGCAGGTGGCGCTGTTGCCAGCGGTAGGCGCCTCGATGAAGCGCTTGCCCGGCGCAGCGGCACGCATCTTGTGCAGGATGCCGTTGTCGGTCGCAACGATGAACTCGGTGGCGTCGAGCCCTACCGCTGCAGCAATCAGCTGCGAGGTCGAGCCCACGACATCGGCCTGCTCGACCACCGATGCCGGCGATTCGGGATGCACCAGCACCTTCGCACCCGGATGCTCGGCGCGCAGCAGGTCGAGCTCGATACTTTTGAACTCGTCATGCACCAGGCAGGAGCCCTGCCACAGCAGCATGTCGGCGCCAGTCTGTTTCTGGATGTAGCTGCCGAGATGCCGGTCCGGCGCCCAGATGATTTTCTTTCCCTGCTCATGCAGGTGCTTCACGATGTCGAGGCCGATCGAAGAAGTCACCATCCAGTCGGCACGCGCCTTCACTGCCGCGCTGGTGTTCGCGTAGACAACCACGGTACGGTCCGGATGGGCATCGCAGAACGCGCTGAATTCGTCCACCGGGCAGCCGAGGTCGAGCGAGCAGGTCGCATCGAGGTCCGGCATCAGGATGGTTTTCTGCGGTGACAGGATCTTGGCGGTCTCGCCCATGAAACGCACGCCGGCCACCACCAGCGTCTGCGCTTCATGATCGCGACCGAAGCGCGCCATTTCCAGCGAGTCGGACACGCAGCCGCCGGTTTCCTCCGCCAGGTCCTGCAGGTCGCCGTCCACATAGTAGTGCGCGACCAGTACTGCGCCCTTCTCTTTCAGAAGTTTCCGCGCGCGTTCCTTCAGCGCCGCACGCTGCTCCGGCGTCAGCGGCTCGGGCACCTTGGCCCAGGCCGATGAGACACAACTGGCGCCATCGGCGTCCGGCTTGTCGAACTCTACTGTCTTGATTTCCATCATGCCCTCCGGCTCGCCGCTTACGCCAGGCCTTGCGAGGCCAGGTAATCGTCGTACGTTCCCCTGAAATCGATCACCTCGCCACCCTTCAATTCCAGGATGCGAGTCGCCAGCGACGACACGAACTCACGATCGTGCGAAACGAAAATGAGGGTGCCCGCGTATTTTTCCAGGGCGATGTTCAGGGATTCGATCGATTCCATGTCCATGTGGTTGGTCGGCTCGTCCATCAGCAGCACGTTATGCCGGCCGAGCATCAGCTTGCCGTACATCATCCGGCCCTTCTCACCGCCCGACAGCACCTTCACCGACTTCTTCACTTCCTCGCCGGAGAACAGCAGACGACCAAGAATGGAGCGCACTGCCTGGTCGTCATCGCCTTCCTGAGTCCAGCGCCCCATCCAGTCGGTCAGGACATCGCCGTTGGCAAATTCGTCGGTCGGATCCTGGGGCATGTAGCCGACATTCGCGTTTTCGGCCCACTTCACGCTGCCGCTATCCGGCTGCAGGCCGCAGACCTCGCCGCCAATGCAGCGCAGCAGCGTGGTTTTACCAGCGCCGTTCTCGCCGATGATCGCGATCTTCTCGCCCGCCTCGACGGCAATGCTGAAGTTCTTGAAAATCTGGTGGTCATAGGCCTTCGAGATGGACTGCGTCTCCACCGCCAGTCGGTGCAGCTTCTTCTCGCCTTCGAAACGGATGAACGGATTCTGGCGCGACGACGGCTTGACGTCCTCGACCTTGATCTTGTCGATCTGCTTTGCACGCGAGGTCGCCTGGCGTGCCTTTGACTTGTTCGCCGAGAAACGACGCACGAAATCCTGCAACTCGGCGACCTTCTCCTTCGCCTTGGCGTTAGCCGCGACTTGCTGCGCGCGCGCCTGCGCCGACGCCAGCATGTAGTCGTCATAGCTACCCGGATAGATCTTCAGCGTGCCGTAGTCCATGTCGGCCATGTGCGTGCAGACCTGGTTCAGGAAGTGACGATCGTGCGAGATGATGATCATTGTCGAGTTGCGCTGGTTGAGCACTTCCTCGAGCCAGCGAATGGTGTTGATGTCGAGGTTGTTGGTTGGTTCGTCGAGCAGCAGGATGTCCGGGTTCGAGAACAGGGCCTGCGCCAGCAGCACGCGCAGTTTCCAGCCGGGTGCCACTGCGCTCATCGGGCCATTGTGCTGGTCGAGCGGAATGCCGACGCCCAGCAGCAGTTCGCCGGCGCGCGCCTCGGCGGTATAACCGTCGTACTCGGCGAACTTGGCCTCGAGATCGGCGGCCTTCATGTAGTCTTCGTCAGTCGCGTCCGGGTTCGCATAGATTGCGTCGCGCTCAGCCATCGCGGCCCACATCTCGGTGTGGCCCATCATCACGACGTCGAGTACGCGCATTTCTTCGTATGCAAATTGATCCTGCCGCAGCTTGCCCAGCCGCTCGTTCACATCAAGCATCACATTGCCTGCGCTCGGCTCGAGATCGCCGCCGAGAATTTTCATGAATGTCGACTTGCCGCAGCCGTTGGCACCGATCAGGCCATAACGGTTGCCATCGCCGAATTTGACGGAGATGTTTTCAAACAGCGGCCGGGCGCCGAACTGCATTGTGATATTTGCGGTGGAGAGCAAGAGGAAACCTTGGTGTGCGGAATGATGATGAGGGAAACGCGATAGCAGCAAAGACGGCAATGCCGGGCGGCAAATCGCTGACCCGCGATTTTACCATTGAGCCCAGCAGGAATCAGGGCACGCGGTACCCGTCGAGCTGCAGGGAGAACCCGTGCCCGCCGGATTCCAGAACACAATTCGCACCGACCGGCAGCGTCAGCTTGTCGCGCACATGCCCGAAAGGCAGGCCCTGCAGCACTGGCACGCCCAGCCGCCCGCGCAGGTAGTCGATCATGGCGGAAAAGTCATAGCCATTGTCGTAAGCGCCGAGCTTGTAGCCGGAAAAATCGCCGAGCACCAGCGCCTGCTGCCGGCCGAGCACGCCGGCATGGGAAAGCTGCAGCAGCATGCGTTCGACCCGGTAGGGGTGTTCGTTCACATCCTCGACGAACAGGATGCCGCCATCGACGTCGGGCAGCCAGCGGGTGCCCACCAGATGACACAGCATCGCCAGGTTGCCGCCCCAGAGCCGTCCGGCGGCCCGCAGCGACGGATTGCCCGTCGCGGCAACTTCGATCCTGAGCGACGGCGCCGATACACACTGCCAGAACTGGCGATGGGTGAATTCGCTGACGTCCTCGCGACTGAAATCGTCGCAAATCATCGGGCCGGCAAGGCTGCCGGTACCTGCGGTGGCCAGCAAGCCGAGCTGCAGTGCGGTGAAATCACTGTGCCCGACCCAGCACTTGCCGCTGTCGGCCAGCAGACGGAAATCAATGTCCGGCAGCAGCCGCGACAGACCGTATCCGCCGCGCAGCGCGATCACCAGATCGACGTCGGGGTCGCGCGCTGCCGCATGCAACTGCGCGACGCGCTCGGCATCCGTTGCCGCAAAGCGCTGGTGCGGCCTGGCTGCAGCAGAAAAGTCCGTGACGTGGTGGCCGGCGTTGCGCAGCCGCTCCAGGCCGCGCGCAAAGGCGAGCGCATCGGCCGCATAGCCGCTGGGAGCCACCACTGCAATGTTGAATGCTCGGGTCATGTCCGGTCGGATCGCGCCAGTTGGCGGCGCTCGGCAAAAAAGGCTGACAGCATTGTGCCGCATTCGGCGCCCAGCACGCCGCCGCTCACTTCTGCATGATGGTTTAGCCGACCTTCGGCGAACAGGTTGACGACTGAGCCGCAAGCGCCGGTCTTGGGGTCGGAAGCACCGAAAACAACGCGCGCAATGCGTGCGTGCATCATGGCACCGGCGCACATCGCGCACGGCTCGAGCGTCACATACAGGGTGCAGCCGGGCAGCCGGTAATTTCCCATGGCCGCTGCAGCTGCACGCAACGCAGCAATCTCTGCATGATGCGTCGGGTCATGGCGGCCGATGGGCTGGTTCCAGCCGGCGGCAATGACTTCGCCTTCCTTCACGATGACGGCGCCGACCGGCACTTCGCCGGCAGCCTTCGCACGGCCCGCCGCCTCCATGGCCAGCCGCATGAAGTCCTCGTCGTTCATGCGTCCTCGCTGATCTCGGCCCAGCAGTTGGGCGTCTCGTGCAGCACCAGTTTCTGCAGCCGCAGGCCGGTGCCGTAGCGATCGGTATAAGCGGCTTTCAGGAGGTCAAACGCCGTTCGTGCCAGATTTTCTACCGTCGGAATGCGGTCGATCACCACCGTCTTGTGACCGGGAAGCGAGGCCAGGAAATCGCGCACCGGCGCATCTTTCGAATAGACCAGGAACGCATGATCCCAGACGTCGACCAGATGCTGCTTCGCGAGCGCCTTGACGTCGGAAAAATCCATGATCATGCCGTTGTCGGAGCTGCCTTCCTGCTCGATCACGGCGCCGACCAGCGTGATTTCCAGCGTATAGCGATGGCCATGCAGGTTGCGGCACTGGCTCTTGTGGTCGGGAATGCGGTGGCCGGCGTCGAACTCCAGCTTGCGTGTAATGGTGAGCATCGTGTGTCTGTTTCAGGGTATCTGGAGCAGCTTGTGCGTCTGTATCGACAGCCGCCACTGCGGGTTGGCCTTGCAGGTCTCGATCGCCAGCTGCGTGTTGCGCTGCTTGTCCGGCCCGTCCATCGGCTGCAGGAACAGATGCCTGAACCCTAGCCGCTCGAGCGCGTGCAAGTCCTGCCCCGGCTGGGGTATCACCACCTTCAGTTCATCCCCACGGTCAAGCACCAGCGCGGCGCCCTGCTTCGGGCTGACGCAAACCCAGTCCACCCCCGCCGGCACCGGCAGCGTGCCGTTGGTCTCGATCGCAATCTCGAAGCCGCGTGCATGCATCGCATCGATCAGTTCGGTGTCCAGTTGCAGCAGCGGCTCACCGCCGGTAAACACCACATATTTGCGCACCGGATGAGACGCCGGCCACTGGGTGTCAATCATTTCGGCCAGCGCGGCAGCAGAGGAAAATTTCGCGCCGTTGATGCCGTCGGTGCCGACAAAATCGGTGTCGCAGAAGCGGCAGATGGCTTGCGCACGATCTTCCTCGCGGCCACTCCACAGATTGCAGCCGGCAAAGCGGCAGAACACCGCAGGCCGGCCGGCCTGGGCACCCTCCCCTTGCAGGGTGTAGAAAATTTCCTTGACGCTGTAAGCCACGGTAAGAAGCGGGCAATCGGGTTGCAAAACGGGATTATACGGCGCGCACCCGCTGCAGCCGCCCGATTCAGCCAGCAACCGCAGGAAAGCGCACGGTGAACAGAGTGCCGCGCCCCTGTTGTCCGCCGTCTACGACGACTTCGGCGCCATGATCGATCACGATATCGCGGACGATGGCCAGACCGAGGCCGCTGCCGGCCTGTCCCCGGTCGATCCGGTAAAAGCGCGTGAAAATCTTGCCCTTTTCCTCGTCCGGAATGCCGGGGCCGTCATCTTCGACCTCGAGCACGCCCCGCCCTTCACGGGCGCGGCACCGGACCGTGACCTCGCCGCCCGGCGGCGTGTAGCGGAGCGCGTTGTCGACCAGATTGTCGACCAGGTCACGCAGCAGGAAGCGGTCGCCCATCACCTCCGTCGGCTCGAGCTCGAAGCCGATGTCGATGTCTTTCGCCAGCGCCTGCTGGACGAACTGCTGTACCGAATCGGATACCAGCTGGTCGAGCGACACCCGGTCGAGCCGCTGCCGCTCGAATCCGCCCGGTTCCGAACGGGCCAGTGCCAGCAGCTGGTTCGCCTGCCGTGCCATGCGGTTCGTTGACGCCAGCATCATCGCGGTCGAATGCGCAGTCTCGCTGTCCTCGCGGTGATGCGCCTGCAGCCATTCGAGCTGGGCCTTGAATCCGGCCAGCGGCGTGCGCAGCTGGTGTGCCACGTTGGCAAGGAAATCCTGCCGCGCCCGTGCGCTCTCCTGCGCCCGCCGCAGCAGGTCATTCATTCCGGCTACAAACGGCGCGATTTCCTGCGGCGCGTTCCCGATCGGTAGCGGAGAAAGGTCGTCGGCGCGCCGCCGCGCAAGTTCGTCACGGATGCTGCGCAGCGGAAGGAACCCCTTGTCCAGCACCGCCCAGACCACGCCCACGACGGTCAGCAGCAGCAGCAATTCGACCGCCAGCAGCGACCACAGGATGCGCGCGCGGATCCGGTCGCTCTTGACCCGCGTCTCTGCCACGCCGATCAGCACGATCTGGCCGTCGACCTCAGTCTGCAGCGTGATCGCCCGCACATCTTCGCCGCGCATGCGCGACGCATAGGCTGTATGCACGTTGATCTGCGCCGGGACGCGCAGTTCGGGAAAATCGACATCGCCGGCAATCGTCACGCCTTCGGTGTCGCGCACCACGAAAAAGATTTCGTCAAAGTGGTCTACCCGCAGGACCTGCTCAGCCTGCTTGGACAGCTTCAGCTCGACCGAGTCGCCCGATTCCTGCACGTGCGGCACCAGTGCCCACGCAGCATCCGCGAGGCTCTGGTCGAGCGCGGACTGGGCCGGAATCCAGGCCAGCCAGTAGGCAATCCCGGCCGCAACCAGGTTGAGCGCAACCAGCGGAATCACCAGCCACTTGAGCAGCCGCGCTCGCAGGCTCATGCGCTGCCCTGCTCCAGCATGTAGCCGAAACCGCGGATGGTCTTGATGGATACGCCGGCCGACGCAATCTTCGATCGCACGCGGGAGACATAGACTTCGACCGCATTCAGGGTCAATTCCTCGCCCCACGGCAGTATCGCGTCAATGATCTGCTGCTTGGAGACGACGCGCGACGCGTTCTGCATCAGGTATTCGAGCACGGCCCACTCGCGTGCAGACAGCTCGACGATCTGTCCGTCCACCGTCGCCCGCCGGGCAAACGGATCGAGCTGCAGTCCGCCTACTTGCAAGTCGATTGTGCGTGGACTGCTGCGCCGAACCAGCGCCTTGAGGCGGGCCACCAGCTCCGGTGCGGCGAAAGGCTTGACCAGATAGTCGTCAGCGCCGATCTCGAGGCCCTGCACCCGGTCCTGCACATCGTCGCGCGCGGTCAGCAGCAGTACCGGCAGCGCACTGCCGCGCATCCGCAGGCGCCGCACGACCTCGAAGCCGTCAATACCCGGCAGACCGATATCAAGCACCGCTACCGACATCTCGCGCGAGCCCAGCGCACGGTCGGCATCTTCGCCAGTGTTGACCACATCGACTGCCATGCCCTGGCCGCGCAGAATGCGCGCGATGCCATCGGCCAGCATCTCGTCATCTTCAACCAGCAATACGTGCATGTTCAGTCAGGAATTTTCAGGAGAGCACCATTGTGCCAGAGGACATGCCCGCCAAAAAAAACACCGGGCGCTGCCCGGTGTCCTTTTTCAGCAGTTGCACCGCATCAGGCGGCGTCGGGCACGCTCGGCAGCCCGGACAGCGCCATCGCGAGCTCTTCCTCGCTGTAGCTCTCGTCCTTCAGGTTGCCCGAGAAGTAGTTGGTGTAAGCCGCCATGTCAAAGTGGCCGTGACCGCAGAGGTTGAACAGGATGACCTCGCTCTTGCCCTCGCGCTTGCAGCGGAGTGCCTCTTCAATCGCCCCCTTGACCGCGTGGTTGGCCTCAGGCGCCGGCACGATGCCTTCATGACGTGCGAACAGCACGCCGGCCGCGAAGCATTCGGTCTGGTGGTAGGCGGTTGCCTCGATCAGGCCCAGCTCCTTGAGGTGCGACACCAGCGGCGCCATGCCGTGGTAACGCAGGCCGCCCGCGTGGAAGCCCGGCGGCGTAAACGTTGATCCCAGCGTGTGCATTTTGGTCAGCGGCGCCATCTGGCCGGTATCCCCGAAGTCGTACGCATACTTGCCGCGGGTGAGCGAGGGACAGGCCGCCGGTTCGACCGCCACGATGCGGGGTTTCGGGCCGCCGCGCAGACCTGCGCCGATGTACGGGAAGGCGATGCCGGCAAAATTCGAGCCGCCGCCAGTGCAGCCCACCACCACGTCCGGATAGGCATCGGCCATGGCCATCTGCTCCATCGACTCGACGCCGATGATGGTCTGGTGCATCAGCACATGGTTCAGCACCGAGCCGAGTGCGTATTTCGTGTCGTCATTGGTGGCGGCAATCTCGACGGCCTCGGAGATCGCGATGCCGAGGCTGCCGGGGTGGTCCGGACGCTCTTCCAGCACCTTGCGGCCATAGACGGTTTCATTCGACGGCGATGCAACGCAGCGCGCGCCATAGGTTTCCATCACGGCGCGGCGGTAAGGCTTCTGGTCGTAGGACACGCGCACCTGGAACACGGTCACGTCGATGTCGAACAGCGAGCCGGCGAAGGACAGCGAGGTACCCCACTGGCCGGCGCCGGTTTCGGTGGTCAGGCGCTTCACGCCCGCCTGCTTGTTGTAGAACGCCTGCGGGATCGCGGTGTTCGGCTTGTGCGAGCCGGCCGGGCTCACGCCTTCGTATTTGTAGTAAATCTTGGCCGGCGTCTGCAGCGCCTTTTCGAGGCCGTAGGCACGATACAGGGGCGCCGGGCGCCACAACTTGTACACGTCGCGCACCGGCTCCGGGATATCAATTTCCCGCTCGGTCGACACTTCCTGCAGGATCAGCTCCATCGGGAACAGCGGCGCGAGGTCGTCGGGACCGATCGGCTTGAGCGTGCCCGGGTGCAGGACCGGCGGCAGTGCCACCGGCAAGTCCGCCTGAATGTTGTACCAGCTGCGGGGAATGCGGTCTTCCGGAAGCAGGAATTTAATCTGTTGCGACATGCGAATGACTCCGTAATCGTTCTGGTTATTGATATTCGATGAGCCGGCAGCATGCCAACTTGAAAACTGCGTGATCGGCGGCCGGCCCGCTAATGTACCGGCACAACCGAGGCAAAGTCCACACCCGGCCGGTCCGGTGCAAGGCAGCCGCGGGGGTTCAATCCCGCAGCAGGCGCAGCAGCCGGCGTGCAATGCCGAGCGTGGCCCGGTCCTCGCCGTAGCGGCCGACCACCTGCAGGCCCACCGGCATGCCGGTCGCGCCTACCGTAAAGGGCAAATGCACGCAGGGCAGCCCGAGCAAGGTCCAGACGCGCCCGAACACTGGGTCACCCGTTTCGTCCAGCGTCGCAGGTGCCTCGCCGATCGCGCTGGGCACCAGCATCGCATCGACATCGCCAAACACCGACGAAAGCTTGGCACGCGCCGAATACGCCAGCTGTATGTTGCCCCAGTGCTGTTCCGCCGATATCGCCTGCCCTTGCCGCAGCAGGGCTGCCAGTCCGCGGCTCAGTGCCTGCGCGTGGCGCAGCCGCTCATCCGCGAGCGAGCGAGCCAGCTCATGCGCCATGATCTCTTTCTGCGTACGCAGCAGCTCGGAGAACAGCAAAGGCAGCTGCAGGTCGCGCACGGGCACGCCGGCCTGCCCGAGGCGTTCGCCTGCAAGCACCATCGCGCGCCGGGTGTCGTCGCCGGCATGCGGCCACTCGTGCGTCCGGCAAAGCGCGATGCGCGGAGCGTTGAAGGTGTCGAGGTCGAGCAGCCCGCGGTCGCCGCCGGCGGCCGCAGCGAACAGCGCGACGTCCTCTACGCTGCGCGCGAGGAAGCCGATGGTATCCAGCGAGTCCGACAATGCCTTGACGCCGCTGCGATTGATTCTGCCAAAACTCGGCTTGTAGCCGACGATGCCGCAAAAGGCTGCAGGCCGGATCACCGAGGCGGCCGTCTGCGACGCGAAAGCCAGCGGGACCATGTGGTCAGCGACGGCGGCTGCCGATCCGCTGGACGATCCGCCCGGCGTGTGCGTCAGCCGGTGCGGGTTACGGGTTTTGCCGGGAGTGAAGGTGGCGAATTCGGTGGTGACCGTTTTTCCGACGACAACTGCCCCCTGCTCGCGGCAAAAGGCGACAGATGCGGCATCGGAAGGCGGCTGGTGGCCGGCATAAATCGGTGAGCCGTAAGTGGTCGGCATATCGAAGGTATCGAACAGGTCCTTGACGCCGATTGGCAGCCCGTGCAGCAGCCCGCGCACCGCACCCTGGTCGAGAATGCGCGCCTGCGCGAGGGCAGCCTCGCCGTCAAGGTGCTGCCATGCCCGGACGTCCGGCTCGCGCGCTTCGATACGTTCGAGACAGTCGCTCAGCACGGCCTCTGCAGTCAGCTCGCGACGGCACAGGCGCTGGACCAGCGCTGTCGCGTCAGATTCGTTCCATCGTGTCATCCCAGCCCGCCTCGTTGTTCCCGGGTCTGCCGACAACCCGGCCGGCGCCCGGATAGTGCAGCGCCTGATTCTTGTTCGTGTGACGCGAGTATACCGTCCGGCCTGGCCCCGTTCGCGGCTGCCGGCTCAGCAAAAGCGCGCTGGAAGATAGGGTGCAGGATCGACTACCGTCGGCTGGCCGCTCACCATTTGCGCCACCAGCAGCCCGGACACCGGACCGAGCGTGAATCCCTGGTGGGCATGCCCGAAGTTGAACCACAGTCCCGGATGACGGGGCGCCGGCCCGATGACCGGCAGCATGTCGGCGGTACAGGGCCGGGCGCCCAGCCACGGCGGCTCGTCGGCGGGTTTGCCGAGATCCAGCAATTCACGTGCAGAAGCCTCGGCACGCGCCAGCTGCACTGGGGTGGCCGGCGCGTCGACGGGCGCGAACTCCGCACCGGTGGTCAGGCGCAGGCCGCGCTGCATCGGTGCCAGCACATAGCCGCGCTCGGCGTCGAACACCGGGCAGCCCAGCAAGGCGGGCGGATGGTAGTGCTGGTGGTAGCCCCGCTTGACGAACAGCGGGAAGCGATATCCGAGGCCGCGGATCGCATCGCCGGACCAAGGGCCAAGCGCCAGCACGGCCTGTGCCGCGCCCACCGTGCCCACCGTGGTTTTCAGCGCCCAGCCGTTGGCCGTCGCGCGCAATGTCGCCGCATCGCCTTCCAGCAATGCCCCGCCGCGCTGCACGAACAGCGCCGCATAACGCTGCACCAGTGCGCCGGGATCACGCACTGCCCACGGATCCAGCCAGCGTACGGCGCCTGCCAGGCCTGCCCGGAGCGCCGGCTCGGCCTGCGCCAGTGCCTCCGGCGTTTCGACCGTGTGCCGCACGCCAAACTGCTGCTGCAAGTCCTGCGCGCGACGTGCCGCCGCGTCGAGCGCCCCGGCGCTGCGGAATACGAACCGATAGCCTTCGCGCACCACCAGGTCCTCGGCACCTGCCGCCGCAATCAGCGGCGCGTGTTCATCGATGGCGTGGGCAATCAGCCGGCTGTAGGCCGCAGTCGCCCGTGCATGACCTGCCGGACGCGACGCACGCCAGTAGCCGAGCAGCGGACGCCCCATTTGCCACAGCCCGCGCGCATGCCAGTTCACCGCAGCGCCGCGGCCCAGCAGCGCATTGGCGACGGAGGCCGGGTCCTGCGGGAAGGGATAAGGTTCGACTGCCTCGCGCTGAATCAGCCCCGCGTTGCCGAACGAGGTTTCCTCGCCGGGTCGGCGCCGATCCACCAGGCATACCTCGAAACCGCGTTGCTGCAAATGCAGGGCGGTACAGGTGCCGACCATGCCACCCACCACCAGGACATGCTTTTCCAATTCTCACCGCCTTCCCGCAAAACAGCCGATGGTGGCCGATCCGCGCCGTACCGACGCCATGACGGTGACCGGGCCAGGTATACAATCCGCCCCGATGATACTTGCTACCGACATGCCGAGGCTGGCCGCCCATGGTGTCCTGCTGCTGCTCATGATCGCCACCGTGCTGGCCCTGCGGCGCTGGCCGGCGGTTTACATCGCGACGGTCTGGCCCGGTACGTTGGCGCACGAGACCCTCCATTATCTGGCCGGCCTGCTGACCGGCGCGAAGCCGGTCTCGTTCAGCGTGCTGCCGCGACGCCGGCTGGAAGGTGGCTGGGTGCTCGGCTCGGTCGCGTTTGCGCGGCTGCGCTGGTGGAACAGCGTGCCGGTCGGCCTGGCGCCGCTGGCGCTGGTTCCGGCCGGTGTCTATGTTTTCTTCCACTCGACCGCATGGCCCGGATGGTCGGCAGAAAGCGCTGGCTGGAAACTGCTGGCGGTGCAGTGCCTGATCGCCGGCTGGCCAAGCCCGCGCGACTGGGCGCATGCCATCGTCGGCTTGCTGGTTCTGGCAGCGCTCGCTTTCGCGGCCTCGCTGGGCCTGGACCGGCTGGTCCAACTGCTGGCGTAAACGCCGTTCAGCGATTTCGCAGCCGGTGGGCTGCCAGCGGAGAGAGCGCCGTTACCAGCAGCACGAGAGGCCACAGGTTCCCTCCCTCAAAGGTGTATGCGGCCAGTAACTCAGCCATCGTCTTGTGCTGCAGTCCCGCCCCGAGACCGAACTCGAAGGCCAGCGTGGCCACAAGCCAGAGCAGGCC
>JAIXTG010000174.1 GCA_027484285.1 Oxalobacteraceae bacterium | reverse complement strand
TTGCGCAATGCTTCGTTGACATTGAATACCCGGCTCTCTTCCAGCGTCCGTCCGTCGATCACCGTCGCCGAGCCCGGCGCGTTCATCAGCTGCGCGGCACCCGTGCCGATCACATCGACACGCGGCAGTACCCGCTCGGTATCGGTGCCCTCCGCCTGCGTCTGTGCCAGCGCGGGCATGGCGACGAAGGCTGACAGGAGCGCAAGGGACAGGGGGGAGCGGCGGAACACGGACAGCGGAGAGGTGCGGCGGACGGGCTTCATCAACGACTTTCTGCAAGAAAAAGGTGAATGAGAATGATTCGTATTATTTCATGCAACTATAGTGCAGGATTGAATCCCATCAATGAATACCCGGAAATGAAACAGGGATATCCCTTCCTTGCCGCTACCTGCCCTGATTTGCCTCAAAAGAAAAAAATTTATTCAATTCAATGACTTGAATAAATTTCCCTGAAGTTATCCACAGATCTGTCCAAGGAAAATGTGGACATCTCCACAAGCGAGGCGGCCGAACTGCGATCAGTGGTGTCGCTCAGCGGCCAATAATGTCGGGCCCAAGGAGTGGGCAGTCGGCCAGCCGCCACCGAAAAGCGCATCCGGTGGCCGGCTTCCGGCCGATGGGCGGGACGCCGGGGTCGGGCCGGACGCGCCGCCAGACGCTCAGCGCAGGCGGAACACAGACACCGATTGCGCAAGGCAGGCGGCCTGTTCCTCGAGGCTGGCCGCCGCCGCAGCGGCTTCCTCGACCAGGGCGGCATTCTGCTGGGTGACCTGGTCCATCTGGGTGACGGCCTGATTGACCTGGTCGATGCCCTGGCTCTGCTCGCGGCTGGCGGCGCTGATCTCGGACATGATGTCGTTGACGCGGCCGACCGAGCGCACGATCTCATCCATGGTGGCGGTCGCGTCCGAGACCTGGCGGCTGCCTGCATCCACCTTGTCGACCGAATCATGGATCAGCGCCTTGATTTCCTTGGCTGCGCCCGCGCTGCGCTGCGCCAGGCTGCGCACCTCGGAAGCGACCACCGCAAAACCCCGTCCCTGCTCGCCGGCGCGCGCGGCCTCGACCGCCGCATTCAGTGCAAGGATGTTGGTCTGGAATGCAATGCCGTCAATCAGCGCGATGATGTCGACGATCTTGCGTGCCGAGCCGCTGATCTCGGCCATCGTCGCGCCCACATCCTGCACTACCACGCCGCCGCGCCGGGCGACCTCCGAGGCGGTGTTCGCGAGCTGGTTGCCCTGCCCTGCGTTATCGGCGTTCTGGCGCACGGTCGATGCAAATTCTTCCATGCTGGCTGCGGTCTCCTCGAGACTGGAAGCCTGCGCTTCGGTGCGGGCCGACAGGTCCATGTTGCCCTGCGCGATCTCGCGGCTGCCGAGATGGATCGCCTCCACATTCGCGCGCACGTCGCCCACCACCGCTACCAGATTGGCATTCATCTGCTGCAGCGCACGCAGCAGCTGGCCGGTATCGTCGCCGCGCTCGACGCTGAATTTGTTTGACAGGTCACCGCCCGCAATCGAGCGTGCGACCCGGGTCGCCAATTGCAGCGGCGCCACGATTGCGCCATGCAGGCCGGCCCATGCGGCCAGCAGCATCGCCAGCGACAGCAATTCGCCGGCCACCATCCAGCCGTCCTTGCCGGCGACGATCGATGCGACCGCCATCGCTGCAAGGAGCAGTGAAGGCGCACCGAAGCCGATCGCCAGCCGCTTTGCGAGCGACAGGTCGCGAATCACGCGCCCCCAGGCGGCCGGCCCGGTGGACACCACTGCACCGGCTTCGATCGCCAGGCCGCGCGCCGTGCCCTGCCGGAACTGTCGGTAGACCGCCTCGGCCGCCACCACCTGTTCGCGCGACGGCTTGCTGCGTACCGACATGTAGCCGGCGGGCTGGCCGTTCTCGATGATCGGGGTCACGTTCGCGACTACCCAGTAGTAATCGCCATTCTTGCAACGGTTTTTCACCATGCCGGTCCACGGCAATCCCGCCTTCAGCGAGCGCCACAGGTCGGCGAAAGCTTCGGGCGGCATGTCGGGATGGCGCACGATGTTGTGCGCCGAACCCATCAACTCATCCTCGGTGAATCCGCTGATCTCGAGGAAATAGGGGTTGATGTAAGTGATACGTCCCTTGAGATCGGTCTTGGAAACAATGGACTTCTGGTCGCTGAGTTCGACCTCGTTATTGGTGACGGGCAGGTTGGTTCGCATCGGTAGTCGCCGTGAAGGTGTATTGGGCAGGTCTACGGCAATCTTCGCCGAATGTTGATGCGCGAATACGCCGGAACAAGCGCCGGATCCTGCAGCAAATCTGGCCATGTCCCGGGAACACGTCGGCACACGGCCGGCCTGCAGGTTAGGATGTGCGCCGTCCATGTCACTCGCACAACACCCGATGTCCGCCAGCCCGCTCGTCCCCCGCCTTCCCCTTCGTCCCTCCCTCGCCGGCCTGCTGCTGTTGTGCACGCTGTCGGCAGCCTTGCCCGCGCCGGCCCATGCCGGCGAGTGCGAGGACACGGTCCGGATGGACGGCCTGTTCAGCAAGGCGCGCCGCGAGTGCCCGTTCAGCTATTACGCCTTCCGCTTCCAGCAGCAGTCGCAGCTGTGCCGCGAGCGCACCAGCGCAAACGAATGGCAGCGGCTGTTCTCTGCCGGCGTCTCCGCATTCGACACGCAGGCTGCACGACGCGGCAAACAGGCGCTGTGCGACAAACTCGCGCGCGATTTCCCGATGACTGTCAAATACTGACGGCGGGGCGACCCACGCTGCTACAGGGGCAGCGCCACCCGCTGGCCCATCAGCGGCACGCTCGCGGGCCAGCCCAGTTCATGCTCGATCCGCCAGCGCAAGGCATCCGCGGCAGCCGGCTCGCCATGGTTGACCCAGACCTGGTGCGGCGCGGCCGGCATCGTCTTCATCCACGCAATCAATTGCGCGGCATCCGCGTGCGCTGACATGCCGGGCAGAGACACTACCTCCGCCCGGATCCGGACATCCTCGCCGAAGATGCGTATCTCGCGCTCGCCCGCAAGCAGGCGCGCGCCGCGCGTGCCGCCGGCCTGGTAGCCGGCGAACACAATACTGCTGCGATGGTCGCGGCCATGGTTGCGCAAGTGGTGCAGGATGCGGCCGCCGGTGGCCATGCCACTGGCCGAGATGATGATCGCCGGGTAGCCGAGCGCATTCAGCGCGCGCGAGGCCTCCGGCGTACGGCACAGGGTCGCCACCCGCGACATGCCGCGGCACTCGTCCGGTGACAGCCGGTGTTCGCGATGGAACCGCAGGTAGATGTCGGTGGTATCGATGGCCATCGGGCTGTCGAGGAACACCGGCAGGTCGGGAATGCGGCCGTCGCGCTTCAGGCGCCAGAGCTGGTACAGCAAGCTTTGCGCGCGGCCGACTGCGAACGCCGGCACGATGACCATGCCGCCGCGCGCAGCGGTCCGCCTGATCACTTCCGCCAGCACGGACGCATGGTCTTCCGCCAGGTGCAGCCGGTCGCCATAGGTTGACTCGATCACCAGCGTGTCCGCATGCGCGATCGGCTCGGGCGCGCAGCTCAGCAAGTCATCGGGCCGACCGACATCCCCGGACATCAGCAGGCTGCCGCGCGGACTGCGAAACTCGGCCGACGATGCGCCGAGAATATGGCCGGCGCGCTGCAGCCTGAGCTTCAGACCGCCGAGATCGATCGGCTGACCGGCATCGAGCGGTTCGAGCAAGCGCAGCGACTCGCGTGCATCCTCTTCGGTATAGAGCGGCAAGGCCGGCGCATGCCTCGAGGTCCGGTGGCGGTTGGCAAACGCGGCGTCATCTTCCTGCAGGTGGCCGCTGTCAGGCAGCAGCAGGCCGCACAGCGCGATCGTGGCCGGCGTCGCGAACACCGGCCCGCGGAAGCCATTGCGTGCCAGCAGCGGCAGTGCGCCGGAATGGTCGAGATGCGCATGGGTGAGCACGACCGCGTCGAGCTGCCGCGGGTCGAACGGCCAGGGCTCCCGGTTCAGCAGGCGCAGGTGCTTGTATCCCTGGAACAAGCCGCAATCGACCAGGATCCGGCGGCCCTCATGCTCGATCAGGGTGCGGGAGCCGGTCACGGTACCGGCCGCCCCGAAGAAACTCAGGCGGCTGCCGCCACCGGGCCGTGCGGACGGGCTGGCTTGGCTCATGGGGTTTGCGGGTGGGGTTAACGGTGCAATGATTGTAACCATCCCCACACCCCATTCCTGCCAATGAACCGACCTGAACGCGCCGGCCTGGATGCGGCGACGGCTGCCCGCCGCCTTGCCGACGAGGGACCCAACGAAGTCGGCCCGTCCCGGCGCCGCTCGCTGCTTGCCATCCTGCGTGATGTCGCCAGCGAACCCATGTTCCTGCTGTTGCTCGGCGCCGGCACGATTTACCTGCTGGTGGGAGACCGGTTCGAAGCCATGGTGCTGACCGGCTTCGTGCTGCTGATTATTGGCATCACCGTCCTCCAGGAGCGGCGCACCGACAACACGCTGGCCGCGCTGCGCGAGCTGTCCAGCCCGCGCGCTCTGGTGCTGCGCGACGGCCGGCCAGTGCGAATTGCCGGGCGGGAGGTGGTGCGCGGGGATGTGCTGCTGCTGGGCGAAGGCGACCGGGTGCCGGCCGACGGCCACCTGCTGGATGCGCATGACCTTGCGCTCGACGAGGCGATGCTGACCGGCGAATCGCTGCCGGTGGCCAAGTCGGCCGGAGACACCGTGTCGGCCGGCACGCTGGTCGTGCAGGGTCAGGGCATGGTGCTGGTGGACGCGACCGGTGCCCGCACCGACATGGGCAGGATCGGGCAATCGCTCGACACGATTGCGCCGCAGTCCTCGCCGCTGCGGGCCGAGATGGCTCGCCTGACCCGGCGGGTCGCACTGGCCGGCGGGATGCTGGCAGGCGCGCTGTCACTGGCGTACTGGGTACTGCGCGGCAGCCTGCCGGACGCCCTGCTGGCCGGCATCGCGCTCGCAATGTCGCTGCTGCCGCAGGAATTCCCGGTGATCATGATCATCTTTTTCGCCTTCGCGGCACGGCGTCTGGCCCGCCAGCAAGTGTTGACCCGCCGGCTGGACGCGATCGAGACCCTGGGCGAAACCAGCGTGCTGTGCGTGGACAAGACCGGCACCCTGACCCGCAACCGGATGCAGGTGGTCGCCCTCCATCCCGGGCCCTCGCCCGACCTCGCGCATTGCGCCATCTCCGGCCCGCTGTCTCCCGGGCAGGCTGCGTTGCTGCACCACGCGCTGCTGGCCAGCGAGACCGAGCCGCACGACCCGATGGAGAAGGCCATTCACGAACTGGCTGCACGGGTCGGCGATGCAGCGCGCGCCGGACCCGGCTGGCAGCTGGTGCGCGAATACGAACTCTCGCCGGCGCTGCCCGCCATGACCCATGGGTGGCATGCCGGTGGGGCCGGCATCGCTGCGGTGAAAGGCGCGCCGGAAGCGGTGGCGGCGCTGTGCCGCCTCCCGGCCGATGCAGCGCGGCAGATCGCGCAGGCAGCGGCGGCACTGGCCGGCCGCGGGCTGCGCGTGCTGGGCGTGGCGCGTGCCGGCCACGACCCCGCCCTCCCGTGGCCGGACACCCAGCAGGGCTTCGCCTTCGAATGGCTGGGCCTGCTGGCGCTGGCCGACCCGCTGCGGGAAGACGTACCGGCGGCGATTGCCGAATGCCTGCGCGCCGGCATCCGGGTAGTGATGATCACCGGCGACCATCCGCGTACCGCACTCGCGATTGCGCACGAGGCCGGCATTCCTGCGACACAGGCACTCACCGGCGCAGAGCTGGCAGCGATGGATGGCGACCGGCTGGCACGGGCGGCGCGCGAGCTCAATGTGTTTGCGCGGGTCCGGCCGGAACAGAAACTGGCGCTGGTGGAGAGCCTGAAACGCCAGTCGGAAGTCGTTGCCATGACGGGCGACGGCGTCAATGACGCACCGGCACTCAAGGCCGCCCATATCGGGATTGCAATGGGACAGCGCGGCACCGACGTCGCGCGCGAGGCCGGCGCGCTGGTGCTGCTCACAGATGAGTTCCAGTCCATCGTGCAAGCGGTCCGTGCCGGCCGCCGTACCTTCGCCAACATGCGGCAGGCACTGGTCTACACCGTGGCAGTCCATCTGCCGATCGTCGCACTGGCGGCCCTGCCGCTGCTGTCCGGCCTGCCGCTGCTGCTGGCGCCGCTGCACATTGCCTTCCTCGAACTGGTGATCGATCCGGCCTGCTCGATCGTGTTCGAAGCCGAAGAAGGCGACGGCAAGCTGATGCAGCAGCCGCCGCGCCGCCCCGGCGAACCGCTGCTGTCGGCGCGCAGCATGCTGCAGTCGCTGGCCTGGGGCGCGCTGACGGCATGTGCCGCGTTCGGCAGCTATGCCTGGCTACTGGCCAGCGGCCGGGCGCCGGAAGCAGCCGCAGCCTGCGCCTTCATCGTGCTGGTCACCGGCAATGCCCTGCTGATCCTGCCCGGACGGTCGGCCCGTCCGGAATGGCGGGCGCTGTGGACAGGCCTGCCGAAGGTGTCGCTGGGGGTGATTGCAGGCACCCTGGCCGCACTGTGGCTGGTCACCCAGGTCGAGGCGGTCGCACGCCTGTTCCGCTTTGCGCCGCCGGATCCACCCGCAGGTATCGCCAGCGTGCTCGCCGGCGTGGCACTGCTGCCGCTGTTTCAGCTGACCAAGCGGATGCTGTCCGCGCCGGCAGATCCGGCCAGCCGGTAGCAGCCCTTGCCGGCCGCCTTGGCTGCGTACATCGCTTCATCAGCGCACTGCAGCAGCCGCGCCGGATCCTGTGCGTGCGACGGGTAGAGGGCGACCCCGACCGAGCAGCGGACATCCAGCGCCGCCCAGCGGGCAAAACCGGCCGACTGCGTGAAAGCATTCACGACCTGGGTCGCCACCAGTTCCGCGTCGGCGTCGCGTTCAAGGTGCTCGACCAGCACGGTGAATTCGTCGCCCCCGAGGCGCACCACATGGTCGGTGGAACGTACTGCCTCCCTCAGGCAGAGGGCGGCGGCCCGCAGCAGGTCGTCGCCGGCCGCATGCCCGAGACGGTCATTGACCTGTTTGAAGTTGTCGAGGTCGATGAACAGCAGCGCGACCCGCTTGCGCTCGGCGCGAGCGCGGGCAAGCGCAGCGGGCAGGAATTCATTCAGCCAGCGACGGTTCGGCAGGCCGGTCAGCGTGTCGGTGACTGCCAGTTGTGCCAGCGTCTGCTGGTGCAGTTTTGCGTCGGTGATGTCGCGTACCGAGACCGCAAGGCCGTCACCCGAGCGCATGGCGCGCCGGTGGAACCAGCCTGGCTGGTGCATGCCGGAATCAGTCACCCTCAGCTCGTCTTCGTGGAAGCGCTGCTCGAATGCGGTGGAAAAAAACTGCATCAGCCGCGACTGCTCGCCCGGCGGGTAAATTTCGCGCAGCGACCTGCCGATCAGCTGCTCGCGCGGAAGCCCGTTCATGCCGGCCGCGCGCTCGTTGCAGTCCTCGACGCGCCAGTCGGTGATGCTGCCGTCCGTGGCGCGCATGGGTTCGATCATGTAGAAGGCCTCGCGCGCGCCGTCGACCGCCAGCCGGAAGGTGGCTCGCACGCGCTCTGCCTTTCTCCGGCGGTCGGCAGCGGATATTTGAGAGAGCGCGCCGAACATGGCGCCCAGCATCACCAGCAGCGATGTAACTGATGCGAACACCAGGTAGGCGGCACGGGTCGGCGCGTAGCCGGCGACTGCGCTGGCGTCAGTGATGCCGGCCACCGCAACCAGCGGATAGTCGGCCAGCTGTTTCCAGCCGATGGTCCAGGCAAGGCCGTCCCTGAAGCGGGCGCCGGGCTCGACGCGGACACCTTGAGCCGCCGGGAAGCGGGGCGTACCGGAGTAAAAGGGCTGCAGCTGCTCGTGGCCCTGATGGTTGCGGGCGACCAGCATGGGCCCGTCCACCAGCCGGACCGCCATGAAGTCGCCCGGGCTGAGTGCATCGTCGTCACTCAGGCTGGCCAGGTAGCCCGGCTCGGTGGAGACCATCACGACGCCGGCAAAGCGGCCCTGTGCGTCATCGACCCTGCGCGTGAAACGCACCGTGCGCTTGCCAGCCATGCCGCCGACGCCGACCGAGATCGGGTTCACTCGCAAGCCCGTGTCGGGGTGCTCGCGGTGCCAGCGGAAGAATGCCTGGCTGCTCATGTCGAGCCCGACCGATGCCTTGCGCCATGAGCTGAGAATCCTGCCTTCGGCGCCGATGGCGACCGGATAGGTCGGCGTGTGGTGCATCGCCAGCGCGTACTGGTCCGTCAGGTCGAGCTGGCCGGGCATGCGCTGCCACTGGTACATGACGGTGAGCGAAATCTGGTCGATCTCATTGACCGTGCGGCGCAACTGCTCTGCATAGGTGCGTGCGCGCGATTGGGCCAGCCGCTCGGCCCGTTCCTTCAGCGCCTGCAGGTCAAGTGCCAGCTTGACCGCCGTGCCGGCCCAGATCGCCAGCAGCAGCAAGGCCGCGCCACCACCCCAGAAGAGGAGGATGCTGCGCTTGTCGCGTATTTCCGTTTGGTCCGGCTCGAAGACTCGATCCATGGGGGGAGATTGACGTCGGTCCGGGTACGCGGCCACCGTTGCCACCGCTGCCGCCTTCGTCAACCCGCTATATTTTTGATAAACATTGGCAGTTTATCAAATGCAATGCTTCACGCCGGAAATTCCGGCAACTGCAGGAAAGCCAGCCCGTCGAGCGGCTCGGGCCGGTGCAGCGCATAACCCTGCGCATAGTCGACGCCGATTTCGCACAGCACCCGGAGTTCGGGCGCGCGCTCGACGCACTCGGCCACGGTCTCGAGATGCATCAGCCGGCTCACGCGAAGGATCGCTTCCACCACCTCGCGGCAGATCGGGTCGGAAGCGACACCGTCGATGAGCGTGCCGGCGATCTTTACCCGGTGCACCGGCAGCTTGCGAAGGTAATCGAACGAGGACAGGCCGGCGCCGAAGTTATCGAGCGCAAAGCGGCAACCGGTGGGCGACAGGCGATGAATGAGGTCCACTGCCTGGCTGAAATGCGCGATGGCCGACGCCTCGCTTATTTCAAAACATATCAGCTCGCCGGGGATCCGGTGCCGCGCGAAAGCCTGCAGCAGAAACTCGGGGAAAGCCGGGTCGCTGATGCTCACGCCGGACAAATTGACTGAAAACTCCCGCTCGCCGGCCAGCCGCGCGGCATGGGGTGCGAGTGCCGCGAACAAGCGGTTGACAACCCATTCGTCAATGCGGGTGATCATCCGGTAACGCTCCGCCACCGGAAGGAAGAGTCCGGGCAAGGCAAGGCTGCCGTCTTCCTCGCACAGCCGGAGCAGCACTTCATGCCGTTGCAGCCGGGGCTGTCGGCCGTCGATGCGCTCGATGCGCTGCACCAGCAGGGTCAGCGCATTGCCCGACAGCGCGCGGTTGAGCTTGCCCAGCCAGTCGGTCTGCTCGTGCAGGCGCTGCAACTGCCGGTCATCGCGCTGGAAAACCTGCACCTGGTTGCGTCCGAGGTCCTTTGCCCTGCCACAGGCGGAATCGGCCGCCGACAGGGCGAATGCGGTGTCCGGGCACTGCCCGTCCAGCGCCGCCACCCCAATCGACACGCCAAGGCGGAAAAATTGCGACTGCCAGCTGAAACGGAACTGGGACATCGCCGCCACGATGCCCTCGGCCACCAACGTACCGTTGTCCAGCGCGCAGTGCCGCAGCAGGATGCCGAACTCGTCGCCGCCGAGGCGGGCTACCAGATCCGACCCGCGCGCCCGCGACGCCAGCAGCTGTCCGACCTGCCGCAGCAGCTCGTCGCCGGCCTGGTGGCCGCAGGTATCGTTGACGGCCTTGAAGCCATCCAGGTCGAGGAACAGCAGCGCATGGCAGCACGCGCCCGAGCGCGCTTCGGCCAGGGCTGTGTCCAGCGCCTGCTCGAACTGGGCGCGATTCGGCAGGCCGGTCAGCGGATCATGCAGGGCCT
>JAIXTG010000286.1 GCA_027484285.1 Oxalobacteraceae bacterium | reverse complement strand
CAGACGGCGGTATTGGTGAGGCGCTCATGGCGCTGCGCCTCGCTTTCAACGACCGGCGGTTCGAACCAGCGGTAGAGCACCGGCAGCACCACCAGCGTCAGCAGGGTCGAGGTGATCAGGCCACCGATCACCACGACCGCCAGCGGACGCTGCACTTCCGAGCCGGGACCGGTGGCGAACAGGAAGGGCACGAGGCCGAGCAGCGCCACGGTGGCCGTCATCATCACCGGACGGAAGCGCTGCGCGCATCCCTCGCGCAGCGCCTGGTCCATCGGCATCCCGTCTTCGCGCAGGCGGCGCACATAGGTGATCAGCACGACGCCATTGAGCACCGCAATGCCCCACAGCGCAATGAAGCCGACCGACGCCGGCACCGACACATACTCACCGGTGAGTGCCAGTCCGAACACGCCGCCGATGGATGCGAACGGCAGGACGGTGATGATCAGCGCAGCCAGCCGGACCGAATTGAACATCATGAACAGCAGGAAGTAGATGGCGACGATCGTCAGCGGCACGATGAACATCAGCGTTCCCATGGCGCGCTGCATGTTCTCGAACTGTCCGCCCCACGAGAAGTAATAGCCTTCAGGCAGCTTGACTTCGGCATCCACGCGCTGCTGCACCTCGGCCACGAAGCCGCCCAGGTCGCGGCCGTTCACGTTGGCACCGACCACCACGCGCCGCTTGCCGGTTTCACGGTTGACGGTGGGCGGGCTGTCGATCACCTTCACCTCGGCCACGCTGTCGAGCGGGATCAGGGCATTGTTCGCGGTGCGCAGCATGGTTTCCTTGATGACGTCCACCGAGTTGCGGAAACCCTCGGGGTAGCGCAGCAGGATCGCGTAGCGGCGCTCGCCTTCATACAGCTGGCTGACTTCGCTGCCGCCGATGGCGGTCTCGATCACGGTATGGATGTCGGCGACGTTGATGCCGTAGCGGGCAATCGCACGGCGGTCGATGTCGATGGTCAGCGTCTGCTGGCCGGACAGGCGATCGACACGAATGTCGCGCGCGCCCGGCACCGTCTTGACGATGGCCGCCACCTGCTCCGACAGCCGCCGCAGCTCGTTCAGGTCATCGCCGAAGATCTTGATCGCCAGCTGCGAACGCACGCCGGTCAGCATTTCATCGACGCGCTGCGCGATCGGCTGGTTCATCACTACCTGGACGCCCGGCAAGTCGACCATCGCCTTGCGGATGTCCTCCTCGATCTCGGTCTGCAGGCGTCCCGATTCCGGGTCCAGCGAGACGATCGGGTCGGATTCGTTCGGGCCGGACGGATCGGCCGGCGACTCGCCGCGCCCGAGGCGGGACACGGCCATGCGTACCCCGGGGATCTCGCTGATGCGGCGCATGACCTCGAAGTCGATCTTGGCGGCCTCGTCGAGCGAGATGCTGGGCATGCGGACGATCGTCGGGGTGATCGAACCTTCCTTCATGATCGGGATGAAGCTCTTGCCGAGGAAGGGGAACAGGGCGAACGACGCGAACAGCAGCACCAGGGCTGCCGCCACCGTGGTCTTCTGGGCCGACATTGCCCGGTTCAGCAGCGCCAGGTAATGCCGCTTCATGAAGGCAATCGGCTTCGTGTCGTGATCGTTGCCGCCCTTCAGGATGTAGGCGCACAGCGCCGGCGACAGCAGCAGCGAGACTGCCAGCGATACGGCCAGCGCGATGGCGATCGTCAGCGCGAGCGGGCCGAACATCTTGCCTTCCATGCCGGTCAGCGTCATCAGCGGCAGGAACACCAGGATGATGATCGAGATGCCGTAGATGGTCGGCTTGGCAACGTCGAGCGTGGATTCAAGGATGACCTTGACCCGCTCGTGGGGCTTGGCGTGCCCGAGCTTGTGGAACACGTTTTCGACCACCACCACCGTGCCGTCCACCATCAGGCCAATGGCGATCGCCAGTCCCCCCAGCGACATCAGGTTGGCCGACAGCCCGATCCGGTTCATGATCATGAAGGTGACCAGCGGGGTAATGATCAGGGTGGCGATCACCACCAGCGAGGAACGCAGGTCGCCGAGGAAGATGAACAGCACGATGACCACCAGCAGCACGCCCTCGGCCAGCACCTTGCCGACCATCCACAGCGATGCATCGACCAGTTCGGTCCGGTCGTAGAAGGGCACGATCTGCAGGCCGCCGGGCAGCATCTGCTTGGCATTGATGTCGTTCACGCGCTGCTTGATCCGCGTGACGATTTCCTTCGCATTGCCGCCCTTGAGCATCAGCACGATGCCGCCGGTCGCCTCGGTCGTGCCGTCCTTGATCAGCGCACCCTGGCGCACCGCAGGCCCGATCCTGACTTCGGCCACGTCGCGCACGAAGACCGGAATCCCGGCGAACTCCTTGAGCACGATATTGCCGATGTCCTCGACGGTACGGGTCAGGCCGACGCCGCGCACCAGGAACTGCTCGGCGCCCTGCGGCAGGATGCCGCCACCGGAGTTGGCGTTGTTCGCGGCAATCGCGTCACGCACCTCCTCCATGCCGATCTGGTAATGGCGCAGGCGGTCCGGATTGATCAGCACCTGGTACTGCTTCTCGAAGCCGCCGAAGGAGTTGATTTCGGCCACGCCCGAGATCGAGCGCAGCATCGGCCGTACCACCCAGTCCTGGATGGAGCGACGCTCCATGAGCTCGGCCTCGCTCAGGCGCCGCTTGCCATCGTTCGGGTGTTCGAGCGTGTACTGGAATACCTCGCCGAGGCCGGTCGATACCGGGCCCAGCACGGGCGTGATTCCGTCAGGCAGCCTGGAGCGCACCTCCATCAGCCGCTCCATCACCAGCTGGCGCGCGAAATAGACGTCGGTCTGGTCGGTGAACACCAGCGTGACGATCGACAGGCCGCTGCGGTTCAGCGAGCGCATGTCGGT
>JAIXTG010000043.1 GCA_027484285.1 Oxalobacteraceae bacterium | reverse complement strand
ATCGCCGACGGCGCGTCGACCGATCTCGGCGAACTGGCACTCGGCCAGAACATGCTGGTCGCGTTCATGCCGTGGAACGGCTACAACTTCGAGGATTCGATCCTGATCTCGGAAAAGGTAGTCGCAGATGACCGCTACACCTCGATCCACATCGAAGAACTGTCGGTGGTTGCGCGTGACACCAAGCTGGGGCCGGAAGAAATCACCCGCGATATTTCGAACCTCGCCGAGAACCAGCTCGCGCGCCTCGATGAGTCCGGCATTGTGTACATCGGCGCCGAAGTCGAAGCCGGTGACGTGCTGGTCGGCAAGGTCACCCCGAAAGGCGAGACCCAGCTGACGCCGGAAGAGAAGCTGCTGCGCGCGATCTTCGGCGAGAAGGCGTCTGATGTTAAGGACACCTCGCTGCGCGTGCCGTCGGGCATGGTCGGTACCGTGATCGACGTGCAGGTGTTTACCCGCGAAGGCATCCAGCGCGACAAGCGTGCGCAACAGATCATCGACGATGAACTGAAGCGCTATCGCCTCGACCTGAACGACCAGCTGCGTATCGTCGAAGGCGATGCATTCCAGCGTCTGGAAAAGATGCTGATCGGTAAAGTCGCCAACGGCGGTCCGAAGAAGCTTGTCAAAGGCACGCAACTGACCAAGGAATACCTCGACGACCTCGACAAGTACCACTGGTTCGACATCCGTCCGGCCGACGATGATGCGGCTGGTGCACTTGAGGCGATCAAGGAATCCATCGCCGAGAAGCGTCACCAGTTCGACCTCGCGTTCGAAGAGAAGCGCAAGAAGCTGACCCAAGGCGACGAACTGCCGCCGGGCGTGCAGAAGATGGTCAAGGTGTACCTCGCCGTCAAGCGTCGCCTGCAGCCTGGCGACAAGATGGCGGGCCGCCACGGCAACAAGGGCGTCGTATCGCGCATCGTTCCGGTCGAGGACATGCCGTACATGGCCGACGGTACCCCGGCTGACATCGTGCTGAACCCGCTGGGCGTTCCGTCGCGTATGAACGTCGGCCAGGTGCTGGAAGTCCACCTCGGATGGGCAGCAAAGGGCCTCGGCCTGCGGATCGGCGAGATGCTGAAGGTGCAGGCGAAAGCCGCGGAAGTACGCGAGTTCCTGAAGAAGATCTACAACGAATCCGGTCGTCCGGAAGAACTCGACAGCTTCTCGGATGCGGAAGTGCTGGCGCTGGCCGATAACCTGAAGTACGGCGTGCCGTTCGCAACCCCGGTGTTTGACGGAGCGCACGAGAGCGAGATCCATCGCATGCTCGACCTCGCCTACCCGGATGAGATCGCGAAGAAGCTCGGCATGACGCCGTCGAAGAACCAGGTCACGATGTATGACGGCCGCACCGGCGAAGCATTCGAGCGCACCGTCACCGTCGGCTACATGCACGTGCTGAAGCTGCACCACCTGGTCGATGACAAGATGCACGCGCGTTCGACCGGCCCGTACTCGCTGGTGACGCAGCAGCCGCTGGGCGGCAAAGCCCAGTTCGGCGGCCAGCGTTTCGGCGAGATGGAAGTGTGGGCACTGGAAGCCTATGGCGCGTCGTATGTGCTGCAGGAGATGCTGACTGTGAAGTCGGACGACGTGAACGGCCGGACCAAGGTGTACGAAAACCTGGTCAAGGGCGATCACGTGATCGACGCCGGCATGCCGGAATCCTTCAACGTTCTCGTGAAGGAAATCCGCTCGCTGGGTATCGACATCGATCTCGAGCGCGACTGAGTCCGGTGACCAACGGCCGCCCTGAAAAGGGCGGCCTGCAGCAACGATTAATTTTTCACGCCACCGTGGAGTGATACATGAAAGCACTGCTCGATCTATTCAAGCAAGTACAGCAAAACGAACAGTTCGACGCGATCAAGATCGGCCTCGCGTCGCCGGAAAAAATCCGCTCGTGGTCTTATGGCGAAGTCAAGAAGCCGGAAACCATCAACTACCGCACGTTCAAGCCCGAGCGTGACGGCCTGTTCTGCGCGAAGATTTTCGGCCCGATCAAGGACTACGAGTGCCTGTGCGGGAAGTACAAGCGCCTGAAGCACCGCGGCGTCATCTGCGAGAAGTGCGGCGTCGAAGTCACGCTGGCCAAGGTGCGCCGTGAGCGCATGGGCCATATCGAGCTCGCGTCGCCGGTCGCGCACATCTGGTTCCTGAAGTCGCTGCCGTCCCGTCTGGGCATGGTGCTCGACATGACGCTGCGCGACATCGAGCGCGTGCTGTACTTCGAAGCCTACGTCGTGACCGACCCCGGCATGACGCCGCTGAAGAAGTGCCAGATCATGTCGGAAGACGACTATGCGGCCAAGTATGAAGAGTTCGGCGACGAGTTCATCGCGCACATGGGCGCCGAGGGCATCCGTGAGCTGCTGCGCACGATCGACATCGACCGCGAGGCCGAGCAGCTGCGCACCGACCTGCGCGAGTCAAAGTCCGAAGCGAAGATCAAGAAGTACGCGAAGCGCCTGAAAGTCCTTGAGGCATTCCAGCGTTCGGGCATCAAGCCGGACTGGATGATCATGGAAGTCCTGCCGGTGCTGCCGCCGGAGCTGCGCCCGCTGGTGCCGCTGGACGGCGGCCGCTTTGCCACTTCCGACCTGAACGACCTGTACCGCCGCGTCATCAACCGTAACAACCGCCTGAAGCGCCTGATGGAGCTGCGCGCTCCGGAAATCATTACGCGCAACGAAAAGCGCATGCTGCAGGAAGCCGTCGACTCGCTGCTCGACAACGGCCGCCGCGGCAAGGCCATGACCGGCGCGAACAAGCGTCCGCTGAAGTCGCTGGCCGAAATGATCAAGGGCAAGGGCGGTCGCTTCCGTCAGAACCTGCTGGGCAAGCGGGTCGACTACTCGGGCCGTTCCGTCATCGTGGTCGGCCCGCAGCTGAAGCTGCACCAGTGCGGCCTGCCGAAGCTGATGGCGCTCGAGTTGTTCAAGCCCTTCATCTTCAACAAACTGGAACTGATGGGTCTGGCGACCACGATCAAGGCGGCGAAGAAGCTGGTCGAGATGCAGGAGCCGGTGGTGTGGGACATCCTCGAAGAGGTCATCCGCGAGCACCCGGTGATGCTGAACCGTGCGCCGACGCTGCACCGCCTTGGCATCCAGGCTTTCGAGCCGGTGCTGATTGAAGGCAAAGCTATCCAGCTGCACCCGCTGGTCTGCGCGGCGTTCAACGCCGACTTCGACGGCGACCAGATGGCAGTCCACGTGCCGCTGTCGATCGAAGCGCAGATGGAGGCGCGCACGCTGATGCTGGCGTCGAACAACGTGCTGTTCCCGTCCAACGGCGAACCGTCGATCGTGCCGTCGCAGGATATCGTTCTTGGTCTTTACTACGCCACCCGCGAGAAGACCAACGGCAAGGGCGAGGGCATGATGTTCCGCGACGTGTCGGAAGTGATCCGCGCGTACGACAACAAGGAAGTCGAGCTGACCTCGCGCGTGACGGTCCGCATCAAGGAATATGTGCGGTCCGAGAATGGCGAGGGTTTCGAGCCGGTGGTTAACCGCTACGAGACCACTATCGGTCGTGCGATCCTGTCCGAGATCCTGCCCAAGGGCCTGCCGTTCTCGGTGCTGAACCGCGCGCTGAAGAAAAAGGAAATCTCGAAGCTGATCAACACCTCGTTCCGCAAGTGCGGACTGCGTGCGACCGCGGTGTTCGCCGACCAGCTGATGCAGTCGGGCTTCCGCCTTGCTACCCGCGCCGGCATTTCGATCTGCGTGGATGACATGCTGGTGCCGCCGCAGAAGGTGACCATCATTGCGCAGGCCGAGCACGAAGTGAAGCAGATCGAGCAGCAGTATTCCTCGGGCCTGGTCACCGCCGGCGAGCGTTACAACAAGGTGGTCGACATCTGGGGCAAGGCCGGCGACGAAGTCGGCAAGGCCATGATGGAACAGCTGAAGGTGGAAGACGTCGTCAAGCGCGATGGCAGCAAGGGCACCCAGGAGTCCTTCAACGCGATCTACATGATGGCCGACTCCGGTGCGCGTGGCTCGGCTGCGCAGATCCGCCAGCTGGCCGGCATGCGCGGCCTGATGGCCAAGCCGGACGGCTCGATCATCGAGACCCCGATTACCGCGAACTTCCGCGAGGGTTTGAACGTTCTGCAGTACTTCATCTCGACGCACGGTGCGCGTAAAGGCCTGGCCGATACCGCGCTGAAGACCGCGAACTCCGGTTACCTGACCCGTCGATTGGTCGACGTCACGCAGGATCTGGTGGTGGTCGAGGACGACTGCGGTACCAGCAACGGCGCGTCGATGAAGGCGCTGGTTGAGGGCGGTGAAGTGATCGAGGCGCTGCGCGACCGCATCCTTGGCCGCGTCGCTGCTGCTGACGTGATCAACCCGGAAAGCCAGGAAACCGTGTTCGAAGCCGGCACCCTGCTGGACGAAGACTCGGTGGAAGAGATCGAGCGTCTGGGTATCGACGAAGTGAAGGTGCGTACGCCGCTGACTTGCGACACCCGCTACGGTCTGTGCGCGAAGTGCTACGGTCGTGACCTCGGCCGCGGCACGATGGTCAACGTCGGCGAAGCAGTCGGCGTGATCGCTGCGCAGTCGATCGGCGAACCGGGCACCCAGCTGACCATGCGTACCTTCCACATCGGCGGTGCGGCATCGCGTGCAGCGGTCGCGTCGTCGGTGGAAGCGAAGTCGAACGGCACGGTCCGCTTCACGGCAACCATGCGCTATGTCACCAACGGCAAGGGCGACCAGATTGTCATCTCGCGTTCCGGCGAGGTGCTGATTACCGACGACCACGGCCGCGAGCGCGAGCGCCACAAGGTGCCGTACGGCGCGACCCTGATCGTCAAGGACGGCCAGGTCATCAAGGCCGGCACGCCGCTGGCGAACTGGGATCCGCTGACCCGTCCGATCATCACCGAGTACACCGGTACCGTGAAGTTCGAGAACGTCGAGGAAGGTTCGACCGTCGCCAAGCAGATCGACGAAGTCACCGGCCTGTCGACGCTGGTGGTCATCGATGCGAAGCGTCGCAGCACCAGCGGCCGCACCATGCGTCCGCAGGTCAAGCTGCTGAACGAGCAGGGCCAGGAAGTGAAGATCGCCGGTACCGATCATCCGGTGACGATTGGCTTCCAGGTCGGTGCGCTGATCACCGTCAAGGATGGTCAGCAGGTATCGGTGGGTGAGGTGCTGGCGCGTATTCCGACCGAGTCGCAGAAGACCCGTGACATTACCGGTGGTCTGCCGCGCGTGGCCGAACTGTTCGAAGCGCGCTCGCCGAAGGACGCCGGCATGCTGGCCGAAGTGACGGGTACCGTTGCGTTCGGCAAGGAGACCAAGGGCAAGCAGCGTCTCGAGATCACGGACATGGACGGCAACAAGCACGAGTTCCTGATCACCAAGGACAAGCAGGTGCTGGTGCACGACGGCCAGGTGGTCAACAAGGGCGAGATGATCGTGGACGGCCCGGCCGATCCGCAGGACATCCTGCGCCTGCTGGGTGCCGAGGCACTGGCGCGCTACATTGTCGACGAGGTGCAGGACGTCTACCGTCTGCAGGGCGTGAAGATCAACGACAAGCACATCGAAGTGATCGTGCGCCAGATGCTGCGTCGCGTGCAGGTGGTCGATGCCGGCGATACAGCCTATATCCCGGGCGAGCAGGTCGAGCGCTCCGAGTTGCTGGACGAGAACGATCGCGTGATCGCCGAGGACAAGCGCCAGGCGACTTACGAGAACGTGCTGCTCGGCATTACCAAGGCCTCGTTGTCGACTGACTCGTTCATCTCTGCAGCTTCGTTCCAGGAAACCACACGGGTCCTGACCGAGGCAGCGATCATGGGCAAGAAGGACACCCTGCGTGGCCTGAAAGAGAACGTGATCGTCGGCCGCCTGATCCCGGCGGGTACGGGTCTCGCCTACCATCGCGCCCGCAAAGAGAAGGAAAGCTGGGAGGCAGAGGAGCGCGCTTCCATGCTGCAGGCGGAAGCTGCGCGTGCCTTGCAAGAGGCCGAAGAAGCAACGCATGCCGCCCAGGCAGGCGAGCAGGCAGCAAGCGACGGCGACATTTAATTCCCGTCGGCAGCTTGAAGGCCCCGGCTGTTTCGGGGCCTTTTTCGCAGCCATTCGGCGCTGTTCTGTCCGGTTGACGGGCGGAACAGCGCCGTTTATACTCGCGAGTTCCCGAATTTAAGCTCGCCCGGGCTTAAGCGCTCTTTGGTCTGTGTTTTCCAGTCCCCCGACGCTTTCCTCCGTGCCGGCTGTCAGCGGCAGCGAACGGCTTTCCGGTTTGCTCCGATGAAAAACGTCCCCGGTTTGCCGGGATTTTGCAATGCCATAACCTTGTTGGATTTAAAGACCGATGCCAACCATTAGCCAACTGATTCGCAAACCGCGCACCTCGGCGCGCGTGAAAAGCAAATCGCCCGCGCTGCAGAACAGCCCGCAAAAGCGCGGCGTTTGCACCCGCGTTTACACCACGACCCCGAAGAAGCCGAACTCGGCGCTGCGGAAAGTCGCAAAAGTTCGCCTGACCAACGGTTTCGAAGTTATTTCGTATATCGGCGGTGAAGGCCACAACCTGCAGGAACACAGCGTCGTGCTGATCCGCGGCGGTCGTGTGAAAGACTTGCCGGGTGTGCGTTACCACATGGTGCGCGGCTCCCTCGACACGCAGGGTGTGAAAGACCGTAAGCAGGCGCGCTCGAAGTACGGCGCCAAGCGTGCGAAAGCTGCTGCGAAGTAATCAGGCGGTCATTCGCCGGTAGTACAACGAGTGCCTGCGCCAGTCGCGGGTTTGAATCGGCCGGGAGCGGCCGAGTAAGTGGGCAATCTGATGGTTGTCCGCGGCGCCGGAGAAGTCCGGGCCAACTGAAGAGTGAAAGGAAAGTGCAATGCCACGTCGTCGTGAAGTCCCCAAGCGCGAAATCCTGCCGGACCCGAAGTTCGGTAATGTCGATGTCGCCAAGTTCGTGAACGTCCTGATGCTGTCCGGTAAAAAATCGGTCGCCGAGAACATCATCTACGGTGCGTTCGAGCACATCCAGACCAAGACTGGCAAGGATCCGCTGGAAGTTTTTACTGCCGCCATCGGCAACTGCAAGCCAATGGTTGAGGTCAAATCCCGTCGTGTCGGTGGTGCGAACTACCAGGTGCCCGTCGAAGTTCGTCCGGTGCGTCGTATGGCGCTGTCGATGCGCTGGCTGCGCGAAGCTGCCAACAAGCGCAGCGAGAAGTCGATGCCGCAGCGTCTCGCAGGCGAACTGCTGGAAGCCGCAGAAGGTCGCGGCGGCGCGATGAAGAAGCGTGATGAAGTGCACCGCATGGCAGAAGCGAACAAGGCGTTCTCGCACTTCCGCTTCTGATAGCCGGGTCGGCGCCGTGAGGCGCTGTCCCAAACCAACGCCAAGCCGGGTGCCCTCCTGTTCCAAGAGGCGCTCGGTTTCGTTCATTTAGCAATCTTAGGATTCATTATGGCTCGCAAGACTCCCATCGAGCGCTACCGCAACATCGGTATCTCCGCTCACATCGACGCCGGCAAGACCACCACTACCGAGCGCATCCTGTACTACACCGGCGTGAACCACAAGATCGGTGAAGTGCACGACGGCGCGGCGACCATGGACTGGATGGAGCAGGAACAGGAGCGTGGCATCACCATCACCTCCGCTGCGACCACCTGCTTCTGGAAAGGCATGGCGAACAACTTCGCCGAGCACCGCATCAACATCATCGACACCCCGGGCCACGTGGACTTCACCATTGAAGTCGAGCGCTCGATGCGCGTGCTCGATGGCGCTTGCATGGTCTACTGCGCAGTGGGCGGCGTGCAGCCGCAGTCGGAAACCGTCTGGCGTCAGGCGAACAAGTACAAGGTGCCGCGTCTGGCGTTCGTCAACAAGATGGACCGTACTGGCGCGAATTTCTTCAAGGTCTACGAGCAGATGCGCACCCGCCTGAAGGCGAACCCGGTGCCAATCCAGGTGCCGATCGGCGCCGAGGAAAACTTCACCGGCGTCATCGACCTCGTGAAGATGAAGGCCGTGATCTGGGACGACGCCTCGCAGGGCATGAAGTTCAACTACGAAGACATCCCGGCGAACCTGGTTGACTCCGCCAACGAGTGGCGCGAGAAGATGGTCGAAGCTGCTGCAGAGGCCAACGAAGAGCTCATGAACAAGTACCTCGAAGAGGGCGAGCTTTCGGAAGAAGAGATCAAGAAGGCGCTGCGTGATCGCACCATCGCCGGCGAGATCGTGCCGATGATGTGCGGCACCGCGTTCAAGAACAAGGGCGTGCAGGCCATGCTCGACGCCGTGATCGAATACCTGCCGTCGCCGGTCGACATTCCGCCGGTTTCGGGCACCGACGAGAATGAGCAGCCGGCAAGCCGCAAGGCTGACGACAGCGAGAAATTCGCTGCGCTGGCATTCAAGATCATGACCGACCCGTTCGTCGGCCAGCTGATCTTCTTCCGCGTGTATTCGGGCGTCGTGAATTCGGGCGACACCATCTTCAACCCGGTCAAGGGCAAGAAGGAGCGCGTCGGCCGTATTCTGCAGATGCACGCAAACCAGCGCGAAGAAATCAAGGAAGTCCGTGCAGGCGACATCGCTGCGGCCGTTGGCCTGAAAGAAGCGACCACGGGCGACACGCTGTGCGACCCGGCCGCTGTCATCACGCTCGAGCGCATGGTGTTCCCGGAGCCGGTGATCTCGCAGGCTGTCGAGCCGAAGACCAAGGCTGACCAGGAAAAGATGGGCCTGGCGCTGAACCGTCTCGCACAGGAAGATCCGTCGTTCCGCGTGAAGACCGACGAAGAGTCCGGCCAGACCATCATCTCCGGCATGGGCGAACTGCACCTCGAGATCATCGTCGACCGCATGAAGCGCGAATTCAGCGTCGAGGCAACCGTCGGCAAGCCGCAGGTGGCCTACCGTGAAACCATCCGCAAGGTCTGCGAAGAGATCGAAGGCAAGTTCGTCAAGCAGTCGGGCGGTCGCGGCCAGTACGGCCACGTCGTGCTCAAGATCGAGCCGCAGGAGCCGGGCAAGGGCTTCGAGTTTGTCGACGCGATCAAGGGTGGCGTGGTTCCGCGCGAATACATCCCGGCGGTCGAGAAGGGCGTCGTCGAAACCCTGCCGGCCGGCGTGCTGGCGGGCTACCCGGTGGTCGACGTGAAGGTCACGCTGTTCTTCGGTTCGTACCACGACGTGGACTCGAACGAAAACGCCTTCCGCATGGCTGCCTCGATGGCATTCAAGGATGGCTGCCGCAAGGCCCAGCCGGTACTGCTCGAGCCGATGATGGCCGTTGAAGTGGAAACCCCGGAAGACTACGCCGGCACCGTGATGGGCGATCTGTCGTCGCGTCGTGGCATGGTTCAGGGTATGGACGAGATCCCGGGCGGCGGCGGCAAGATCATCCGCGCCGAAGTCCCGCTGTCGGAAATGTTCGGCTACTCGACCTCGCTGCGTTCGGCAACGCAGGGTCGTGCAACGTACACGATGGAGTTCAAGCACTACGCCGAAGCTCCGAAGAACGTGACCGACACGATCATCAGCGCGAAGGCCAAGTAAGGAAAAGGGCGCGGCACCGGCGATCGGTGCCGCGATCAGCAAGCAAATCGTTCTTTTTGAAGGAAGAAGAATCATGGCAAAAGGCAAGTTTGAGCGGACCAAGCCGCACGTGAATGTGGGCACGATCGGGCACGTTGACCACGGCAAGACGACGCTGACGGCGGCGATTGCGACGGTGCTGTCGGCGAAGTT
>JAIXTG010000184.1 GCA_027484285.1 Oxalobacteraceae bacterium | reverse complement strand
TTGACGTTCATCTCGCGCTTGCCGACATGCGCCTTCAGGTTCACCGGCGGCACGCAGAACGGGCCGACGGCGGCTGGCGTGAGGTCAATCATCAGCACGCCCAGCTCGTTCAGCTTGCGCGAATTCTCCGCATGCACATAGGCGCTGGTGGCATCGAAGGCGATCTGCACGCCGTCGGCCAGCACATGCGGCAGCAGGCCGTCGACGCCGTCGGCAGTGGTCTTCAGCCCCATTTCTTTGGCACGCTTCAGGCCGTCGGATTCCGGGTCGATGCCCACCATCCATACCGGTTCCAGTACCGGCGAGCGCTGCAGCTTCGCGAGCAGGTCGGTGCCGATATTGCCGGGGCCGATCAGCGCGCATTTAATTTTCTTGCTCATGGCTTCACTCCTGAAAAATGAATGTCATCACACCAGGCTGCGCACCACGCCGCCGTCGACGCGCAATGCGGCGCCGTTGGTGGCCGCAGCGAGCGGGCTGCATACATAGGCGACCATGGCCGCCACTTCCTTCGGATCGATGAAGCGGCGCAGCAGCGAGGTCGGCCGCGCATTCGCGAAGAAGGCACTGGCCGCTTCGTCGAAGCCCACGCCTTGCTCTTTCGCCAGCTTGTCGAAAAAGTCCTTTGCGCCCTCGGTCAGGGTCGGGCCGGGCAGCACGCTGTTGACCGTGACTGCCGTGCCGGCACAGGTCTCGGCCAGTCCGCGCGAGATCGACAGCTGGGCCGACTTCGTCATCCCGTAATGCACCATCTCGGCCGGCGGGCAGATGCCCGATTCGCTGGAGATGAACACGATGCGGCCGCGGTTGCGCTGCTTCATGCCGGGCAGTACCGCACGCGACAGGCGCACGCCGCTCATCACGTTGGTTTCGAAGAAGCGCTGCCAGTCTTCGTCCGGAATCTGCTCGAACGGCTTGGGGTCGAAGATGCCCATGTTGTTGACGAGGATGTCGATCGCCGGGCCGCTGGCCAGCTTTGCGCAGCCGTCGGCGGTCGCCGCATCGGCGGCAATGCCGCGCAGGCTGGCATTTGGCAGTTCGGCGCGCAGCTTTTCCAGTGCGCGGCCGACGCCCTGTTCGGTACGCCCGTTCACGGTCACCGTCGCGCCTTCGGCCGCCAGCGCATGGGCGATCGCATAGCCGATGCCGGCAGTGGAGCCGGTCACCAGCGCATGCTGGCCTTGCAACTTCAAATCCATCTTGTCCCCCTTGTTCTTAATGTTTTCCCGCATGCAGCCACGGCTTCAGCAGCTTGGTCAGCTGCGGGGCAACGACCCAGGTCATGATCGTCACCACCAGTATCGTGATGAACAGGGTGCGCGGCACCAGCGGCCATGGCGCAATCGTCTCGCCCAGCAGCGTGAACAGCAGCAGCACGGTCGGGAAGATGCCGAGCCAGCTGACCACCGCCACCTTCCAACGCGGCGGCGGCGCCTGCTGCGCGCTGGTCATGAACCAGTGCGCCATGCCGATCACCTGCATCTGCGCCGGTCCCTCGACCAGCGGTTCCATCGCCGCCAGTCCGAGCGAGCGGGCAGGGGAATCCTGCCACACCTGCAGATGCGTCTGTGTGTCGAACGCAAACACCACGTGGTACAGCCCCGGCTCCGAGCCGGGCTGTTCGCCCGGCCGCACCAGCTGCGCGCCGAGGTGGCCGTCGAACTGCTGCGCCGCGCGCATCATGTCACCCATCAGCCGCTCGAACGTCGCCTCGTGGCCCGGCTTGATGCGCCGGGTCACCAGCACCGTGACGGCGCCGGGGTGGTTCAGGGTGGCGGTGCTCACGGGCGAGGTCCTGTCAGACGAAACGCATCGAGACCGAGCCGAGGTCCTGGAAGCGCACGTTCACGCTGTCGCCAGCGGCGACTGGAATCGCCTCGGTCACGCCGCCGGTCATGATGAAGGTGCCGGCCGGGATTTCCTGCCCGCGCGCGCCGAGGTGGTTGGCCATCATCGCGATTGCCGCGGCCGGATGGCCGAGCACTGCTGCGCCGGCCGCCATCGCGACCACTTGCCCGTTCTTCTCCAGCACCACGCCCAGCGTGCGCAGGTCGAGTTCTTCCACATTGCGCGAGCGGCCGCCGATCACGAAGCGCGACGCCGAGGTGTTGTCGGCCACCACGCTCTTCAGGTCGAACTTGAAGTCGCGATAGCGGCTGTCGATGACCTCGACCGCCGGAATGACGAAATCGATCGCGGCCATCACCGCGCCCACATGGCAGCCCGGGCCCTTCAGCGGTACCTTCGTGACCACGCAGATCTCGGCTTCCACTTTCGGGTGGATCAGCTCCGAGGTCTTGATGTCGCTGCCGTCCGGGCGCGACATATAGTCCGACACGAAGCCGAACACCGGCACGTCCACGCCCATCTGCTTCATTTTCGCGAATGAGGTCAGGCCGGCCTTCAGGCCGACGGTCCTGTTGCCGCGGGCTTCCTTGCGCGCGCGGATCGCGTCCTGGATGGCGTACGCGTCCTCCCAGTCCATCTGCGGATATTCATCGGTGATCTTCAGCACGTCGCGTGCCTCGAGTTCCGCGGTCTCGAGATGGATCGCCAGTTTGTCTATCGTTGCCTTGTCGAGTTGCATGTTCGTCCCCGCGATCAGATGAAGCGCACCGAAGTGCTGCCGAGCCCGCCGACCGAGCAGTGCAGGCTGTCGCCGGCCTTGACCGGCACCAGCGGCGACTGCGAGCCGGACAGGATCACGTCGCCGGCCTTGAGCGAGATGCCGAGGCGGCCGAGCGTGTTCGCCAGCCATGCGACCGCGTTCACCGGCGAACCCTGCACCGACGCGCCGCACGAGGTGCTGATGATCTCGCCGTTCTTGTCCAGCACCATGCCGGCCAGCGCGAGGTCGAGGTCGCGCGGGCTCTTGCGGGTGCCGCCGAGGGTGAATACGCCGCACGACGCATTGTCGGCCACCGTGTCCTGGATCTTGATCTTCCAGTCCCTGATGCGCGAGTCGACGATTTCGAAGCAGGGCATCACGCAGTCGGTCGCGCGCAGCACGTCGGTCGCGGTCACGCCGGGGCCGGTCAGGTCTTTCGCAAGGATGAAGGCCACTTCGGCCTCGGCCTTGGGGGCAATCATCTTGCTGGTGTCGACCGCTTCGCCTTCGTTGAACACCATGCCCGACAGCAGGTGGCCGAAATCGGGCTGGTTCACGCCCAGCATGTCCATCACCACCTTGCTGGTGACGCCGATCTT
>JAIXTG010000311.1 GCA_027484285.1 Oxalobacteraceae bacterium | reverse complement strand
ATCGTAGCTGTCGGTCAGCGGCACGCGGAAGCCGCCCACCCCCTCCACCACCACCGCCGGCGCACTGGCGGCGACCTGCGCATAGGCATCCCGCAAGACCGCCGGATCGATCGCCACCTGCTCGAGCGCCGCTGCCACATGCGGCGCACAGGCCTCGCGCAGCAGGTAGGACGTGGTCAGCTCGCGCGCCATCGGGAACGTCGATTCCGATGCCAGCAGCGCGACGTCCTCATTGAACAGCGCGCCGTCGCGCAGTTCGGCGCCGGCCGCCAGCGGCTTCATGCCGACCGCCGGCAGGCCGGCGCGGCCCAGCGCGTGCAGGAAGGCAGCGCTGACCAGGGATTTGCCGACGCCGGTATCGGTGCCGGTGATGAAACAGGAAAACTTCAGGCTCATGGTGATGCCTCTTGCAGGGAATGTAGTTCAGTGGCGAGGATGGCCTCGGCCAGCGCATCGACTTCGCCGACGGTGTGCGCGGCCGACAGCGTGATGCGCAGGCGCGCACTGCCGGCCGGCACGGTCGGCGGGCGGATGGCCCCGACCCAGAAGCCGCGCGCCAGCAGCGCAGCCCCGGTGGCCATGGTCGTCGCATTGTCGCCGATGACCACCGGCTGTATCGGCGTGTCGGACGGCAGCACATGCCATTGCTTCAGCTGCAGGCGCTCGCGCAGGCGTGCGACCAGCAGGGCCAGCTGAGCGCGGCGCTGCCGGCCCTCGTCGCTGCCGATGATGTCGAGGCTGGCCAGCAGCGCATGCGCGACCGCCGGCGGGGCCGCCGTCGTATAAATGTAAGGGCGGGCGCGCTGCACCAGCCACTCGGTCACGGTCTGGTGCGCCGCGACAAAGGCGCCGGCCACGCCGGCCGCCTTGCCCAGCGTGCCGACATACACCAGCTGCGGCGACGACAGCGCGAGATGCTCGAGCACGCCGCGCCCGTGTTCGCCGAGCACACCGAAGCCGTGGGCATCATCCACCACCAGCCATGCCTGGTACCGCTCGCACAACGCGAGCAGCTCGCGCAGCGGCGCGATATCGCCATCCATGCTGAAGACGCCGTCGGTCACTACCAGCTTGTCGTGCGCACTGCTCTGCGCGAGCAGCGCCTCCAGCTGCTGCAAGTCCCGGTGCGGGTACACGCGCAGGGCGGAACGCGCCAGCCGCGCGCCGTCGATCAGCGATGCATGATTCAGTTCTTCGGAAAAAATCTCGGCATCCCTGCCGGCCAGCGCCGACAGCACCGCGAGATTGGCCATGTAACCAGTGGAAAAATACAGCGCGCGCGCCGACGGCATGCAGGGAGACAGGAAGTCTGCCAGCCGCTCTTCCAGTGCGGCATGTGCGGCAGAGTGGCCGGAGATCAGGTGCGACGCGCCACTGCCGGCGCCATAGCGCAGCGCGCCCTCGCGCAATGCCTCAACCACGCGCGCATCGCTGGCCAGGCCGAGATAATCATTGCTGCAGAACGCCAGCAGCGGCTGGCCGTCGACGGTCATGCGCGGCGCATGCGGCGTCGCGACTTCGCGCCGCCGGCGAATCAGGTGCTGCTGCTCGAGCGCCTGCAGTTTCTGCTGCAGGCCGGACAGCAGCGATGAAGCATCAGCCATGCAGGACCTCAGTGCTGCAGCCAGGACGGCTTGCGTTTGTCGAGAAAAGCCATGATGCCTTCGCGGCCCTGCGGCGATACGCGGATTTCGGCAATCCTGCGCGCGGTGTCGGCAATCAGGTGGGCATCGATCGGCTCGCCGCCGACTTCGCGGATCAGGCGCTTGGCCTCGCTGATCGCATGCGGGCTGCCGGCCGACAGATGGCGCACCATCTGCGCAACGGCCGCGTCCAGTTCGGCCGCTGCCACGACGGTGTGCACGAAGCCGATGCGCGCGGCTTCGGTTGCCGGAAAGCGCTCGGCGGTCAGGAAATATCGATGCGCGGCACGCTCGCCCATCGCGCGGATCACATAGGGGGCAATCGTCGCCGGTATCAGGCCCAGCTTCACTTCGGACAGGCAGAACTCGATGCCGTCGGCGGCAATCGCCACGTCACAGGCAGCCACCAGTCCCATGCCGCCCGCGTAGCAGTCGCCGTGAATGCGCGCGACCGTCGGTTTGCTGCATTCATGGATCAGGTGCAGCATCTCGGCCAGCGCTTGCGCATCGGCGCGGTTCTGCTCCTCGGTATAGCCGGCCATCCGGCGCATCCAGTTCAGGTCGGCGCCCGCGGAAAATGCCGGCCCGCGCGCCGCCAGCACGATGGCGCGCACCTCGCGCTCGTGATCGAGCGTGCGGAACGCATGCGCGAGTTCGGCAATGCTGTGTTCGTCAAACGCATTGCGGACCTCGGGACGGTTCATCCACACGGTGGCGAGATGGCCGTCGCGCACGATCTCCAGCGTCTGGTATTCCATGGTTCAGTCGGCTCCGTCGGATTTTGGTTTGGCAAGGCTCTGCGGATCGTCGACGCGCAGCCGGCGCCGGTCGGGCTCGACGGCGGCCAGCGGCGCGACTTCCACCATCTCCTGCAGGCACTGGACCGCGAGTTGCTGGTACTCCAGCGTTCCCTTGCGTTTCCACGCGATTTCTTCGTCGCTCAATTGTCTCACCACCCGCGCCGGTGCGCCCAGCACCAGGCTCTTCGGCGGCACCTGCATGCCGGTCTTGACGAAGGCCATCGCCGCCACGATCGACGACTCGCCGACCACCGCGCCATCCATGACCACCGCATTCATGCCGACCAGCGCATTGCGCCCGATGCGCGCGCCATGGATCACCGCGCCATGGCCGATGTGGCCGTCGACCTCGATCACGGTATCGCTGCCCGGAAAGCCGTGCACCACGCAGGTGTCCTGCAGGTTGGAGCCGGCTTCCATCACTAGCCGGCCGAAATCGCCGCGCAGCACCGCATTCGGACCGACGTAGCAGCCGGGCCCGATGATCACGTCGCCGATCAGCACCGCGGTCGGATGCACGAAGGCGGCCGGATCGACCACCGGGATTACGCCTTCGATGGCATAGACTTTCGGCATCGGCTTCATGTGCGCGTCCTGATCACGATCTTGCCGGTCACCTTGCGCGAAGCCATGTCATTGAGCGCCTGCGGCACCTCGGCCAGCGCGTAGGTGGCCGACAGGTGCGGGCGGATCTTGCCCTCGGCATGCCAGCGCATCAGTTCCTGCATCGCCGCCTCGTGCCGTGCGGGTTCGCGTCGCGCGAAATCGCCCCAGAACACGCCGACCACCGACGCGCCTTTCAGCAGCGGCAGGTTGAGCGGCAGCTTCGGAATTTCGCCGTTTGCAAAACCGATGACCAGGTAGCGGCCGCGCCACGCGATCGAGCGGAACGCGGGTTCGGTGTAGCCGCCGCCGACCGGATCGTAGATCACGTCGGGGCCCTTGCCGCCGGTAGTGCGGCGGATACCCTCGCGCAAGTCCTCGCTGCTGTAATTGATGGTGTCGTCGGCGCCATGCTCGCGGCAGATCGCCAGCTTTTCATCGGTGGAGGCAGCCGCGATCACGCGCGCGCCGAGCGCCTTGCCGATCTCGATTGCTGCCAGCCCCACGCCGCCGGCCGCGCCCAGCACCAGCATCGTCTCGCCCGGCTGCAGCTGTGCGCGGTCGACGACTGCATGGTGCGAGGTGCCGTAGGTCAGCGTGAGTGCGGCGGCAGTGTCGAAATCCATGCTGTCGGCCATCCGCATCGCGGCGCTCGCCGGCAGCGAAATCTGCTGCGCGAATGCGCCGTGCGGCACGTAGGCGAACACGCGGTCGCCGGGCTGGAAGCCGGCCACGCCATCGCCGACCGCACGCACCGTGCCGGCCAGTTCATTGCCGGGCGTGAAAGGCAGCTCGGGCTTGAACTGATATTTGTTCTGGATCACCAGCACATCCGGGAAATTCACACCGGCAGCCATGATGTCGACCAGCAGTTCGCCAGGTTTCGCCGACAGCTCGGGCAGGTCTTCGACGACGAGGGTTTCGGGCAGGCCCCAGGCCTTGCATACGACGGCTTTCATCTTGTCTCCCAGTGGTTTTTATTGGAATTTCGGTGCGCGCTTTTCAATGAACGCGCGGATGCCTTCATGGCCGTCGGCTGTCGCGCCCGACGCCAGCATGTGCTCGCGCTCGAGGTCGAAGTGCACATGCAGCGACTGCTGCTGGGCTGCCTCGATCAGCGCCTTGATGCGCGCCTGCGCCTGTGCCGGGCCGTGCGCCAGCTGCTGCGCGAGCTGGCGCGCCGCCTGCGGCAATTCGGCGTCCGGATAGACCGCATCCACCAGCCCGATCGACAGGCATTCCTGCGCCGCGAACGGACGGTTGGTCAGGAATACTTCCTTGGCCTTGGCCGCGCCGGCGCGCCGGGTGACGAACCAGGAGCCGCCGACATCCGGCGTCAGGCCGATCGCGGAATAGCCGCCGCGCAGCTTCATCGATTCTGCTGCCAGCACAAGGTCACCGCACAGTGCGAAGCCGATGCCGCCGCCGCCGACCGGGCCATTGATGGCGCAGACGATGGGCCAGGGCAGCTGCATCAGCGCCTTCATCGCATCGTGGACCGGGTCCAGCAGTTCCTGCAGGATTTCCGGCAGCGGCCGCGAGGTATCGGCAAAGGCGTTGATGTCGCCGCCGGCGCAGAAATGGCGACCGGCCGCCGTGATCAGTACCGCACGCACCGACGAATCGCCGGCCACGCGCTCGACGGCCGCAGCAAATGCGCGCGCCATCGCCATGTCGAGCACATTGGCGCGCTCGGGCGAGTTGAATGTGATGATGGCGAGCGACTGCTCGATCTCGAGCTTCAGCGGGGAAGTCATGCGGCGGGTCTCCTGAGGGGTTTTATCGGCCGGGATCGGCCTGTATTGTCGGGCGATTCTAGCAAAGCCCTCACCTGCGTCCTGCGGCCCGGGCCTTGAAAAATGCCGAAGCCGGCCTGTCGGTTCGACCGGCCGCAAGCTGCCGCCTTCCGCGAATGCCGGGCTGTACCTGCTTCAGCGGCGTCAATCCGGCGCGCCGCCTTGCCCGGCCGCACGGCCCGGGCCCCGGTACGGGGATAGACTGGCCAAATCCCGACCTGCCACGGAGTCTCTGATGACCATCCTGCCCGCCCTCCTCGCTTCCGCTTTGCTGGTGGTTGCCGTACCGGTCGTCCACGCGCAGTACACCGGCCCCGGCAGCAAGCCGGCCAAAGCCGCACCACAGGCGCCAATCAAAACCGTGGCCGAGGTGATCAAAAACGGCAAGGACGACCAGCTGGTCACGCTGACCGGTCAGGTGGTGAAGCAGGTGGGGCGCGAGAAGTTCCTGTTCCGCGATGCGAGTGGCGAGATCCGCATCGAGATCGATGACGATGACCTGCCGACCCAGCCGTTCGACGACAAGACGCGGGTGGAAATCACCGGCGAAGTCGAAAAAGATTTTGTGCGCTCGGTAGAAATCGACGTGAAAGCCATGAAGCTGCTGCCCTGAGAACAGCCGGCAAGACAGGATAGGGAGCTGGCCGGGAGCACCGCAGCCTCCCGAAAAAACACGGGAAGCCCCGGGCTTCCCGTGCAAGTCGCTGTCAGAAACGGTAGCGGACGCCGACCATCACGCTGCGCGGCGCGCCGGGTGCAACGAAACGGCTGACCAGCGGGCCGTCGGCCGGGTTGGCAAAACGGTTGCCGCCCGCGTCGAACATGCTGAGCGCCATCATTCCGTAGGTTTCGAAGCGGGTGTCGAACACGTTGTTGAGGCGGGCAAAATAGTCCAGCCCCTTCTGCGCCTCGTAGTTCGCATGCAGGTGCAGCAGGGTATAGCCCTTCACTTTGGCATTCACCGCCGACGTTTCGCTGTTCTCCGGCCCGATCAGGCCATCCTCATTGCCCTGCGTAACCAGGCTCGAGGTGGTGATGAGCGTGCCGCCCAGCGTCAGCTTGTCGCTGGTACGCCAGTCGGCATTCAGGCGGAAGGTGTGCTCGGGCAGGCCGGCGATCTTCGTGCCCGGCGTGATCAGCACATCCCGCTCGCCGCCGAACAGCGGCGCGGTGTCCTGGTAGGTCGCATCGAGGTAGCTGTAGGTCGCGCGCAGCGCCACCTGCGCCACCGTGGCGTAAGCCGACACATCCACCCCCTGGCGACGGGTCTTGGAGAAATTGCTGAAGTAGCCGAGGCCCTGGCTGTTCACTGCGCGGAACAGGATGTCGTCCTTGTTTTCCGAACGATAGATGGCAGCGGTGATGCCGCTGCTGCTGTCGAACTGCCAGCGCACGCCGGTCTCGAGCGTGGTGGCGATCACCTGCTTCAGGTAGGGGTCGGCCTGCAGGCCGGTCGGCAGCCGGCAGGGCTCGGCCGGATCGGCGCAGCCCAGCTCGATCACGGTCGGCACCCGGTTGCTGCGGCCGAGGTTGCCGAACAGCGAGACGGCGCCGCTCAGCTTGTGGGT
>JAIXTG010000106.1 GCA_027484285.1 Oxalobacteraceae bacterium | reverse complement strand
GGCCTGCTCGGTTACGAGCGCGACCTGCTGCAGCGGGCCGACCTGGTGTTCACCGGCGGGCCCAGCCTGTACGAGGCCAAGCGCCGGCTGCATCCGGGCGTGCATTGCTTTCCCAGCAGCGTCGACATCAGTCATTTCCGGCAGGCGCTCGACCGCAACATCGCCTACCCCGGCCACCGCCAGCTGCCGCATCCGCGGCTGGGATTTTTCGGCGTGATCGACGAGCGCTTCGATGCCGGCCTGGTGGCCGCGCTGGCGGACGCGCGGCCCGAGTGGCAGATCGTGCTGGTCGGGCCGGTGGCGAAGATCGAACCCGACAGCCTGCCGCGCCGGCCGAACATTCACTACATGGGACAGCAGCCGTACTCGTCACTGCCGTCCTTCCTCGCGTCGTGGGATGTGTGCCTGATGCCCTTTGCAATAAACGCCTCGACCCGCTTCATCAGCCCGACCAAGTCGCTGGAGTACATGGCGGCAGAACTGCCGATCGTCAGCACGCCGGTGCCGGATGTGATTGGCCAGCACAGCGACGTGGTGACCATTGCCGCATCCCGCGATGCGTTCATTGCCGGCTGCGACCAGGCGCTCGCGAGGCCGGCCGCCGAGCGTCAGGCGCAGATCCGGCGCATGCGACAGAAACTGGCGCGCACCTCATGGGATGCGACGGCGCAGCAGATGGTCCAGCTGCTGCTGCAGGCCAGCGGCGGCGCCAGCGCCGAATCGGGGGCGTCCTGATGACCGACGGCATCGTGCTGTGGGGCGGGGTCGAATGCACGGTCAACCGGGTTGGCGACGGCTACTTCAACCAGCTGGAGCGCAATGGTCATGCGCGCCGCGCCGGCGACCTCGACCTGATCGCATCGCTCGGCGTGCGCGTGCTCCGCTATCCGGTGCTCTGGGAGCGCGTTGCGCCGCAGGGCATCGCCTCGGCCGACTGGCGCTGGTCAGACGAGCGGCTGGTGGGCCTGAAGCAGCTCGGCATCGAGGCCATTGCCGGCCTGGTGCACCATGGCAGCGGTCCGCCGCATACCAGCCTGCTGGATCCGTCGTTTGCGACCCAGCTGGCCGACTATGCCGGTGCGGTGGCTGCCCGCTATCCGTGGATCGGTTACTACACGCCGGTCAATGAGCCGCTGACGACGGCGCGCTTTGCTGCGCTGTACGGCGTCTGGTATCCGCATGCGCGCGACGATCGCAGCTTCATCGAGGCGCTGATGAACCAGTGCCGTGCGACGGTGCTGGCCATGCGCGCCATCCGCAAGGTGAATCCGGAGGCGAAGCTGGTACAGACCGATGACCTCGGTTTCACCTGGAGCACGCCGGAACTGGCGCCGCTGGCCTGGCTGTACAACGAGCGCCGCTGGCTCGGCTGGGACTTGCTGTGCGGCCGGATCGGTCCCGGCTATGCGCTCTGGGACTACCTGATGGAAACCGGCCTGCCGGCCGCCAGCTTCGACTGGTTCCGCGAGAATCCCTGCCCACCCGACATCATCGGGGTGAACTATTACATCACCAGCGAGCGCTGGCTGGATCACCGGCTCGACCGCTACCCGCCGCAGTATGCGGGCAGCTATCGCGGCTTCCATTGCGTCGATATCGAAACCCCGCGCGCATTCGCCGTACCCAGCCCGGGCATCGCGCCGCTGCTGCGCGAAGTGTGGGAGCGCTACCGGATACCGGTCGCCATCACCGAGGCGCACATCGACGCACACCGTGAAGACCAGTTGCGCTGGCTGTCGGAAATCTGGCGGGCCGCCGAGCGCGTGCGCGGCGAAGGTGCGGACGTCCGCGCAGTGACAGTCTGGGCATTGTTTGGCTCTTACGACTGGAACAGCCTGGTGACCCAGGACCGCGGCTATTACGAGCCCGGCCCGTTCGACGTGCGCTCGGATCCGCCGCGCCCGACGGTCGTCACGCGGCTGATGCGTGAACTGGCCAGCGGCCGCAAGCCCTCGCATCCGGTATTGCAGGGTGACGGCTGGTGGCGCCGGCCGGGGCGCTTCCTGTGCCCGCCGGTGTCCCTGTCCGAGATGGACCAGTGGGTGTCGCCCTTGCCGCCGCTGGCGCGCAGCGTGCAGCCGCTGCTGATCGTCGGCGCCACCGGCACGCTCGGTCGCGCGTTTGCGCGCATCTGCAGCGTGCGCAATATCGCATTCCGGCTGCTGGGCCGGGCGCAGATGGATATTGCCGATGCAGCGGCAGTCGAACAGGCCATCCGCGAACACCGTCCGTGGGCCATCGTCAATGCCGGCGGCTATGTGCGGGTCGATGAAGCGGAGGCGGAACCCGAGCGCTGCCGGCGCGAGAACACGCTCGGGCCGGTGGTGCTGGCGATTGCCTGCGCCCGCCATGGCCTGCCGCTGCTGACCTTCTCGAGCGACCTGGTGTTCGACGGCAGCCAGCGCGATGCGCCCTATGTCGAGAGCGACCCGGTGGCGCCGCTGAACGTCTACGGCCAGTCGAAGGCCGAGGCCGAGCAGCGCGTGCTGGCGATCCATCCGCAGGCGCTGGTGGTGCGCACCAGCGCCTTCTTCGGTCCGTGGGACAGCGTGAATTTCGTGTCGCTCGCGCTGGCCGCCCTGTCGGAAGGCCGGCCCTTCGTCGCCGCCTCCGACATCATCGTGTCGCCCACGTATGTGCCGGACCTGGTGCATGCGGCGCTCAACCTGCTGATCGACGGCGATCGCGGCATCTGGCACCTGTCGAACCGCAACCCGCTCAGCTGGGCCGATCTCGCGCGGCGTGCGGCACGCATGGCCGGCATTCCGGACGACACACTGGAGGCGCGGCCGGCCGCACGCCTGCACAGCCCGGCGCCGCGGCCGCTGTACAGCGCGCTGGCCAGCGAGCGCGGCGAGCACCTGCCGCCGCTGGACGATGCGCTCGCGCGCTACCTGCACCTGCGCACCCAGGCAGCCGAAGAGGACGAAACCGGCCTCGATCCGCTGCAGGGGCGGATGTAAACAGACGAGGAGGGCGGATGACCAGGATAGCCGTCGTTGGTGCAGGATTCTCGGGCGCAGTGATCGCGCACGAACTCGCGGCCGATGGCTTCGAGGTCGAGGTGTTCGAGGCGCGCGACCATCCGGCCGGCAACTGCCACACCGAGCGCGATGCCGACACCGGGATCCTGCTGCACCGGTACGGGCCGCACATCTTCCACACCAGCAACGAGCGGGTGTGGAACTATGTGCGTCGCTTCGACGAGTTCATGCCCTTTACCAATCGCGTGAAGGCAGTGGTGCGCGGCCGGGTGTATTCGATGCCGGTGAACCTGCACACCATCAACCAGTTTTTCGGGCAGGCGTTCAGTCCGGCCGAGGCGCGCGCCTTTCTCGAGGCCCGTGCCGACCTGTCGATTGCCGAGCCGCGCACCTTCGAGGAACAGGCGCTGCGCTTCATGGGGCGCGAACTGTACGAGGCCTTCTTTCGCGGCTATACCCAGAAGCAGTGGGGCATGGCGCCGTCCGAACTGCCGGCCAGCATACTCAGGCGGCTGCCGCTGCGCTTCAACTACGACGACAACTATTACGCCAGCACCTGGCAGGGCATGCCGCGCCACGGCTACACGCACATCATCGAGCAGCTGCTCGACCGGCCGGGCATCCGCGTGCACCTTGCCACCGCCTTTGATCGTGCGATGGCGGGCGATTATGCGCGGGTGTTCTACAGCGGGCCGATCGACGCCTGGTTCGGCCATGCCGAGGGACGGCTGGGCTACCGGACGCTGGACTTCGCCGGCGAGCGACACGACGGCGATTTCCAGGGAAATGCGGTCATCAATTACTGCGACCCGGAGGTGCCGTGGACCCGGATTGCCGAGCACAAGCATTTCGCGCCATGGGAGACGCATGAAGCCAGCTGGATTTTCCGCGAGACCAGCCGCCTGTGCGAACCGGGCGATACGCCCTATTACCCGATCCGGCTGGCACAGGAAAAGGGGCAGCTGGCGCGTTACATCGAACTGGCGCGCGAGGAAAAGCAGGTCAGCTTCGTCGGTCGCCTCGGCACTTACCGCTATCTCGACATGCACGTCACCATCGCCGAGGCGCTGGCCTGGGCGGACCGCTGGCGTGCAGACGGTATGGACCAGTTGCCCGTGTTTAACGTTAATCCACTGGCTTAGCGATGTTCGACACTTAAGTTCGGTAGACGATCGGAAAGTTGACGCGGGTCAATTTGCAACATGGGGGCCGGAATTAACGTAATGACAAGCAAACCCTCATCCCGAGTGATGAAAAGAGTTCACACCCATTACGACAACCTGAAGGTCACCCGCGATGCGCCGCAGGAAGTCATCCGTGCCGCCTACAAGACCCTGTGCAACAAGTTCCATCCCGACCGGAATGGCGGCAGCCAGCGAGCAACCCAGACTTTCCAGCTCATCAATAACGCTTATGAGGTGCTGTCCGACCCCGAGCGCCGGCGCCAGCATGATGAATGGATTGCGCGTGCCGAGGCCGGGCAGGTAAAGGCGGAGGTGCCGCGCGCGTGGAACGGCAAGGAGCGCCGGCGCCGTCCGTGGGCACAGCCGGCCGGCCCCGCAGTGGCCGATTTCGCCGGACGGCTGCGCCGCCCCGGCAAGGTGCTGATGCTGTGGGCATCGGCGCTGGTGGGCGCGATGCTCTTCCT
>JAIXTG010000350.1 GCA_027484285.1 Oxalobacteraceae bacterium | reverse complement strand
TGCCAGCCAGCGCGTGATGATGGTCTTCCCGACCGGCAGCTTCAGCGGGCATTGCACATCCATCGGCAGCTCGTCGGCCTCGCAGGCAGCCAGTGCCGCTTCCCATGCGGCTCGATCGGTATCCGGCATGCCTGCCTGCAGCGCCTCGAAGGCGGTGGCCGGATCGTCACCCACCCCCAGCAGGTGGCGCGCCTCGCTTCCGAGCTCGAGCACCCCGCTCCCGGGCGCTTTGCTCCAGTAGCCTGCGCCCGCGACGCGCGCACCCAGCGCATGCAGCATGGCATGGTCGTGCGCCTGTTCCGCGAGGCGCTGCTGCAATGCAGAGCGCTGCCGGTGCAGTTCGAGTGCGACCACCACCTGGCGTGCCAGCATGCGCAGGTGGACGGCCTGCGTTTCACCCAGTGCGCGTGGCTGCCGGTCGATCACCATCAGCGTGCCGAGGGCAATGCCGTCGTCGGTGACCAGCGGGCAACCGGCATAGAAGCGGATAAACGGTTCACCCGTCACCAGTGCATTGCAGTTGAAACGCGGGTCGCGCGTCGCATCCTCGACCACGAAAATGTCGGACCCGTCGATTGCATGCTTGCAGAACGACAGGGAAATCGGGGTTTCCCGCACCGGCAGGCCTTGGGCTGCCTTGAACCATTGACGATGCTCGTCGACCAGGCTGACGGCAGCGATCGGCGTTTCGCACAGGACGGCTGCCAGCGCAGCGATATCGTCAAAGCGAGCCTCCGGCGGCGTATCCAGGATCGCGTAACTGCGCAGCGCAGCCAGGCGCTGGTCCTCGCTCACCGCAATAACCGGAGGCGGATCGTCAAGATCAGGCGGCAAGTCATCTCTCAACATCCGGGCTCCAGGCTTTGGTTTTCCATTTCCGCAGGTATTGTTCTGGCCGGCAAAGATGATCTCCATCAACGCAACCGGCTGCCGAGTATTGCTTGCAGTCACCTCTTTGTTCTTGTGATACGTCAAGCGAACGCCCAGATGGTTAGTTTTTTGTTAGCCATCGGGAGCCCGGTCAAGGCAAGAAGGCCAGAAAGCGATTGCGCGATCGCAGAACGAGTCAGGCAGGAGATGCTGTACTGGCCAGTGCGCGGTCATAGCCAGGCGACCGTCGATCCGAACCGACCTTTCTTCCACGGAGCACCGCCATGCCAGAGCCAACGACGCCGACCGCCAACCCCAACCAGGCCTTGTGGGAAAAAGGCGATTTCACGCGCATTGCCGCCTCCATGCGGGAAAGCGGCGAAGCTTTGGTGGCATCGCTCGGCATCCGGGCCGGCGATAAGGTACTGGACCTCGGCTGCGGTGACGGCACCACCGCCCTGCCGGCCGCCCGGCTGGGGGCCGATGTGCTTGGCGTGGATATCTCGCGCAATCTGGTGGCCGCCGGCAACCGGCGCGCTGCGGAAGCGGGACTGGCCAATTGCCGCTTCGAGCAGGGCGATGCGACAGAGCTGTCGGGCCTTGAAGATGACCGCTTCGATCATGTCATCAGCATTTTCGGTGCGATGTTTGCGCCCAGGCCGTTCGACGTTGCCCGCGAAATGGTGCGCGTCACCCGACCGGGCGGACAGATCGCGATGGGCAACTGGATACCGAATGACCCGACGCTGGTGGCCCAGATCCTGAAAATCAGTTCGGCTTATTCGCCGCCGCCGCCCGAGGGCTTCGTGAGCCCGATGACCTGGGGCGTGCGCGAGCAGGTGGAAGCCCGTTTCGGCGCGGCAGGCATACCGGCGACGGACATCGCGTTTTCGGAGGAAACGTACACCTTCAACTTCAACGGCTCGCCGTCGGAATTCGTCCAGACGTTCCACCATTATTACGGCCCCACGATGAACGCATTCGACGCCGCCGACAAAGCCGGGCGCAGCGATGCGCTGGCCGGCGAACTCAATGCCCTGTTCACCCGGGAGAACCGCAGCGGGCGCGCGGATATGACCTCCATCCCGGCCACGTTTTTGCTGGTGAGGGTGCGGGTCGCCTGAAGGCTGTTGTTATGCCGGAGCGATGCGGCGCGCCGCTCAGCGCGCCGGCTGGCAGATCTTGTTCATCACGTCCGGCGCAATTTCCGGACTGGCTTTCTGCTCTTTCCGCGATTCCGGAAAAGTCCAGACCACCTCTTCGCCGCTAAGCAAAAACTGCTGGCGGGACAGGATGGTGCCAGAGGCGCAGGACACCACATATTTTTTCAGCGATGCGTCGTACTGCAGCCCCATCATGTCCATGCGATTGATGAAGGCGGTCTTGATCTGGACCTGAAGCTCGCCCGGACGGTCGGCCCTGGCCGGCGATATCGCGAGCAACGTCTGCGCCCCTTCGTCAGCCGAGAGCGGCATCCACGCTTCGCCTTGCGCGGCGGCCGAGAGAGACAGGAGCACGAGGAGGAAGGTCTTTTTCATTGGATTGATGGGTCGGGAAAGCAGCGGTTATTCAGTAAGAGAACTTACCCGAGTTCTTCGGCCGGCCGGTAAATGCATCGTAAGAAACCCTGACAAAAAGCAGGTTTCATCGCGCGACAGCCGCCGGCTCAGCCCCGGACGAAACGCGCCAGAACGATACCCGCCAGCGCAATATGCGCCAGCGTCAGCAGCACCGAGCCGGCGTGCAGCAGCTTGAAGCGCCGTGCCGCTCCGCTGTCGGTGGCGTGGTTAATCGCAGGCATGAGCATCTGCCGTGCCGGCACGGTGGTCACTGCGATGAAAGCCAGCATCAGCGCCGATACTCCGTCCTGCGCCGACAGCAGGACGGCCGCGACGGCGGAAGTGGCGAGGACGAACAGGTAAAAATGGGGAAAGGCCCGGCGCAGCACCGGCCCGGCATCCGCTGCCGGCAGCACCGAAAACAGGAAGGCGGCAAACCCGAAGGAGTACAGCACCATGCCGCCGAATAGCAGTGCCACGACCAGCAGCGCAGAGGTTTCTATCACGTGAGTTCCTGTGTCTTGTTATGGTTCAGCGCCTCGCCGGATGGCAGGCACGCGGCCATGCGGCTCCGCACGCAGGCTCGCTCCGCAGCATCAGAACCGGCGGGCCAGCACCACCGCTGCAGCGGAGCCGCTGCCGACCGTGGCGCACCATGCACGCAGCAGCAAGGGGCTTGGTTCCCCGGCCAGCAGGCGGGCCTCATCCCGGTGTTCGCGTTCATCGGCCTGGCAGCGCAGCAACAAGTCCAGCAGGCCCTCCGGGCCGCCGTGCTGCTGCAGGTGGTCGATCTGCTGCTGGTAGTGGCGGTCAACGAAAGTCTCCACGGCAGCAATCGTCGCGTACACCGCGCGGGTGCCGAACACTGCCGGCAGCGCGCCGGTCAGCCAGCCCGCCAGTCGCCAGGGGCCGAGCAGGCGGCTGCGCTGCGCCGGCGGCAGCCAGTCTTCCACCAGCCGCAAATGCTCGGCCTCGGTGGCACCATGCCGGTCGGCGAAGGCCAGCAGCTCGGTGTGCTTCCGCCAGCGGGCAACGGCAGCGATGCCGCGATAAATGAAGACCGCGCCGGTTTCGCCGGCGTGGTCGGAGCGCAGCTCGCGTTCGAGGTAAGTGGATAGCACCGCACCGCCCGGTTCGCCTGACGGCTCCCAGCGGCGAGCCATCGCCTGCATCCGCGGCCGCAGGCGCAGGAATCCGCGATATGCCCACTCCAGTGCCGTCAGCGCCCCGGGCAAGCGGGCCATGCGTGCCAGCCAGCGCCAGCCGGGCAGCCGCTCCCACATCGCGACAAAAGCGGCGGCGCCGTCCAGCCGCGAGCCATCGGGCCGCTGAACATGGAAGCGCGCGAGCAGCCGCTCGCGATCCGCGGCAAACGCAGGCGCATCGGCGCTGCTGATATCGACGAAGCACAAGCCGGCGTCGCCGGAGCGGCCGGCCAGTCCCTGCACATGCGCAATCTCGCGCCGGCACAGCGGGCAGGCGCCGTCGTACAGGACGGTCAGGGTCTCGGGTGCTTCGGTGGGGTTCACGCTCTCTCCTCCGCATTTTTCAGGCGGCACGGCACGGGGGCATGCCGCTGCCAAAAACGCAGCAGAGTCTATCTGATTGCCTGCAGACGCGTGATGTGCCCCCGTCCGGGGGCCGGAAGCACGCCCGGTTGAATTGCCGGCCGCCGCCCCTATATCGTTTTCAGCCGGGCTGCCGCGCGGCCCCATCGACTGTCGACAGGAAAAACTCATGCAACTGGTCTGCCCGAACTGCCTCGCCAAAAACCGCGTGCCCGACGAACGCCTGCACGAGGCGCCCGCCTGCGGCAAATGCGGCGCGCCGCTGATGGCGGCGGCACCGCTGGCGCTGGACGACAGCAGCTTCACCCGCTACATCGAAGGCACCGACCTGCCGGTCGTGGTCGACTTCTGGGCGGACTGGTGCGGCCCGTGCAAGATGATGGCGCCCCAGTTCGCCGCCGCCGCCGCGCGTGTCCCGGCAGTGCGATTCGCCAAAGTCGACACCGAGGCGTCGCCTCAGGCCAGCATGCGCTACCGGATCCGCAGCATCCCGACCATGGTGCTATTCAGGCAGGGCAAGGAAGTGGCGCGCATGTCCGGGGCGATGTCGGCGGCTGATATCGAGAGGTGGGTGCAGGCGCAGGGGTGAGACCCAACGGGCGACTGCAGCCGGGCCGGGGCCGCCTGCACGGGGCCCGCCTTGCACGATTGAATCGGCCAGTCGATTGTTTCTCCCGCCGGCGTCATTTTTCGGACGGCTGACGCGGACAGATCACGGGAAGCGCCCTGCGCTCCAGCTCCTCGAAACCCAGCTCCGACAGCAGCCAGTGATCGGGTGATTCGGTAGCGGCCCACCAGTCATCCTTGTCGGTCAGTTCGCGCAACGGCAGCAGCCACGCATCCGGATGGCAGACCCGGCTCTTCCATGTCACACGCTCCGACACAATCGTGCGGTCTGCCTCGACCACTCGCCAGAGATCCGGCCGCACCGGCCGGATTCGCCAGCAGGGAATGTCGTAGGGTGAGAACCGCTCGATCGGCCCGCGCACCTGCACGATGCGGCCGATATTGGATTCACACCCCTGTTCGTCATGAATGACGATGGCGAGGTCGCCATCGCAGCACCTGAGGCCCATGCTTTTCTCCTGCGTCCCCCGATCCGGCATCGCCAGATCGTGCCGGGACGATGGGCACGGGCGACGGTTTAGCAGCATTTTTCAATCGCCCTGCAAGTGGTCATAAATCGGCGATGGACAACAAAAAACCCGTTCAGCTTGTGCGCTAAAACGGGCTTTGTCGGCTCGCTTTAGCTGGATTTGTAAAGCGCCCGCAAGCTGGAAAATCAAATCGGCGCGAAATGGATTAAACACCCGATAATCGAATCAGTCAATACAATATCTGTATCTATAAACCGGCAGGGATTATGCTTCGACGATAGTCGAGGCATTTGAACCTGGTTTCCGTTTCGAGGAGAGTTTTAAATGGAAGAGATCAGGAACTGCCAATTCAAATTCCAGTGCCAGCGCACCTGGGAGCAGCTTGAACCGACGAAAAACAAGGATGAACGATATTGCGGCGCGTGCTCGCAAACTGTTTACCTGTGCCGCACGCCGGCGGCGCTGATAGCAGCGATCAGGAAAAACTTGTGTGTCGCGGTGGATATCAGGAGCCCGTCGACGCACAAGCTCGAGCGGCTGATGGGGGATGCAATTTACTGAGACAAGAAAATGCCTTTCCTGACCTTGCGAACCCAAGATTTCGTGGCTGCATTGAAGCGGCTGGCGCCAAAGCGTATAGCGGTTGCAACGCGCGCTGGCGAGCTGTACATCGGCAAGTCAGCAGCCGACGCGGTGTTCTGCATCAAGGGCGCGCTGACCCGCTGTCCGCTGGTCGACAGTGACTGGAAAGGCTTTGCATCCGTGAATTTCGGGATGGCCACTTCATTAATCAAGGCTCCGCCGCCGGGCGAATTCGTCACGCTCAAATCATCGGACGGACGCTTGCGGATCGATACGCTGTCATTGGCGGCAACCTGGACCGACACGCCCGATTGGATCGCGGCGATGGCGACCGAGGCCCACCTGATGGACATCGACAAGCCACGGGCGCGGTGCTACTGCCCCGCCTGCGGAAAAAGAAAGGGCGAGCCGGTCGAGGCCAGTGCCCGCGGGTGGCCAGACGGACTGCCGGTGGCGGGCGGGCTCACGAGAGCGCATGCCAACCGGCAGTGTGCGGGCTGCGCGCATGTGTGGTGCGAGGTGGATTCGCCATGAAATTAAAAAAAGCAATTCCTGATTTGAAGCGTTAT
>JAIXTG010000042.1 GCA_027484285.1 Oxalobacteraceae bacterium | reverse complement strand
TCCTGGTCGGGAATTCCGCGGATCCGTCCAACCACCACCTCGAGGTTCTTCAAAAGCTGGCAGCACTGGATGGTCCCGCGCTGAAGCTGCATGTGCCGCTTTCTTACGGAAATCACCGTCACCGGGACAGAGTGATCCAGGAGGGGAGAAAACTGTTTGGCGAGGATTTCGTTCCCCTGCTGGATTTCGTTCCGCTCGACCAGTACCAGCGCTTCCTGCAAACGGTAGACGTCGCCGTGTTCAACCACGAGCGGCAGCAGGCCATGGGCAACATCATCATTCTGCTGGGTTTGGGGAAAAAGGTTTTCATGCGCAGCGATGTGTCGTCATGGGAGGTGCTGGCGCAGCGGGGAGTACGGTTATTCGACATCGATGCGCTGGACCTCGCGCCCATGCCCGCAGAGCAAGCGCTGGTGAACCAGTCGATCATCCAGGACTATTTCTGCCGCGAGCGACTGGTTTCCCAGTTGGGGAAGATCTTCGGCCAGCAACCAAAGGCAGTCGCGGCGGCGGGATAGCCCGGGTACCGCCTTCAGTCGCCTGCACCTTCGAGATAGGTTTTCTCCAGCGCCAGCAGATCCCGGCGCCGGTCTTTCACCTTGCGTGCTGGTACCCCGGCAACAATGGTCCACGCTTCGGTGGAGCGGGTCACCATGGACATGGCGCCCACGGCGCTTCCTTCGGCAAGATGCACGCCGGGGAATATGACCGATTTGGCGCCGACGATGCAATGTCTCCCGATCCGGACCGCCGCCTTGGTCTCCTGCTTGAATTGCGCCGGCACCGTCGGGTTGGTCATGGTCGTCCCCGAGTAGTCATCGCTCTGGGAAAACACATGGCAGCCGTAGGCAAGCCCGGCGAAATCTTCCAGCGTCACGCCTTCGGTGCCGCCGGCCACATTGCAGAACACGGCGACGTGGACATTCCGTCCCATGCTTACTTTCCCGGAGATGACGCAAAAATCATCAATGCGCGACTCGTCGCCGATCTCGATTTCCGACGGCTGGTAAATCGACGCCTTGTCGCTGATCCTGACATTCTTGCCGAGGTGCTTGAAGCCGAGTTTTTGCAACTCGCTGGAGGAAAGGAAAGCCATCGGCCTGACCAGTTGGGAAGGGTGCACACAGGGCCCGCAGGCTGCCTGGCAGCGGTCGGGGACAACCCGATTCTAGCGGCCCGGAGGGCCGCCTGGGAAGCAGGACGCCGTGCACCGCACCTGCTGCAGAGGACCGCCGGCCCGGCAGCAGGCCGCGTGATTCTTTATTCCGCCTCGCCAAGGACAGTGCGGTAGACACTCCGGATGCCGGCCGCTTCGCGCTCGACCGAAAACATGCCGACGACGCGTTCGCGCCCGCTGTCGCCCATGGCTGCCGCGCGCGCGGGATCGGCAAGCATCCGCCGCAGCGCCTCGGCCAGCGCGGGCACGCTGCCGGTCGGTATCACATGGCCGGTCCGGCCTTCGTCGACAATGGTGCGGAATGCGCCAGTGTCGCTGGCAATCACTGCGCTGCCGCAGGCCATGCCTTCCAGCGGCGTCAGGCCGAACGGTTCATAGCGAGGGCAAGCCACGGTCACCAGCACGTTCTGGTACCAGTCGGCGACCCGGTCGGCACTCACCACACCGAGAAACACGATCCGGTCGGACAGGCCGGCCGCAGCGATCTTTTCCTCCAGCCGCTGCTGGAAGGCTGCATGCTGCGGCGTGCACAGGCCTGCCAGCACTGCGGTCCACTGCGGAAAGTCGGGCAGGACCTCGATCATTGCATCGACGAAGATGTCCGAGCCCTTGTCGTCGCGGATCCTGCCGAAAGTGCCAATGCCGTACTTGCCCGGCAGGCCGGTACGCTGCCAGACCGCCAGCTTGTCTGCGGGCGGCGAGAAGCGCTCGAGGCTGATCCCGTGCGGCACGACCCGCGTCGTGTTCGGCACAAAGCTCGCCGCCTCCGGCGTGGTTGCGACCACCCCGTCCATTTTGCCGATCAGCCAGCGCGGAAACCAGGAATGCCGGTGTTTGGCCGCCGACGTGAAAACGATTCTTATCGGGAACCGCAGCACGTCGCGCAGGAAGATCGCCAGCATCATCTCGGGATCGCGGCGCACATGCCAGATGCGTGGACGGCCGTCGGGCAGCGGCTTGCGCGACACCCGGATGGCTTCCCGCACGCTCATGTGCGTGATGTTTTCCGGATGCTGCTGTTTCGCCAGCTGGTAGCCGGGCAGATCGGTACCGACGAAGCCGATCTTCAGCTCGCCTGCCTGCACAGGCAGCAGGGCATTGATCGTGCCGGACACGCCGGAGTAGCGCTTTTTGATATTGGTGATGATGACGTCGGGGTTCATGTTTTTCTGTGTAATCAGGCGCGGATCCCGGCTGCCGCCGGCATCGCGTTTCAGGCTCGTCCGGCCGCGGCGCCGCCATCCCGGCGCAGGCCGCCACCCCTTGCAGGGTGCGCGTTCCGTCGTACTACATCAGGATGATGTCGTACTGCTCCTGGGGGAAGGTGCTCTCCACCTGCAGCGAGATCGGCTTGCCGATGAAGTCGCCGAGCATCGCGAGGTGCTGCGACTCCTCTTCGAGGAAGAGATCGATCACCACCTGTGACGCCATGATCCGGAACTCGCGCGGATTGAACTGCTTTGCCTCGCGCAGCAGTTCGCGCAGGATCTCGTAGGCGACGGTACGCGGCGTCTTGACCTGGCCCTTGCCATGGCAGGCGGGGCAGGGTTCGCACAGCACATGGGCCAGCGACTCGCGGGTGCGCTTGCGAGTCATCTCCACCAGCCCGAGCGCAGAGAAGTCCGACACGGTGACTTTGGTGCGGTCGCGTGAAAGCGCCTTATGCAGTTCGGCCAGCACCGCATGCCGGTGCTCGGCACTGTCCATGTCGATGAAGTCGAGAATGATGATGCCGCCCAGGTTGCGCAGCCGCAGCTGGCGCGCAATTGCATGCGCTGCCTCGAGATTGGTCTTGAAGATCGTGTCGTCGAAGTTGCGGCCGTTTACATAGCTGCCGGTGTTGACGTCGATGGTCGTCATCGCTTCGGTCTGCTCGACGATCAGGTAGCCGCCGGATTTCAGGTCGACGCGCCGGCCGAGCGCGCGCTCGATCTCGTCCTCGACGCCGTACAGGTCGAACAGCGGGCGCTCGCCGGTGTAATGGGCCAGCCGCGGCAGCACCGACGGTGTATAGGTCGTCGCAAACTCGGTCAGTCGCTGGAAATTTTCGCGCGAGTCGATCTGGATTGCATGGGTGTTCTCGTTCACGAAGTCGCGCAACACGCGCTGTGCCAGCGACAGGTCTTCGTACAGCAGCACCGGCGCCGGCAGCGACTTCGACTGCTGGACGATATGCGTCCAGGTCTTGCGCAGGTAGGCGACATCCATCTCGAGGTCGCCCTCGGAAGCATCTTCCGCCATGGTCCGGATGATGAAGCCGCCTTTTTCTTCCGGCGGCAGCAGCCGCTGGAGACGCGCGCGCAGCTGTTCACGCTCGGATTCGTTCTCGATCCGCTGCGAGATCCCGATGTGCGGATCCTGCGGCAGGTAGACCAGCATGCGCCCCGCGATCGAGATCTGGGTCGACAGGCGTGCGCCCTTGGTGCCGATCGGATCCTTGATCACCTGCACCAGCACCGCCTGTCCGTCGAACAGCAGTTTCTCGATCGGCAGCGCCGGTGCGCCGCTGCCAGTGGCAGCGCGTGCTTCCCAGATGTCGGCCACGTGCAGGAAAGCGGCACGCTCCAGGCCGATATCGATGAAGGCCGACTGCATGCCGGGCAGCACGCGGGCGACGCGTCCGAGGTAGATGTTCCCGGTGCGGCCGCGCGATGCGGTGCGCTCGATGTGCAGTTCCTGCACCGCGCCCTGCTGCACCAGCGCGACGCGGGTTTCCTGCGGAGTGATGTTGACCAGCAGATCTTCGTTCATAGGGTTTTTATGCCGGTCAGTTTCAGCAATTGTGCCGCTTCGTGCAGCGGCAACCCCATGATGCCGGAGTAGCTGCCGCTGATGTGACGGATGAACTGTGCCGCATGACCTTGCACGCCGTAGCTGCCTGCCTTGTCATAGGGCTCGCTCGACGCGCAGTAGGCGCGCAGCGTGTCGTCGCTGAGGTCGGCAAAGCTGACCTCGGAGCGGCTCAGGGCCTGGTGCATGTCGCCGTCGTGGGTAATCACGGCCACCGCGGTCAGCACCTGGTGCGTGCGGCCGGACAGGCGGCGCAGCATCGCCATCGCATCGTTTGCATCGACCGGCTTGCCGAGAATCGCGCCATCGACAGTGACGGTGGTATCCGCGGTGAGGATGGGCCGCACCGGCAGCCGCCGGCCATGCACTGCCTGCCACGCGCTTTCGGCTTTCTCGCGTGCGATCCGCTCCACATAGATGTCCGGGGCTTCGCCAACATGCGGCTCTTCCGATACGGCGCCTGCGCGGCCCGGGGTCTCCCGCAGCATCAGGATCTCGAACTCGATGCCGATTTGCCGCAGCAACTCGCGCCGGCGCGGGCTTTTCGAGGCAAGGTAGATTTTGTGGTCAGCGTGGATCATCCGTCGTCCCTGGGTCCGCTAGATCGTGCCCCGATGATAGGGGTGGTTGCGGGTGATCGACCAGGCACGGTACAGCTGTTCCGCCAGTATCACCCGCACCACGCCGTGCGGCAGGGTCAGGCTCGACACCCGCATCAGCATGTCAGCCTGCTGCTTGAAGCCGGCGTCGAGGCCGTCAGCGCCGCCGATCACGAATGTAACATCCCCGCCCTGCTGTTGCCATGCCGCCAGCTGCTGCGACAATTGCATCGTGGTCAGGTCGCGGCCGTGCTCATCGAGTGCGATCACCCTGCCACCCTTTGGCAGCACTGCCTCGATGCGACTGCGTTCCTGTGCCATGACGGTTTCGGCACTGCGGCCGGACGAGCGCTCGACCGGCTTGATTTCCCGCAGGACGATCCGGCATTCCGGCGGCATCCGCTTCGCGTATTCCTGGAATCCTGTTTCTATCCATGCAGGCATCTTGTGGCCGACGGCGGCAACGATCAGTTGCACTGGGGCGACCGGTTCAGACCGCCTTGGCCGCGGTGCGGCGCGGTGCCGCCTTCTTCGCCACGGTTTTGGTTGCAGCCTTCTTCGCAGTCTTTGCAGGCGCCTTCGCAACCGTCTTGGCAGCCGCCTGCTTTGCCGGCGCTTTCCGCGCCGCTGTCTTGGGCGCCGTTTTGGCAGCTGTCTTGGAGGCGGTCTTGGCTGCAGTTTTTGCAGCGGTGCCAGCCGCGGCTTTCTTCGCCGGGGTCTTCTTCGCCGCTACCTTTTTCGCCGTTTTCTTTGCCGGCGCCTCGGCGTCGGCACCGCCCTTGGCTGCGGTCTTGCGCGGTGCGGCAGCGCGCTTCGCGGTGGCGAGGCTCACTTCCTTGTCGCCCCAGATTTCCTCAAGCCGGTAGTACGCACGGATCGCGGGCTGCATGATGTGGACCACCATGTCGCCGAGGTCGACCAGCACCCACTCGCCGGTGCCTTCGCCTTCCATGTTCACGAGGTGGCCGCCGGCCGCCTTGACCTTGTCACGCACCGAGGCGGCCAGCGCCTTGGTCTGGCGGTTGGAGGTGCCGGACGCGATGGCGATCCGGTCAAACATGCTGGTCAGGTGCGTCGTGTCGTAGAGGCGGATGTCCTGTGCCTTCACGTCTTCAAGCGCGTCCACGACGAGCCCCTGCAGTTTTTTAATGTCCATTAATGAGTCTGGTAGAGATGATGATGTTGAATATAGTCTAGCACCGGCCCCGGCAGTGCCCCGGCAAGCGTTGCCCCGGCATGTTGAGCCAGCGCTTGTCGCACGGCAGTCGACGAGAAATCCAGTGCGAGGTTGGTCGCTACGTAAGCCAGTCCGTGCGGGCTGTCGCGCAGCTGCTGTGGCGTGCCCAGCCTGCGGGCGACCTGCTGTCCGACCTCGGGATCGAGGCCGGCCGCACTAATGGCAAAGCCCGGCCGGGCCGCGAAGCAGAGGTGGGCCAGGTCAAACAGCTGCGGCCAGTCGCGCCAGGTTTGCAGGTTCAGTAACTGGTCGGCACCGAGTGCCATCACCAGCGAGGCCGTGTCGCCGACCTCGGCGCGCAGCGCACGAAGGGTGTCAATGGCGTAACTCGGGCCGTCACGCAGGATTTCCTGGCGGTCGATGACTACCGGTACCGGCCACTCCCCGAAGGCCCGCTCCAGCATCGCGATCCGGTGCGCCGCCGGTGTCGCCATGCCGGGCTTCTGCCACGGCTGGCCGGCCGGTATCAGCCGCAGTTCGTCCGGATGCAGCAGGGTGCAGAAATAGCGTGCAAGTGCGACATGGCCTGCATGCACCGGGTCGAAGCTGCCGCCCATCAGCAGCAGGCAGGGACCGGTCACGCGGCCAGCCAGTCGCGGTGCGGCAGGAAATCGGTGTACAGGCGGCTTTCGGGCGTGCCGGCCTCGGGCTTCCAGTCATAGCGCCATTTCACGATCGGCGGCAGGGACATCAGGATCGACTCCGTGCGCCCGCCCGACTGCAGGCCGAACAGGGTGCCGCGGTCGAACACCAGGTTGAATTCGACATAGCGCCCGCGCCGGTAGGCCTGGAAGTCGCGCTCGCGCTCGCCGTAGGGCGTGTCCTTGCGGCGCTTCAGGATCGGCAGGTAAGCGTCGACGAAGCTGTCGCCGACACTTTGCGTCATGGCGAAGCTCTGCGCGAATCCGGGTTCGTTGAAGTCGTCGAAGAAGACGCCGCCGACGCCCCGCGCCTCGCCGCGATGCTTGAGGAAGAAGTAGTCATCGCACCAGCGCTTGAAGCGCGGGTGCAGGTCGGCGCCGAACGGCGCCAGCGCGTCATGGCAGGTCTGGTGGAAGTGCTTCGCGTCGTCGACTTCGCCGTAGTAGGGCGTCAGGTCCATGCCGCCGCCGAACCACCAGACCGGCTGGTTGCCCTCGCCGGTGGTGGTGAAAAAGCGCACGTTCATGTGCACGGTCGGCGCATACGGGTTGCGCGGATGGAATACCAGCGACACGCCCATCGCTTCCCACGGCTGGCCGGCCACTTCGGGACGATTGGCTGCCGCCGACGGTGGCAGCTTGCTGCCCTTGACATGGGAAAAGCCGACCCCGCCGCGCTCGAGCACATTGCCTTCCTCGATCAGCCGCGAAATGCCGCCGCCGCCTTCCGGCCGTTCCCAGCTGTCGCGGATGAAGTGCTTGCCATCGACTTCCTCGATGGCCGACACAATGCGTTCCTGCAGCGACAGCAGCCAGGATTTGACTGCGTTCGGATCGGGCATGCTCATCGGATTTCCCCTCGTTTCTGACGTGTTGTTGGTATTTACGAGCCCGGGCGTTTCAGCGCGCGCCAGCCGATGTCGCGCCGGAACTGCATGCCGTCGAAGCGGATCTGGTCGACCGCGTCATAGGCATGCTTCTGCGCGACGCGCACGCTGTCACCGAGGCCGACCACGCACAGCACGCGTCCGCCCGCGGTGGTCAGCTCGCCGTTCTGCAGCACACTGCCTGCATGGAAGGTCATGCTGTCCGCCGATTCGGCCGGAATGCCCGTGATGACGTCGCCTTTGCGCGGGGCATCCGGATAGCCGCCGGCTGCCATTACCACGCCGAGCGCAGTGCGGCGGTCCCACTCGAGCTCGATGGCATCGAGCGTGCCGTTGACCGCATGCTCCATTACTGTCACCAGATCGGTCTTCAGGCGCGCCATGATCGGCTGCGTCTCCGGGTCGCCCATCCGGCAGTTGAATTCCAGCGTCTTCGGATTGCCTTCGGCATCGATCATCAGGCCGGCGTACAGGAAACCCGTGTAAGGAATGCCGTCCTTCGCCATGCCCTGCACGGTCGGCTGGATGATTTCGCGCATCACGCGCGCATGCAGCTGGGGGGTGACGATCGGTGCAGGAGAGTAGGCGCCCATGCCGCCGGTATTCGGGCCCTGGTCGTTGTCGAGCAGGCGCTTGTGGTCCTGGCTGGTTGCCAGCGGCAGGATGTTGCGTCCGTCGACCATCACGATGAAGCTGGCTTCCTCGCCGGCGAGGAATTCCTCGACCACCACGCGCGCGCCGGCGTCGCCGAAGCGGTTGTCCGACAACATCATGTCGATCGCCGCATGCGCTTCGTCCAGCGACATCGCAACGACGACGCCCTTGCCGGCGGCCAGGCCGTCGGCCTTGATCACGATCGGCGCGCCCTGCTCGTCGATGTAACGGTGTGCGGCCTGTGCATCGGAGAAGGTCTGGTACTTCGCGGTCGGAATGCCGTGGCGCTGCATGAAGGCCTTGGCGAAATCCTTCGAGCTTTCCAGCTGGGCCGCCTTCTGCGAGGGGCCGAAAATCTTCAGCCCGCGCTCGCGGAACAGGTCGACGATGCCGGCGGCCAGCGGGGCCTCGGGACCGACCACGGTCAGCGCGACCTGCTCGCGCTGCGCGAAATCGGCCAGCTCGGCCGGATCGGTGATGGGCACGTTCTTCAGGCGCGAATCGAGGGCGGTGCCCCCGTTGCCGGGCGCTACCAGCACCAGCTGAATGCGCTTGGATTGCGCGAGCTTCCAAGCGAGCGCATGTTCACGGCCACCGGAGCCAACGACGAGAATTTTCATGGAAAGGAAATCGGAAAGTAGGAGAGACGCCCGCCGCGCTGCAGCGGCCGGCGGGAATCATTCGTTGATGACGGCGTTGGTGTAGACCTCCTGCACGTCGTCGAGGTTTTCCAGCGCATCGAGCAGTTTCTGCATCTTTTGCGCGTCCTCGCCGGTGAATTCGGTGCTGGTGGAGGGCTTCATCGTTACTTCGGCCAGTTCCGGCTTGAAGCCGGCCTGTTCAAGCGCCTCGCGGATGCGCGAGAACTCGTAGGGATCGGTGATGACTTCAAAGCCGCCTTCATCATCGACAATCACATCTTCGGCGCCGGCCTCGAGCGCCGCTTCCATCAGCGCATCCTCGTTAGTGCCGGGCGCAAACAGCAGCTGGCCGCAGTGCCGGAACAGGAAAGCGACCGACCCTTCGGTGCCCATGTTGCCGCCGAATTTGCTGAACGCATGCCGGACCTCGGCCACGGTGCGCACCCGGTTGTCGGTCATGCAGTCGACGATCAGTGCCGCACCGTTGATGCCGTAGCCTTCGTAGCGGATTTCTTCGTAGTTGACGCCTTCGAGGCCGCCCGTGCCGCGCTGGATGGCGCGGGTCACGTTGTCCTTTGGCATATTGGCATCGGCAGCTTTGTCGACGGCCAGCCGCAGGCGCGGGTTGGCAGCGATGTCGCCGCCACCCATGCGGGCAGCGACCGTGATTTCCTTGATCAGGCGGGTCCAGATCTTGCCCCGCTTGGCGTCAGTGGCGGCCTTTTTGTGCTTGATGTTGGCCCATTTGCTGTGTCCAGCCATGTGTGTCGTTCTTCCTGAGTTGGGTTGTTTGCGTCGCCACGCGGCTTTCGGCTTAAAAATCAAGCGCTTGGGAGGAAAAATCTGCGCGGGGCGGGGGCGGAACAGGGTGCGGATTCTACCATACGGCCCTTGCCGGAAATTCGTCCGGGCGGCTGCAGTGGCGGGTTTTCACCGGCCTTTTCCATGCGATTGGCCGCAGGGCGCGGCGGCTATAATCGCGCGGCCCGGTTTCGTCCGGGAACCTCCGGCACGAAAGTGGCGGCTTGATCGAGAGGATGGATTTTGAAAATTGCAATTGCAGGCTGCGGCTACGTCGGCCTTTCGCTCGCGGTGCTGCTGGCCCAGCGCAACCAGGTGGTGGCACTCGACGTCAGCGAAGAGAAAGTGGCCATGCTCAACCGCGGCCAGTCGCCCATCATTGATGCCGATATCGAGCGGCTGCTGCAGTCGGGCCAGCTGGATTTCCGTGCAACGACCGACAAGCACGAGGCGCTGCGTGACGCCAGCTTCGTGGTCATCGCCACGCCGACCGACTACGACCCCGAGACCAATTACTTCAACACGACGTCGGTGGAATCGGTCATCCGCGACGTGAAGGAAATCAATCCCGATGCGCTGGCCGTCATCAAGTCGACCGTGCCGGTCGGCTTCACGCAGCAGGCCCGGGCCGCACTGGGCTTCGAGAACCTGGTGTTCTCGCCCGAGTTCCTGCGCGAGGGCCGCGCGCTGTATGACAACCTGTACCCGTCGCGCATCGTGATCGGCTCCGAATTGCCGGAGGCGAAGCGCTTCGCCGGACTGCTGACCGAGGCCGCGCTGAAGCAGGACGTGCCGGTACTGTTCACTGGTTCGACCGAGGCCGAGGCGATCAAATTGTTCGCCAACACTTTCCTCGCCATGCGGGTGGCCTTCTTCAATGAGCTCGACACCTATGCGGCAACCCACGGCCTGGATACCCGCCCGATCGTCGACGGCGTATGCCTCGACCCGCGCATCGGCAACCACTACAACAACCCGTCATTCGGCTACGGCGGCTATTGCCTGCCGAAGGACACCAAGCAGCTGCTGGCCAATTACAAGGATGTCCCGCAGAACCTGATCCATGCGATCGTCGAGGCCAACAGCACCCGCAAGGACTTCGTCGCATCCAGCATCGTTGCCCGCAATCCGCGGGTCGTCGGCATGTACCGGCTGACCATGAAGGCGGGCTCCGACAACTACCGTTCGTCGAGCGCGCAGGGCGTGATGAAGCGGATCAAGGCCAAGGGCATCGAAGTGATCGTTTACGAGCCGACGATGTCCGAGCCGGAGTTCTTCCGTTCGCGCGTGGTGAACGACCTCGCCGCCTTCAAGCGCGAGGCCGACGTGATCGTCGCCAACCGCATCACCGAGGACCTGGAGGACGTGCGCGACAAGGTCTACAGCCGCGACCTGTTCGGCTCCGACTGAACCGGCCTGCCGGCGGTCTTTGCCGGCGTCAAAGGCCGCCCTTGCCGCGCCCCACTGAAGCGGCCCGGGATTGGCGCTATCATTCGCTTCTTTTTTGCAATATCCAGACGGGGGAAAAGAATGACGAAGGCAATCCGGTGCAAGACCAACGGCGGACCTGAGGTGATGGAGTATGTCGACGTTGAAGTCGGCGAACCAGGGCCGGGCGAGGCGCGTGTCCGCCATCATGCGATCGGCCTGAATTACATCGACGTCTATTTCCGCACCGGCCTGTATCCGCAGCCGCTGCCGGCCGGCATCGGCATGGAAGGCGCCGGCGTGGTCGAGGCGATCGGCCCGGGCGTCAGCGAAGTCAAGGTCGGCGACCGTGTTGCCTATGCATGCCGTCCGCCGGGTGCGTATGCCGAAGCGCGCGTGATGCCGTCCGCCAGCCTGGTGAAGCTGCCCGACGGGATCGATTTCGAGACTGCTGCAGCCATGATGCTGCAGGGGATGACGGTGCAGTACCTGTTCCGCCGCACCTTCCCGCTCAAGGGCGGCGAGACCATCCTGTTCCACGCTGCCGCAGGCGGCGTCGGCCTGATCGCCTGCCAGTGGGCGAAGGCGCTCGGCGTGACCATGATCGGTACCGTCGGCTCCGACGAGAAAGCCGAAATCGCGAAAGCGCACGGCTGCACGCACACCATCAACTACAACAAGGAAGACTTCGTCGCGCGCGTGAAAGAGATCACCAACGGCGCCGGCGTGCCTGTGGTGTACGACTCGATCGGTGCGGATACTTTCACCAAGTCGCTCGACTGCCTGTCGCCGCTCGGCATGATGGTCAGCTACGGCTCGGCGTCCGGCCCGGTGCCGCCGTTCTCGCTCAACGAGCTGGCCTCGCGCGGCTCGCTGTTCGTCACCCGTCCGACGCTGTTTGCCTACACCGCCAAGCGCAGCGACCTCGAGGCGACCGCGAATGAACTGTTCGAGATGGTTTCCAGCGGCAAGGTGAAGATCGAGATCAACCAGCGCTACGCGCTGAAGGATGTGCAGCAGGC
>JAIXTG010000134.1 GCA_027484285.1 Oxalobacteraceae bacterium | reverse complement strand
CCTCTCCATGTCAACAATTCGACAGCGCCTGTCGGGGTTCGAGCTCAAAGGGCTCGGCATCCCCTTCCTCGTGCTGCTGATCATGGCGATGCTGGTCGTTCCGCTGCCGCCGCTGCTGCTGGACGTGCTGTTCACTTTCAACATCCTGATCAGCGTGATGGTGATCATGGTGGCGATCGGTACCAACAAGCCGCTGGAATTCTCGTCGTTTCCGGCCGTGCTGCTGTTTGCCACCATGCTGCGGCTGGCGCTGAACGTGGCCTCGACCCGGGTGATCCTGGTGAACGGCCACGAGGGCGAGCATGCGGCGGGCGCAGTGATTGCCGCCTTCGGCGAATTCGTCATTGCCGGCAACTATCTGGTCGGCTTCATCATTTTCGTGATCCTGATGATCATTAACTTCATCGTGGTCACCAAGGGCGCTGGCCGGGTGTCGGAAGTCAATGCGCGCTTCACGCTGGATGCGATGCCGGGCAAGCAGATGGCGATCGACGCCGACCTGAACGCCGGCTCGATCACCCAGGAAGAAGCGAAGAAGCGGCGCGACGAGATCGGCCAGGAAGCGGATTTCTTCGGCTCGATGGACGGTGCCTCGAAATTCGTGTCAGGCGACGCGATGGCCGGCCTGCTGATCCTGCTGATCAACGTGATCGGTGGCCTCGCAATCGGCGTCGCCCAGCACAACCTGTCGTTTGCCGATGCCGGCCGCCTGTATGTACTGCTGACCATCGGCGATGGCCTGGTGGCACAGATCCCGTCGCTGTTCCTGTCGCTGGCTACCGCCATCATCGTCACCCGCGTGACGACCTCGGAATCCATGACCGACCAGGCGGTGTCGCAACTGTCGAACCCGTCCGCGCTGTTCATCAGCGCCGGCATCCTGACCATCCTCGGCATCATCCCCGGCATGCCGCACCTGGTATTCCTGCTGCTGGCACTGGTGGCGGCCGGCCTTGGCCTGCTGCTGATCCGGAATGACGAGACCGCCGCGGTCGAGAATGAACAGAAGGCGGCCGAGCAGCAGGCGGCCGAGGCGCCGAAGGAACTCGGCTGGGAAGACGTGGAGCAGGTCGACCTGATCGGCCTCGAGATCGGCTACGGCCTGATCCCGCTGGTGAATCCGGAAACCGGCGGGCAGCTGATGCCGCGCGTGAAAGGCGTGCGCAAGAAGCTGTCGGCCGAGCTCGGCTTCCTAGTGCAGCCGGTGCGCATCCGCGACGCGCTCAACCTCGACCCGGATGTCTATCACATCGTGCTCAACGGCGTGGTGCGCGGCAAGGGCGACATCAAGAGCGGCTGCGAGCTGGCGATCAACCCGGGCAAGGTCTATGGCCAGCTGGAAGGCATCGCGACCCGCGAGCCGGCATTCGGGCTGGAGGCGGTCTGGATCGATCCGTCGCAGCGCGACTATGCGCGTACGCTCGGCTACACCGTGGTCGACCCGGCCACCGCGATCGCTACCCACCTGAACAAAGTACTGCGTGAGAACTCGGCCGACCTGCTCTCGCATGACGAGACCCAGCAGCTGCTGGACAAGCTGGCGCAGAAATCGCCGAAGCTGGTCGAAGACCTCGTACCGGGCAAGATGGCGCTGGGCGTCATTACCCGCACCCTGCAGCATCTGCTGACCGAGGGCATTCCGATCCGCGACATGCGCACCATTGTCGAGACCCTGTCGGATGCGGCCGCACGCACCCAGGATCCCGAGCAGCTGTGCGCCGTGGTCCGCCCGAAGCTGGGCCGCATGATCGTTCAGGACCTGGTCGACGCGCAGGACAACCTTCCGGTGATGACACTGGCGCCCGATCTCGAACAATTGCTGCACAACGTGCTGACCAATGGCGCGCCCGGACAGAGCGTGGTGATCGAGCCGGGCCTGGCCGAGAGCCTGTTCTCCGCGCTGCGCGATTCCGCGCGCACCGTCGAAGACCAGGGCAATCCGGCCGTGCTGGTGGTCGCGCCGTCGATCCGGCCGTGGCTGTCGAAAATGGTCCGCCACCGGATCCCCGAGATGACCGTACTTTCCTACACCGAGATTCCCGATGACCAGGCGGTCAAGGTGATCTTCACGGTGGAAGCACAGAACAAGTCCTGACCAGGAAAACCGCATGGAACTCAAACGCATCCTCGCCAAAGACCTTCGCCGAGCGACCGAGAAAGCCGTCAAGCTGTACGGTGAAGACGTGCTGTTCATCTCGAACGCCAAAGTCAACGGCCAGCATGAAGTCATCGTTGCCGTCGACGTGGTACCCGAGATGGATCACGAGCCCTGGCTGGCGTCCCGCCCTGCCCCCGCCGCTGCACCGGCTGCCGCTGACGGCATCCGGTTCGGCGCCGCACTGCAGCAGTCGATGAAAGACCTCGATGCGGCCGACGACGAGGAAGCCGACGTCACCTATGCTCCCGCGGCCCGCGCACCGCAGCGCCCCGCTGCCCGTGCTGCAGACGCGGCCAGCGCCGCACGTGACGCCGCCGATCACCGCGACTACATCCGCGGCCGCGAGATCGTGGACATGGTGCGCGACGAACTGGCGGCGATCCGCCGTGAATTCAAGCTGGCCCAGCGCGTGGCCGCCTGGCAGACCGAGTCGCCCGCACGCGGCGCGGTGCGCCCGCTGGTCGCCGCGCTGGCCGAGGCCAGCATCCCGGTCTCGCTGCGCACGCTGCTGGTGGACCATGTCAGCGACATGGACGACCTCGAACAGGCGAAGCAGGCACTGCATGCGCACCTGGTGAAAAGCCTGGGCGAGCACTGGGCCAAGCTGCCGCAGCGCGGCGTGCACGCGATCGCCGGCCCGGCCGGCGCCGGCAAGACCATGATGGTCGCCCGCCTCGCGCGTGCGGCCGCCGAGCGCAAGGGCAACGAGTCGGTGGCGGTGATTTCCTACTGCGACCAGCGTGCCGGCGCGTGGAGCCAGATCCAGATGCTGTGCGCACAGGCGGGCGTGGACTGCCTGCGCGCGAACGACCCGGACACCCTGAAGATGCTGCTCGGCGAACTGGGCGGCCGGCAGCTGGTGCTGATCGATACCCCGGGCGTCGAAGTGCTGGCAACAATGGAACAGGTACGCAGCTGCGGCGCCGACATCGGCTGCCACCTCGTGCTGCCGGCCGATGCCGCCGGCACTACCGTGCGCCGCTTCCTGGTCGACGCGCCGTTTGCGTGGACCAGCCTGATGGCCTCGCGCATGGACGAGGCGACCCAGCCGTGGGCGCTGATCCAGACGCTGTGCGAGAAGCCGGTGCCCTTGTCGGGCGCGTCGCACAGCCCGTCCGCTGCCGATGGCTGCCAGGTGTTCACCGCTGCCGAACTGGTGACGCTGGCCATCTGCGGCCTCGCGATCGCCGCACCCGACCTGGTCGCCGACGAAGCAGCCGATGAAGAATCCGATCCCTCTGTCATGACCGCCGCCCGCGCGCTGGTCGCACGCATTGAGAAGAGCGCACATGCAAGCTAAGCAAGCAACGGCTACGCGCCGCACCGAAGTCATTGGTATCGCCAGCGGCAAGGGCGGGGTCGGCAAGACCACGCTGTCGACCAACCTCGCGGTTGCGCTGTCCCTGATGGGTAAGAGCGTGATGCTGCTCGATGGCGACCTCGGGCTGGCGAATGCGCAGATCGCGCTCGGCTGCCAGACCCAGTACAACCTGTCGCATGTGATCGCCGGGGAAAAGACGCTGAAAGAGATCATCGTGACCTCTCGCCAGGGCGTGAAGCTGGTGCCCGGCGCATCCGGTGTGCACCAGATGGCCGGCCTGTCGGCCGCCGTCACCGCCGGCATCGTCCAGGCTTTCTCGGAGCTGGACGACGAGATCGATTACCTGATCGTCGACACGGCGGCCGGCATCGCGCCGTCGGTGCTGGCGTTCATGGAGGCCTGCCAGCGCCGCTTCATCGTGGTGAAGGACGAGCCGTCGTCGATCGCCGATGCCTACGGCATCATCAAGGTGATGACGCGCGACCTCGAGCTCGACGAGATCTACCTGATACCGAACATGGTCGAGAGCCAGGCCGCCGGCGCCCACCTGTACCGCCGGGTGAACGACGTCTGCAACCGCTTCCTCGGCAAGAGCCTGCACTACCTGACATCCATCGAGGCCGACGAGCTGGTGCTCACCGCCCTCAAAAAATACCAGTCCGTGCTGGAATTCGCACCCGGCAGCGCCGGCGCGCGGGATTACCGACGGCTGGCCGACGCCCTCGCCAACCTGCCTGAAATCGGCCACGCCTCCGGCGGGCTGCAGTTTTTCATGGAACGGCTGGTCCAACAGACGCCCGGAGGCTAAAACATGCCGCCCTCGATCCGACTCTATGAACAAACCGGGAACCAGGAAGAGGCGCTGATCCTCGACCACCTCGGCATGGTCAAGCGCATCGCCGTCCACCTGAAGGCGCGCATTCCGCCCTTCATGGAAGTGGACGAACTGGTTCAGGTCGGCATGATCGGCCTGATCGAGGCTTCACGCTCGTTCGACCCGACCAAGGGCGTGGCTTTCGAAAGCTATGCGCATACGCGCATCCGCGGCGCCATGATCGATGAGGTGCGCCGGCTGTCCTTCCTGCCGCGCTCGGCTGTTGCCTTCAACAAGTCGCACAGCAGCGCGAACCAGGCGCTGGCCTCCGAGCTCGGGCGCGCGCCCACGCCGGCCGAACTGGCCGACTTCATGGGCATGGAGATCGACAGCTACGAGAAAGACCGCGGCGCGGCACGCCAGTTCGAGACCTACTCGATGGAAGTCGTGACCGACGAAGTGATGAACGTGCCGGAGCAGAAGTCGCGCCAGCCGGAAGCGCTGGTCGAGGAAGCGCAGATGATGGAAGCGCTGACCGAGGCGATCGACGGCCTGCCGGAGCGTGACAAGCTAGTGATCTCGCTGTACTACGTGGAAGAGCTGAACCTGCGCGAGATCGGCGAAGTGCTGGGCGTGTCGGAATCAAGGGTGTCGCAGATACTGTCGGCCAACGTAAAAAAACTGCGCGCGCAACTGAACGCCGAACCGGCGCTCCGCTGAGCGCCGGCGGGCAAAGGAAGAAAAGACCCTCATGGAGCAACAGATGAACACCATCCTGCTGCTGTTGATATTCACCGGCCTGGTGGGGATGCTGCTCGTGATCTTCTTCATGCTGGACCGGCTGAACGACCTGCACCGCCAGGCCGACCTGCCGCGCGGCGAACTGGATCCGAAAGCCGCCTTTGGCGGACTGACCGGCAAGAACCTGTGGGATGCAATGATCGGCATCCCGATGCCCGGCTGGGAGCCCAAGCGCATCGCCGCGCTGCGCCCGCGCTATGAACTGGTACTCCAGAAGCACCTCGAGCTGCTGTTCGAGGACGGCAAACT
>JAIXTG010000294.1 GCA_027484285.1 Oxalobacteraceae bacterium | reverse complement strand
TACGTGCAGTATGCGCATGCGCGCATCTGCTCGGTGCTGGCGCAATGGGGCGGCGACGAGGCCGCGCTGAAGGCGGTCGACCTGGCGCCGCTGTCCTCGCCGCGCGAAGCGGCGCTGCTGGCCAAGCTGGCCGAGTTTTCCGAGATGCTGCAGAAGGCGGCGGAGGAACTCGGCCCACACCAGGTGGCGTTCTACCTGCGCGACCTGGCCGGCGAACTGCACAGCTACTACAACGCCGAGCGGGTGCTGGTCGACGACGAGGCGCTGAAGCTGGCCCGCCTCGCGCTGCTGCTGGCCACCCGCCAGGTGCTGCGCAACGGGCTGCAACTGATCGGCGTGTCGACGCCGGCCAGGATGTGACCATGCGGCCGCTGCGCCGCCAGCAGGGCGGCACCGTCACTGGCCTGATCGTCGGCCTCATCATCGGCCTGCTGGTCGCGGTCGGCGTGGCCATGACGATCATGAAGACGCCGCTGCCCTTCGTCGACAAGATCGGCCGGCAGTCGCCGTCGGCCGGCGAGCTCGGCGATCCGAACAAGACCCTGCAGGGAGGCGCACGCGAGCGCCGCGAGCGGATTGCGGACGCCCGGCCCGAACAGGCGCCGCCGCCTGCCGCACCCGAGCAGGCGCCGGCCGTGAAGCCGGCGCCCGCGCCCGCTGCCCCGACGCCTCCGGCTCCTGCAGCGCCTGCGCCGGCACCTGCCGCTCCGGCCGCGCCGTCTTCGTCAGCAAATGTTTCCGCGCCGGCGGGCGCCGAGACCTTCACCTACTATCTGCAGGCCGGCGCGTTCCGCGAGCTGCAGGACGCCGAGGCGACCAAAGCCCGACTGGCGCTGATGGGCGTGGCGGCCGGCATTGCCGAGCGCAAGTCCGAACTGGGCACGCTGTACCGGGTACGGGTCGGCCCGTTTGCCGACGTCGAGGCCCTGAATCGCGCGCGCGTGCGGCTGTCCGACAACGGCGTCGATGCTGCCGTGGTGCGCGTACCCAAATAACTGTCACTTCATGATCTTCACTTCACCGGGAAAATCCATGCGACTCCTGCAACGCCTGTTCCTCATCGCCAGCTTCGGACTGATCGCCTCGTCGGTTGCTGCAGCGCCGAATGCGCCCGTCGAGGGCGTCGAATACCAGCGCCTGCAGCAGGCGCAGCCGACCGACACCGGCAAGAAGGTCGAGGTGCTGGAATTCTTCTGGTACAACTGCCCGCACTGCCATGAGTTCGAGCCCCATCTCGCCGAATGGTCGAAGAAGCAGGGCGAACGCATCGTGCTCAAGCGCGTGCCGGTCGGCTTCCGCGATTCGTTCGTGCCGCAGCAGAAGCTGTACTACACGCTGGAAGCGATGAACCGGCTCGACCTGCACAAGGAAGTGTTCGACACCATCCACGTGAAGCGCCAGAAGCTCGACCGTGAAGAGCAGATCATGGCCTTCATCGAGCGCCAGGGCGTGGACATGAAGAAGTTCACCGACACCTTCAATTCCTTCACCGTGCAAAGCAAGGTGAACCGCGTGCGCCAGTTGCAGGACGCCTACCGGATCAATGGCGTGCCGACGGTGGCGATCGACGGCCAGTACCTGACGTCGCCGTCGATTCTCGGCGAGCAGCTGCGCGGCCTGTCCGAAGATGCGCTGAACCGCGCGACGCTGCAGGTAATGGACGCGCTGGTCGCAAAGAAGAAGTAAGCGCAGCGGCGCACGCGATGCAACGGGTGTTCATCACCGGCGCCTCGAGCGGCCTCGGCGAGGCGCTGGCACGGGAATATGCGCGGCAGGGCGCGTGCGTCGGCCTGGTCGCGCGGCGCGCCGAACGCCTGCAGGCGCTGCTGGCCACCCTCCCGGGCCCGGCGCGGCATGCCATCTATCCGGTCGACGTGAATGACCATGCGGCGCTGGCCGCGGCTGCCGACGATTTCATCCGGCAGGCCGGCGGCATCGATGTCGTGGTGGCGAATGCCGGCATTTCCTATGGCACGCTGACCGAGCGCGCCGGCGACCTCGAGGTATTTCGCCAGATCGTCGATACCAACCTGCTGGCGACTGCCGCCACCTTCGCACCGTTCATTGCGACCATGAAAATGCAGGCCGCGCGCGGTGGGCCGGCGCCGCGGCTGGTCGGCATCGCCAGCGTGGCAGGCATCCGCGGGCTGCCGGGTGCCGAGGCCTACAGCGCATCCAAGGCGGCCGTGATCAGTTACTGCGAGTCGCTGCGGGTGGAATTGCGGCGGCACCGGATCCGGGTAGTGACAATCGCGCCCGGCTATATCGATACCCCGATGACCCGCGTCAACAGCTACCCGATGCCTTTCCTGATGACCGCCGACCGTTTCGCGCGGCAGGCAGTGCGCACGATCGGAGCCGGCCGCAGCTATGCGGTGATCCCGTGGCAGATGCGCGGCGTCTCCTGGCTGCTGCGGCTGCTGCCGAACTGGCTGTATGACGCCGCGTTCGCGCGCGCGCCGCACAAGCCGTCGCGCGACCAGCTGAACGCCAGCGAATGAGCGCACTGGTCGATGCCATCGGACGCGAGCACCAGCCGGTCGACGGCGCGCCGCGCATCGTCTCGCTGGTGCCCTCGGTAACCGAGCTGGTATGCGCGCTGGGCCTCGCGGATCGGCTGGTCGGTCGTACCGGCTTCTGCATCCATCCGGCAGATGCCGTCGCAACAATTCCCAAGGTCGGCGGCACGAAGGATGTGAACATCGACAAGATCCGCCGGCTTGCGCCGACCCACCTGCTGGTCAATATCGATGAAAACGAGAAGCCGACGGTCGAGCAGCTGGCGGAGTTCGTGCCGAACGTGATCGTTACCCATCCGCTGGGCCCGCGCGACAATCTTTCCCTCTACCGGCTGCTCGGCGGCATCTTCGGCGCCGATGCGCAGGCCGAGGCGCTGTGCGCAAGCTTCGAGCAGGAATATGCGCTGACACTGGCCGTGCCGCGGCGCACGCAGCGCGTGCTGTACTGCATCTGGCAGGATCCGTGGATGACGGTGTCGGGCGACACCTATATTGCGCGCATGCTGGAGCTGGTCGGATGGCGCCAGTGGCCGGCGCCTTCGACCAGCCGCTATCCGGAATTCCGCTGGAGCGAGTCGGTCGCGGATGCGATCGACGAGGTGCTGCTGTCGAGCGAGCCGTATCGTTTTACCGAGGCGCACGCCGACGCGCTCGAGCGCCAGCTTGGCAAGCCGGTGCGGCTGGTGGATGGAGAGATGCTGTCCTGGTACGGCAGTCGCGCCATTTCCGGGCTGCGCTACCTGCGCTCGCTGGCGACCGCCTGAGGCAGCGGCCGCGCTGCTTTCATTTTTTCTTGCAGCTTTTCACCAGCAGGCGAAGGAATTCGTACGCGATCATCCGGTGATGCTCGTCGAGCTGCTGCAAGTTGCCCATCATCTTCGCATCCATCGCCGACAGGCTGCTGCCGCTCTTGCTGCGCGGGCCGTCGACATTGCCGAAGCGCAGCCAGTCGGCCGGTACGTCCAGCCAGCTGGCCAGCGCACGCAGCTTTTCCTGCGTCGGTATCGACTCGCCCTGCAGCCATTTTCGCGCTGCATGCACAGTGACCGGATGACCGCTGAAGCGAAGATTGAATTCGCGCGCCAGCTGGGTCGGACTATTGGGAGGATGATCCGCGTTGCGCAGCGCCTGTTGCAGTCTCCCACTGAACTCCAGGCGTTCTTGTGATGAATTCATGATTCACGACTATTGCATTACATCCTGTAATAGTCAGTCATTAGCTGCGCAATTGTCTGTAACAAAGGCGAATATTGTGAATTTTTAAAGGGAATTCGTGTTACTTGCGGTTTCAATGCACGAAACGAAGCACGCCGTCATCGCTTTCGATGCGCTGCAGCTTGCCGGCATGCCAGAGCCGGTGCAGGTGGGCCAGCGCCTCCCCCATGGCAAAGGTCAGCTGGTGCGTGTCAAGCTCGCGCCGAAACATCAGCGGCAGGATATCGGCGGCCGATTGCGGGGTCGCGCATGCGGCATGCACCTCGGCCAGCCGGTCCGCGTGATGCTGCTGCAGTTGTGCGATGCGTGCATGCAGGCCGCGGAAGGGCTTGCCGTGCGAAGGCAGCACCAGCGTATCGGCCGGCAGCGGCAGGAATTTCTGCAGCGAGTCGAGGAACTGGCCGACGGCATCCGCCTCCGGTTCGACTGCGAACACCGATGTGTTGGTCGAAATCCGCGGCAGCACCATGTCGCCCGACACCAGAACGCCGAGCGACTCGCAATACAGCGCTGCATGCTCGGGCGAGTGGCCGAAGCCGGTGATGATGCGCCAGTCGTGCGCGCCAATCCGTACCGACTGCGTGTCGGACAGGCGCACGAAATGCTCGGGCACCTTCGGCACCAGCGCCGGGTAATAGCTCTTGCGGCCCTCGAGCTCGGCCAGCTTGCCGGCATCGGTCAGCCCGTGGCGGCGGAAGTGCGGGATCATCGCCGGCCCGTCGGCGCCCGGCAGGCCGGCGGCCATCATGCGTGCGAACCCGTATTCGCCGACCGTCATCCACAGCGGTGCCTGCCAGCGCTCGCATAGCCAGGCCGACAGGCCGACATGATCGGGGTGGCAGTGGGTGGCGATCACGCGCGTGACCGGTCGCCCTCCCAGCTGCGATGCGAATATCTGCTGCCACGCTGAGCGCGTGTCATCGGTCGCTATTCCGCAATCGATGATGGTCCAGCCGTCGCCGTCTTCCAGCAGCCACAGGTTGATGTGATTGAGCGCAAACGGCAGGCCCATGCGGATCCAGTGCACGCCGGGCGCGACCTCGAGGCAGCTGCCGGGGAGCGGGAGCTGTTCGCCAAATGCGTAATCAAGTTCGGATTCTTGGGGATTCATGAGATACAGCGGCCGCAGGAGGGTTTGCAAACTCGGGGCTCCCGCCTACAATAGCCGACTAATTGACGTTTACGTAAACGTCCATTCTAGCAAGGCACCGCAAACACCGGCGCGCATTTCCTGCGGGCCGGTGCGGGTATTGATTAAGGGACCATGGCCACCTACACGATCACCGAGCTGGCACGCGAATTCGACATTACGCCGCGCGCGATCCGCTTTTACGAGGACCAGGGCTTGATCAGCCCGCGCCGCGAAGGGACGGGCGGCCGCACCCGCGTGTATGGCGCACGAGACCGCACGCGCCTGAAGCTGACGCTGCGCGGCAAGCGCCTCGGCCTCACGCTGTCGGAAATCAAGGACCTGGTCGACATGTACGAGTCGCCCAAGGATTCCTCCGCCCAGCTCAAGCGTTTCCTGGCCGTGCTGGCGCGCCATCGCGAGGCGCTCGAGCAGCAGCGCGAGGACATCGAGGTCACGCTGGCCGAGATTGCCGCGCACGAGGGCCAGTGCCGCCGCATGCTCGACGAGGGCATGGAAAAGCCGAAGGCCTCGGCCGCCCGCGCGCCGCGCCGCGCCGCCTGACAACATCATCAAGAACAACACCAACGGAGACCCAGATGATTGACCTGCCCGGACTCAGTTTCGACCATGGCGAGGATATCGCCGCACTGCGCGACGCAGTGCGCCAGTTTGCCGAAGCCGAGATCGCGCCGCGTGCCGCCGAGATCGACCGCAGCGACCAGTTTCCGATGGACCTGTGGCGCAAGATGGGCGAGCTCGGCCTGCTCGGCATCACGGCCGACGAGGAATACGGCGGCAGCGCGATGGGCTATCTCGCGCACATCGTCGCGATGGAAGAGATCTCGCGTGCGTCGGCATCGGTCGGCCTGTCGTACGGCGCGCATTCGAACCTGTGCGTGAACCAGATCCGCCGCAACGGCACGCCCGAGCAGCGTGCGAAGTACCTGCCGAAGCTGATCAGCGGCGAGCATGTCGGTGCACTCGCGATGTCGGAGCCGAATGCCGGCTCGGATGTGGTCTCGATGAAGCTGCGCGCCGAGTTTCGCGGCGACCGCTGGGTGCTGAACGGCAGCAAAATGTGGATCACCAACGGCCCCGACGCCGATGTGCTGGTGGTCTATGCCAAGAATGATATTGAGGCCGGGCCGCGCGGCATCACCGCCTTCCTGATCGAAAAGGGCTTCAAGGGATTTTCCGTCGCGCAGAAACTTGACAAGCTCGGCATGCGCGGCTCGCACACCGGCGAGCTGGTGTTCGAGGATTGCGAAGTGCCGGCCGAGAACGTGCTCGGCGGGCTCGGCCGCGGCGTCAACGTGCTGATGTCCGGCCTCGATTATGAACGCGCGGTGCTGTCCGGCGGACCGCTCGGCATCATGCAGGCCTGCATGGACGTGGTCGTGCCCTATGTGCACGAGCGCAAGCAGTTCGGCCAGCCGATCGGCGAGTTCCAGCTCATGCAGGGCAAGCTGGCCGACATGTATTCGACCATGATGGCCTGCAAGGCCTATGTCTATGCCGTTGGTCAGGCCTGCGATCGTGCCACCACGCCGGACCAGGTGCGCGCGCTGCGCAAGGATGCGGCCGGCGCGATCCTCTTCTCGGCCGAGAAGGCGACCTGGATGGCCGGCGAGGCGATCCAGGCGCTCGGCGGCAACGGCTACATCAATGACTATCCGACCGGCCGCCTGTGGCGCGACGCCAAGCTTTATGAAATCGGCGCCGGTACCAGCGAAATCCGCCGCATGCTGATCGGCCGCGAGCTGTTTGCCGAAACGGCCTGACCACCTGATTCCCGACCAGAAGGAACCGTCCCGCGATGCAGCACTTTCCCAAGCTCCTGTCGTCCCAGATCGCGTTCGACATCGCGCGCGTGATCCTCGACGGCTTCGACAAGCACTATCGGCTGTTCCGTCAGGCCAGCCAGGCGGCGCGCCGGCATTTCGAGCACAGGACGTGGAAAGAGGCGCAGGCAGAGGCGCGCGAGCGGATCGCGTTCTACGATCATCGCGTGCAGGAGTGCGTGCAGGCGCTGGAAGACGAATACGACGAAGAAGAACTGACCGACGCCGTCTGGCGCGAGGTGAAGCTGCATTACATCGGCATGCTGACCGAGCACCGCCAGCCCGAGCTGGCCGAGACCTTCTTCAACTCGGTGTGCTGCAACATCCTGCACCGCACGTATTTCAACAACGACTTCATCTTCGTCTGGCCGACCATCTCGACCGAGTACATCGAGCCGCGCGACGGCACGCCGGTCTACCGGGTCTACTATCCGTCCAAGGACGGCCTCGGCAGTTCGCTGCGCCGGATGGTGACCAACTTCCAGTTCGCCGGCGAGTTCGCCGACCTCGAGAGCGATATCGCGCTGGTCGAGCGCCGGCTGCGCGCGCTGCCCGGGCTGCAGTCGCCGGAGGCAAACCACCAGATCCAGGTGCTGGCCTCGCCGTTCTTCCGCAACAAGGGGGCTTACCTGGTCGGCAAGCTGGTGAACGGCAACCAGAGCTTCGGCTTCGTGATCCCGGTGCTGCACAACCGGAGCGGCCAGCTGTATATCGACACCGTGCTGACCGACCGCGGGCTGATCACCCTGCTGTTCTCGTTTACCCGCGCGTACTTCCTGGTCGACATGGAAGTGCCGTCGGCCTACGTCAAGTTCTTGCGCTCCATCCTGCCGGACAAGCCGCGCAGCGAGATCTACACCGTGCTCGGTTTGCACAAGCAGGGCAAGGCCGCGTTCTATCGCGACTTCCTGCACCATCTCGCGAACTCGTCCGACAGTTTTGCAGTTGCGCCCGGCATCCGCGGGCTGGTGATGGTAGTGTTCGCGCTGCCATCGTTCCCGTATGTGTTCAAGGTGATCAAGGATCACTTCCCGGCGCCGAAAGAGACCACGCGCGAACTGGTGAAGGAAAAGTACCTGCTGGTCAAATACCATGACCGCGTCGGCCGCATGGCCGACACGCTGGAATACTCCAACGTGGCCTTTCCCCGTTCGCGCTTCTCGGAAGAGCTGCTGGCCGAGCTGAAGCAGGTGGCACCGTCGCTGGTCGAGGAAGACCGCGACCAGATCATCGTGCGCCACCTGTATATCGAGCGACGGATGACGCCGCTGAACATCTGGCTGACCGATGCCGAGCAGGCCGGCGACGAAGCCAAGCTCGAGCATGGCGTGCGCGAGTACGGCAATGCGATCAAGGACCTGGTCGCAGCCAACATTTTCCCCGGCGACATGCTGTACAAGAACTTCGGCGTCACGCGGCAAGGCCGCGTGGTGTTCTACGACTACGACGAAATCGAGTACATCACCGACTGCAATTTCCGCGACATTCCGGCGCCTCGCAATGAAGAGGACGAAATGGCCAGCGAGCCCTGGTATCCGGTGGCGAAGAACGATGTGTTCCCCGAGCAGTTCGGCGTATTCCTGCTCGGTAACCTGAAGGTCCGGCAGCATTTCATGAAGCACCATGCCGATCTGCTGAGCGCCACCTACTGGCGGCAAAAGCAGGCACGCATTCGCGAGGGACTCGTCGACGACGTGTTCCCGTATCCGCAGGAAATCCGATTCATCAACCAGGACGGGTCCCCCGAGCCGGCGCTGCCGGCAGCGGAAGCGGCCTGACCCCCTCACTTGGAGAACAGCATGCAAGATCCTATCGTCATCGTCGGCGCAGCCCGCACCCCGATGGGTGCCTTCCAGGGCGATTTCTCGTCCCTCGCCGCCCATGACCTCGGTGCGGTCGCCATCCGTGCCGCAGTCGAGCGCGCCGGCATCAGCCCGGACGTCGTCAACGACGTCATTTTCGGCAACTGCCTGATGGCTGCCCAGGGCCAGGCGCCTGCACGCCAGGCGGCCATCAAGGCCGGCATCCCAGTCTCGGCCGGCGCAGTCACGCTGTCGAAGATGTGCGGCTCGGCGATGCAGGCAACGATGTACGGCTTCGATTCGCTGGTTGCGGGCACCAACGAAGTTGTCATCACCGGCGGCATGGAGTCGATGACGAACGCGCCCTACCTGATCCCGAAAGCGCGCGGCGGCTACCGCATCGGCCACGGCATGATGTATGACCACATGATGCTCGACGGCCTCGAGGATGCCTACGACAAGGGCCGCGCGATGGGCACGTATGCAGAAGACTGCGCGAGCAAGTACAGCTTCACGCGCGAAGCGCAGGATGCGTACGCAATTGAATCTGTCAAGCGCGCTCAGGCCGCGACCGCCGATGGCTCGTTCCAGTGGGAGATTGCCCCGGTGACGGTGGCCGGCAAGGGCGGCGATGTGGTGATCGACAAGGACGAAGGTCCGCTGAAGGCGAAGCTCGACAAGATCCCGCAACTGCGTCCGGCCTTCAAGAAAGACGGCACGATTACTGCCGCTTCGTCATCGTCGATCAACGATGGCGCGGCAGCGCTGGTGCTGATGCGCGAGTCAACCGCAAAGAAACTGGGCGCCACACCGATCGCGAAGATCCTCGCCCACACGCGCCATTCGCAGGAGCCGAACTGGTTCACCACCGCACCGGTGGGGGCGATTCAGAAGCTGTATGCGAAGACCGGCTGGTCGAGCGCCGAAGTGGACCTGTTCGAAGTGAACGAGGCATTCGCAGCCGTGGCCATGGCTGCGATGAAAGAGCATGACATCGCCCACTCGAAGATCAACATCCATGGCGGTGCCTGTGCACTCGGCCACCCGATCGGCGCTTCGGGCGCGCGCATCATCGTCACCCTGCTGGGCGCGCTGAAGAAGACCGGCGGCAAGCGTGGCGTGGCTGCCCTCTGCATCGGCGGCGGCGAAGGCACGGCACTCGCGATCGAGATGCTGTAAATGGCGAAAACCGCCCTCGTCATCGGCGCGTCGCGCGGCATCGGCCGCGAGTTCGTGCGCCAGCTGCACGCGGCTGGCTGGAAGGTGTTTGCCACCGCGCGCAGAACCGATGCGCTCACGGCGCTCGAAGGCGAGGGCGCGCATGCGCTGAATATCGACGTCACCCGGCCGGAATCGCTGGCCGGCCTCGCATGGCAGCTGGATGGCGAGGCGATCGACCTCGCGCTGTATGTGGCCGGCGTGCTGCCCACCTGGGACGGCGCTGCCGAGCCGCCGGCGGCGGATGTGTTCGATGCAATCATGCAGGCGAATGTGCTGGGTGCGATGCAGGTTTTGCCGCTGCTGGCGCCGAATGTCGGCGCAGCGCGCGGCAAGTTCGTCTTCCTGACGAGCCAGCTGGCCAGCATCGCCGATGCCGACTCCAGCCTCGCCTGGGTCTATCGCGCATCGAAGGCGGCGCTGAACATGGCGGTGCATTCGGCGCGCAACGACTATCCGGACCTGACGCTGGCAGTGATCAGTCCCGGCTGGGTCAAGACGGACATGGGCGGGCCAAACGCGCCGCTGTCGGTGCAGGACAGCGTGGGCGGCATGCTGACGGTGATGGACAGGCTGAAGCCGGCGGATTCCGGCTCGTTCATCAGCCATGACGGCAGGGTGATGCGTTGGTAGTCTTTATCAAGACGCCGGATCCCCATGCAAGCCGAGCCGCTTCGGAAGGCGCCACGAAGGCGTTGCGAAGCTCCTTCCTCGCCGGGCGGCGGTATGACGGTGTTGCGGCTAGCTTTTAATGAGTCATCCCGGCGCAGGCCGGGATCCAGTGACTTTCAATCACGGTAAGCATTCCGAATGATCCTTCCCGACCAGCACCAGATGATCCGCGACGCGCTGCATCAATTTTCACAGCAGCAGATCGCGCCGAACGCCGCACGATGGGACCGCGAGCGCGCCTTTCCGCGCGATGCGCTGAAGCAGCTGGCGCAGCTCGGCGCATTCGGCGTCGCCGTGCCGGAAGCACTGGGCGGCGCCGGGCTCGACTATCTGGCGCTGGCGATCGTGATCGAGGAAATCGCCGCCGGCGATGGCGGCATGTCGACCATCATCTCGGTCAATAATTGCCCGGTCTGCAGCATCGCCATGGCTTATGCGAACCACGCGCAGCAGGAGCAATGGCTGCGCCCGCTGGCTTCCGGCGCGATGTTGGGCGCTTTTGCGCTCACCGAGCCGCACGCAGGCAGCGACGCCTCCGCGCTGCGCACGACCGCGCGCCGCGACGGCGACCACTACGTGATCAACGGGGTGAAGCAATTCATCACCAGCGGCAAGCATGCCGACGTGACCATCGTGATGGCGGTGACGGACAAGGCGGCCGGCAAGCGCGGCATCAGCGCGTTCTGGGTGCCGACAAACACGCCCGGCTATATCGTCGCCCGCATCGAGGACAAGCTCGGCCAGCATTCGTCCGACACCGCACAGATCGTGTTCGAGGATTGCCGCATTCCGGCCGCCAACCTGATTGGCGAGGAAGGCATGGGCTACAAGATCGCGCTGTCCGGCCTTGAAGGCGGGCGGATCGGCATTGCATCGCAGGCGGTCGGCATGGCGCGCGCGGCCTTCGATGCAGCGCTGCTGTATGCGAAGGACAGGCAAAGCTTCGACAAGCCGCTGTTCGAGCATCAGGCCGTGCAGTTCCGCCTGGCCGACATGGCGACGCAGATCGAGGCCGCGCGGCAGCTGGTCTGGCATGCGGCGGCAATGAAGGACGCCGGCCTGCCCTGCCTGAAAGAGGCGGCGATGGCCAAGCTGTTTGCCACCGAGATGGCCGAGAAGGTGTGCAGCGATGCGATACAGGTCCACGGCGGCTACGGCTACCTGGCCGACTTCCCGGTCGAGCGCATCTACCGCGATGTGCGCGTGTGCCAGATCTACGAAGGCACCAGCGACATCCAGAAAATCCTGATTGGCCGCGCACTGGCCTGAACGCACCATGGCAAAAAACGACAGATCCGACAGCGGTGCCGGCTGCCCCTGCGGCGGCCCGCGGTTCCAGAGCTGCTGCGGTCCCTTTCTTGCCGGCGCGGCGGTGGCAGATACGCCGGAAAAGCTGATGCGTTCGCGCTATACCGCCTATGTGACCGGCACCGAAGACTACCTGAAGGCGACCTGGCATCCATCGACGAGGCCGCAGGAGCCCGTGACCGACCCGGCGCTGAAATGGCTGGGGCTGGAAGTGAAGTCGGCCTCGCAGGAAGGTGACCGCGGGACGGTCCGCTTCGTCGCGCGCTGCCGTGCCGGCGGGCGCGGGCAGCGGCTGGAGGAGACCAGCCGCTTCGTGCGCGAGGACGGCCTCTGGTATTACGTGGACGGCGATTTTGAAGAAAAATAAAACGGAGATTTTGAATGCCCGTCATTGAATCGAAGCTCAATACCCGCTCGCCGGAATTCGCAGCGAATGCGGCTGCGATGCAGGCGCTGGTGGAGGACCTGCGCGCGCACTGCGAGCGCATTGCGCAGGGTGGCGGCGAAGAGGCGCGCAACAAGCATGTCGCGCGCGGAAAGCTGCTGCCGCGCGAGCGCGTCAACCAGCTGCTCGACCCGGGCACGCCTTTCCTTGAATTCTCGCAGCTGGCTGCGTTCGGCATGTATGGCGATGCGGCACCTGCCGCCGGCGTGATCGCCGGCATCGGCCGCGTGAAAGGCCAGGAATGCGTGATCGTCTGCAATGACGCGACGGTGAAGGGCGGCACCTACTACCCGATGTCGGTCAAGAAGCACCTGCGTGCGCAGGAAATCGCGCAGCAGAACCACCTGCCTTGCATTTATCTGGTCGATTCCGGCGGCGCGAACCTGCCGAACCAGGACGAGGTGTTTCCCGACCGCGAGCATTTCGGCCGCATCTTCTACAACCAGGCCAACATGTCGGCGCAGGGCATACCGCAGATCGCGGTGGTGATGGGCTCCTGCACCGCGGGCGGCGCCTATGTGCCGGCGATGAGCGATGAATCGATCATCGTGAAGAACCAGGGCACGATCTTCCTCGGCGGCCCGCCGCTGGTGAAGGCAGCGACCGGCGAGGTGGTGAGCGCGGAAGACCTCGGCGGCGGCGACGTGCATACCCGGCTGTCGGGCGTGGTCGACCATCTCGCGCAGGACGACACGCATGCACTGGCGATTGCACGCAGCATCGTCGGCAACCTGAACCGCAAAAAGCCGCAGCCGCTTGCACTGCGCGAGCCGGTCGCGCCGAATTATGATCCGTCCGAAATCTATGGCGTGATACCGACCGATACCCGCAAGCCGTTCGACGTGCGTGAGGTCATCGCGCGCATCGTCGATGGCAGCGAGTTTGATGAATTCAAGGCGCGTTTCGGCAGTACGCTAGTGTGCGGTTTTGCGCACCTGCACGGCATGCCGGTCGGCATCGTTGCCAACAACGGCATTCTGTTCTCCGAGTCGGCAGTCAAGGGCGCGCATTTCATCGAGCTCTGCTGCCAGCGCAAGATACCGCTCGTGTTCCTGCAGAACATCACCGGTTTCATGGTTGGCCAGAAGTACGAGAACGAGGGCATAGCGCGCCATGGCGCCAAGATGGTGACGGCGGTTGCGACTGCGCAGGTGCCGAAATTCACCGTGATCATCGGCGGCAGCTTCGGTGCCGGCAATTACGGCATGTGCGGCCGTGCGTTCGGTCCGCGCATGCTGTGGATGTGGCCGAATGCGCGCATCTCGGTGATGGGCGGCGAACAGGCGGCGTCGGTGCTGGCGACCGTCAAGCGCGACGGCATCGAAGCGAAGGGCGGCGCATGGAGCGCTGAAGACGAGGCGGCATTCAAGGCGCCGATCCGCGAGCAGTACGAGAAGCAGGGCCATCCGTATTACGCGAGCGCGCGGCTGTGGGATGACGGCGTGATCGATCCTGCCGACACCCGCACCGTGCTCGCGCTGGGACTGTCGGCTGCATTGAACGCACCGATCGACGAAACGAAGTTCGGCATTTTCAGGATGTAATGAATCAGGCAGCAAACAATGATTGGGTCGCGCGCAGCCTTGCCAGTGTCTGGCATCCGTGCACGCAGATGCAGCACCATGAGTCGCTGCCGCTGGTGGCGCTCAGCCACGGCAAGGGCGCATGGCTGTTCGACCACGAGGGCCGACGCTACCTGGATGGCGTGAGCTCGTGGTGGGTGAATTTGTTCGGCCATGCGAACCCGCGCATCAATGCGGCGCTGAAGGACCAGCTGGACAGGCTCGAGCATGCAATGCTGGCCGGCTTCACGCATGAGCCGGTGGTGCAGCTGTCGGAGCGGCTGGCGGCGAAGACCGGCCATGCGCTCGGCCATTGCTTCTATGCGTCGGACGGCGCATCCGCCGTCGAGATCGCGCTGAAAATGAGCTTCCATTACTGGCGCAATACCGGCTGCGATGCGAAGCGGGAATTTGTCTGCCTGTCCGGCAGCTATCACGGTGAAACCGTCGGCGCGCTAGGCGTAACTGACGTGCCGATTTTCACCGAGGCGTATGGCAGCCTGTACCGGCGTGCGCATGTGGTGCCTTCGCCGGCAGCGGTCGGTGAAGACGAGGCTTTGCGCCGGATGCGCGTGCTGCTGGAACAGTCCGCATCGCAGATTGCCGCAGTGATCGTCGAGCCGCTGGTCCAGTGCGCTGTCGGTATCGCGATGTACGACCCGGCTTACCTGACGCAGTTGCGCGCGCTGTGCGACGAATTTTCGGTGCACCTGGTGGCCGACGAGATTGCGGTCGGCTGCGGACGCACCGGCAGCTTCTTTGCCTGCGAGCAGGCAGGCATCTGGCCGGACTTCCTCTGCCTGTCCAAGGGCATCAGCGGCGGCTACCTGCCGCTGTCGCTGGTGATGACTACCGACACGGTGTACCGTGCCTTCTATCACCCGGACATTGCGCGCGGCTTTTTGCATTCGCATTCATACACCGGCAATCCGCTGGCGTGCCGCGCGGCACTGGCAACGCTCGACATCTTCGATCAGGATGATGTGATCGTGAAAAACCGCGAGCGTGCGCAAAAGCTGGGTGATGCGCTGGCGCGGGTGGCACGGCATCCGGCGGTATCGAACGTCCGGCAGCGCGGGATGATCTGCGCATTCGATGTGAAGCCGGTGGCCAGCGCCGGGTTTTCGCGGCGCTTCTTTGCGGAGGCGCTGCAGCAGGAATTGCTGTTGCGGCCGATCGGCACGACGGTGTACTGGATGCCGCCGTATGTGCTGACGGATGAAGAGATTGCCTCGCTAGGGGACAAGACCGTGGCAGTGCTTGAAAAAGTCGCCGCCTGATCCCTGGCCATTGAACAGACAAAAAAGAACAAACGACCGGAGCGAGACATGTTCAACACCATCCTGATCGCCAATCGCGGCGAAATCGCCTGCCGCGTCGCTGCGACTGCGCGCCGCCTCGGCGTGCGCACGGTTGCGGTGTATTCGGATGCGGATGCGGATGCGCGCCATGTGGCGCTGTGCGACGAGGCGGTACACATCGGCGCTGCGCCGGCGAAGGACAGTTACCTGCAGTTCGCACGCATCATCGAGGCTGCAAAAAAAACCGGTGCGCAGGCGATCCATCCCGGCTATGGCTTCCTGTCGGAGAACGAAGATTTTGCGGCTGCCTGTGATGCAGCCGGCATCGTGTTCATCGGACCGCCGGCGTCGGCGATCCGCGCAATGGGCTCGAAGTCGGCAGCCAAGGCGCTGATGGAGACCGCCGGCGTACCGCTGGTGCCCGGCTATCACGGCGAACGGCAGGACGCGGACTTCCTGCGTGCGCAGGCGGATGCGATCGGCTATCCGGTACTGCTGAAGGCCAGCGCCGGCGGCGGCGGCAAAGGCATGCGCATCGTCGAGCGCAGCGAAGATTTCAAGGCAGCGCTCGCCTCCTGCCAGCGCGAGGCGATCAACAGCTTCGGTGACGATCGCGTGCTAGTGGAAAAATACCTGCAGCGGCCGCGCCATATCGAGATCCAGGTGTTCGCCGACACGCTGGGCAATTGCGTGTACCTGTTCGAGCGCGACTGCTCGGTGCAGCGCCGCCACCAGAAAGTGCTGGAGGAGGCGCCGGCACCTGGCATGACCGCCGAGCGCCGGCGCGCGATGGGCGAGGCGGCAGTCAATGCTGCGCAGGCGGTCGGCTATGTCGGCGCCGGCACGGTCGAGTTCATCGCGAACCAGGACGGCAGCTTCTATTTCATGGAAATGAACACACGGCTGCAGGTCGAGCATCCGGTGACGGAAATGATCACCGGTACCGATCTCGTCGAATGGCAGCTGCGCGTGGCCTCCGGCGAGCGGCTGCCATTGCTGCAGGATGACCTGCAGATCAGCGGCCATGCGATCGAGGCACGCATTTATGCCGAGAACCCGGAGAAGGGATTCCTGCCGTCGATCGGTGCGCTGCGCCACTTGCAGATGCCGGATGCAGTGAATTTCGCCAATGGCGACCGGCGCATCGACTCGGGCGTGCGCGAGGGCGATGTGATTACACCGCATTACGACCCGATGATTGCCAAGCTGATCGTGCGCGGCGACGACCGCGCGCAGGCGCTGGCCCGGATGTCGCAGGCACTGGCCGAATTCGAGGTGGTCGGGCCGGCGACCAATGTCGCTTTCCTCGGCCGGCTGGTGGCATCGGTCCCGTTTGCCGGTGCCGACCTTGATACCGGACTGATCGAGCGCCATCACGCCAGCCTGTTCCCGCCGGCGGTGCAGCCGCCGCTGCCGGTACTGGCGCTCGCAGTCGCTGCGCTTGCACAGCCCGCGTCGGCATCCGCCGACCCGTGGGCGGACGCGTCCGGCTGGCGGCTGAACGGCAGCTTCCAGCGGCGGCTGCGCCTGCTGCAGGCGGGCGAGGCGCTCGAACTGGTGCTGGACTGCCGGCGCGATGGCTGGCGGCTGCGCGCCGCGGACGGTGAGGCGCAGCTCGGAGCCATCATGATCGAGGGCCGCCAGGTGACGCTGTCGCTGGATGGCCAGCGGGTGCGGGGCCGGGTGGTGCGCGACGGCGACAGCCTGCATGTGTTCCATGCCGGTACCCACTGGCAGCTCGCATGGAGCGACCCGATCGCCCATGCCGGCGAGCAGGAGGCCGAGGGCGGCCGCCTGACCGCGCCCATGCCGGGCAAGATCGTGCAGCTACTGGTCGAGGCGGGCGCCGCCGTCGAAAAAGGCGCACCGCTGCTGATCATGGAAGCAATGAAGATGGAACACACGATCAGCGCGCCGGCGCACGGCACGGTAGCCGGTCTGCTGTATGCCGTCGGCGACCAGGTCGCCGAGGGCGCGCAACTATTGTCATTCACGCCGCACGAGGGTTGAGATGGATTTGCCGCGCAAGGTCAAGCTGGTGGAAGTCGGTCCGCGGGACGGGCTGCAGAACGAGAAGGAAACCATACCGGTCGAGGTGAAGGTCGAGCTGGTCGACCGGCTGACGGCCGCCGGGCTCCCGAATATCGAGGCCGCTTCCTTCGTGTCGCCGAAATGGGTGCCGCAGATGGCCACCTCGACCGAGGTCATGGCACGCATTGCGCGTCGGCCGGGCACGCTGTATTCGGCGCTGGTGCCGAACATGAAGGGCTTCGAGGCCGCGCTCGCCGCGCGCGCCGACGAGGTGGTGATCTTCGGCGCTGCGTCCGAGGCCTTCTCGAACAGGAACATCAACTGCTCGATCGCGGAATCGATCGCGCGCTTTGCCGATGTTGCGCGGGCGGCGAAGGACCATGGCCTCCGGCTGCGCGGCAGCGTCAGCTGCTCGCTCGGCTGCCCCTACCAGGGCGAGGTCGAACCGTCTGCGGTGGCTGATGTCGTGCGCCGGATGCGTGACCTTGGCTGTGACGAGATCGATATTGCCGACACCATCGGCGTCGGCACCGCCGGCCAGGTCCGGCGGCTGTTCGATGCGCTGGCCACCGAATTTCCGCTGGAGCGGCTGGCCGGCCATTTCCATGACACCTACGGCCAGGCGCTGGCCAATATCCTGGCGGCGCTCGAGGCCGGCGTCTCGATCTTCCATTCGTCGGTGGCGGGATTGGGGGGATGTCCTTATGCAAAGGGCGCAACAGGCAATGTGGCGACCGAAGATGTGTTGTATCTTTTGCGCGGTCTCGGCATAGATACGGGAGTCGATCTTGATGCAGTCGTCGATGCAGGACAATTCATCTCCGCCCACCTCGGCCGCAAGGCGGCCAGCCGCGCCGGCAATGCAATGGCCGCGCGGCGCGCCGCTGCGGGCACCACGCTGACGCCATGAAGCCCACACCCTTTGATCCGCGCACCCACGGCGGGCCCTTGCCCTCGCCCTGTACGGGGGTCTGCCAGATGGACGAGCGGACCGGTTACTGCCGCGGATGCCTGCGCACGATCGACGAGATCATCGACTGGGGAACGGCGACCGAAACCCGCAAGCGCGAGATCTGGCTTGCCCTTGCCGATCGCCGTGTAGCATGCTGACCACAGCGCTCGCCAGCGCTTCTGCTTGCATGCAGAATGGCGTGCATGTTTTACCAGCCCTCCCGGCCCGTCAGCGGCCCTGCCTACAGCCCGTGGTTCAAGATGATCGCAACCGTGCTCAGTTTCGGACTGGCCGGTTACGCGGTGAGTTTCCTGCTGCGCCATCCGGTCGAGGGCCTGGGGCCGAAGCTGCTGCTGGTCGGCGGCGTGCTGCTGCTGCTCTGGTCGTGGCGCGGCCTCCTGCGGGCGACCCTCAGCATAGACGAACAGGGCATACGCCAGGGCGGCTGGTTCGGCAAGCAGGTGGCATGGAGCGATGTCCGCAGCGCGAAAATGATCGGCATACCCTATGCCGGCTGGCTGTCGCCTCCGCGGCTGGTGGTGCGCACCGGCACCGCCTTCTACACCTTCAACGGCGGCACCGACGAGCTGTTGACCGAGTTCGCGCGCATCTCGCTCGCGTATGAAATGAAGCGATGAAACTTCCGCAAGGCATGCACCTGCTGGAGCGCGGCTGGCTCTCGTCGAACAATGTGGTTTTCGTCGGCAGCGAGCGCACCGCGATTGTCGATACCGGCTACTGCACCCATGGCGAGCAGACGCTGGCGCTGGTGCGCCACCTGCTGAAGGACCGGCCGCTGGATGCGATCTACAACACCCACCTGCACTCCGACCACTGCGGCGGCAACGCCATCCTGCAGGCGCACTATCCTGCGGTGCGCACCCATGTGCCGGCTGCCGAATTCCCGCGCGTGAACCACTGGGCGCGGATGAAAGCGAGTTTCGAGGCGACCGGCCAGCAGTGCGAGCCTTTCCATGCGGAGGAGGCGATCCACCCGGGCGACATCCTGCGGCTGGCCGACCTCGACTGGCAGGCGCTGTACGCCCCCGGCCACCATCCGTACTGCTACCTGCTGTACAACGCCGAGCACGGCATCCTGATGTCAGCCGACGCGCTGTGGGAAAAAGGCTTTGGCGTGGTGTTCCCGGCGCTCGACAGCCCGGGCGGTTTTCGCGAGACCCGCGCCACGCTCGACATGATCGACGACCTGCAGCCGAAAATCGTGATCCCCGGCCATGGCCGGCCTTTCACCGATGTCGGCCAGGCGCTGAAGGAAGCGTATTCCCGGATTGCCTATCTCGAGGCCGACCCGGTGCGCAATGCGCAGAACGGCATCAAGGTATTGCTGAAATTCCTGCTGATGGAAAGGCAGGCGATCAAGCTGACCGAGGTGCCGCAGCTGCTCGCCGGCATTCCGCTGGTCGCGGCCGCCAACCGCAACTACATGAACTACGGAACCATCCACCTTGCGCACTGGGCCATCACCCAGCTCAGGCGGGTCGGGGCGCTGGCCATTGAAGGTGACATGGTCATCAACGTGGAACGGCGCTAGGTGCCGGC
>JAIXTG010000389.1 GCA_027484285.1 Oxalobacteraceae bacterium | reverse complement strand
TAGACCGTGATGGCGGTGGCCGATCCGGTGCTGGCGGTCGACGGTATCACCAGCGAGCCCGAGAGCACGTTGGTGAAGAACACCGGTCGCTGCGCATTGGCGGCCGCATTGCCCTGGTTGCCCTGATTGCCTTGGCCGCCAGTCGAGCCGGTAGCCGTCGGGGTGCCAGTGCCAGTCGTCGTGACGGTGCCAGTACCAGTGCCAGTACCAGTACCAGTGCCAGTGCCGGTGGTCGTGCCAGTGCCCGTGCCGGTGGTCGTCACGGTGCCGGTGGTGCCGCCGGTCGTGTCGGTACCCGTGGTTCCGGTTGTGGTGCCGGTGGTGCCGGTTGTGCCGCCGGTCGTCGTGCCGGTGGTTCCGGTGGTCGTTGTGCCAGGGGTAACGGTGGTCGTGCCAGGCGTGACGGTAGTGACGGTCGTGGTACCCGGGGTGACCGTGGTCGTGCCGGTGGTGCCGGTGGTGCCGGTGCCGGTCGTATCCGCGGTCGTGCCAGTCGTCGTGCCCGTCGTCGTGCCGGTAGTGCCCGTGGTCGTACCAGTCATGTCCGTCATCGTGCCGGTGGTACCCGTGGTCGTGCCGGTGGTACCCGTCGTCGTACCGGTGGTGCCCGTGGTGGTATCAGTCAGGCCAGCGCCACCCGCTGTCGTGCCGTCCGTGCCCGACGCACCCGAAGATCCGGTGGTCGTGCTCGTTCCGGTGGTGGTGCCCGTGCTTGTGCCGGTGCCGGTACTGCTGGTGCCCGGTGTCACGGTGTTGGCGCCGGTCGCGCCGGTGCTGGTGGTAGAGCCCGTGGTCGTGCCGCTGCTGATCGTGCCACCACCCTGCGGCAGGCTTGCCGTGATCTGGCCGCGGATTTCTCCGTTGGGGAAGGCCGCGGTGTGCACATTGAAGTAATAATTGCCAGCCTGAAGCTGGGCCAGCTGCTCATTGGTCAGCGTCACGGTCGTGGTCCAGACGCCACTGCCGGCTCCGCCCGTCTCGGTCAGCGGGAAGACCACCGGACCGTTGACGCCGCGCGGACCGGCGTGAATATGGGCCTCGACGCCTGCAATGTCGGCCGTGACGATGGTGGCCTTCATCACGCGCGTGTTTGCATCCACTGCAACCAGGCCGGTACCGCTGGCCGCGCTGTTCACCGGAGGAACCTCCTCCGCTCCAGTCAGCCGGGCCGAGAAAACATTCTGGGGTACCGTGCTGTTGACTGAGTTCACCTGATTGACTGCTGCCGCAGTCGGGCTGACACGATCGTCGTTGTCACTACCGCAGCCCGCAATTACGAGCATGGACAGTCCTGCGATCCACCATGGGGTGGCTAGTCGCGAATAAAATGGTTTCATGGATCATCCTCTGGTTGGGTAATACTCCCTGTCATGCATGTCTGCCGCGTTGGGACGCGATCTGTGGCTTGCCAATGCAGGCTGCTTCAAGGCGAGGGAGGTCAAAGCAGCGACCATGCCAGTGCCGGATCAAGCCCCGCAGTGGTCGGTGTGACGCAAAAGCACCCGGTATGCCCGCGTAAGAACTACCCGAGCCGCTGAAATTTTTTCGGAAGCGCGCGAGCGGCGGCTGGCAGGGCGGGAGGCTGCGTTACCATGTCGGGCTTGCAGAAAGAAAGCATTCCAACATGGCAGAAATCGAGATCCGTGCCGGGCAGTCCATCGAGTTGCTGAAGGCACTGCACATACTGACGCGCGACGGAAAGATGAATCAGGACAGCCGTCGCAAGCTGAAGCAGGTCTATCACTTGTTCCAGTTCATCGAGCCGCTGCTCATGCAGCTGGCAGGACAGGAACGACCTATTTCGCTGGTCGACCATGGGGCCGGCAAGTCTTACCTGGGCTTCATCCTATACGACCTTTTCTTCCGGCAGCGCGCCGACGATTCGGTTATTCACGGTATTGAAACGCGCAGCGAGCTGGTCGAGCGGTCCCGCGAGCTGGCCGCGAAGCTCGGTTTCGACCGCATGCAGTTCCATCCGTTGTCGGTTGCCGAATCGATTGTTTCAGGCGACTTGCCGCAGACGGTCGATGTCGTGACTGCCCTGCATGCGTGCGACACCGCGACGGATGACGCCATCAGTTTCGCGCTAAAGAAGCGTGCGCGTTTCATCGTGCTCGTTCCCTGTTGCCAGGCGGAGCTGGCGGCTAACCTGCGGCGGCAGAAGGCGCGCACCCTGGCGCGCGACGCGCTGGCCGAAGTCTGGCGCCATCCCATCCATACGCGCGAATTCGGCAGTCACCTCACCAATGTGCTGCGCTGCCTGCAACTCGAGGCCCATGGTTACCAGGTCAGCGTGACTGAACTGGTGGGCTGGGAGCATTCAATGAAAAACGAACTCATCATCGCCAGCGGCAGCGGCGGGCCGAACCGGCGCGCGGCACGGCGCCTGCAGGAAGTGCTGGCGTCCGTGGGGCTGGAGGAGATGGAAAGGCGCTTCTGGCTGCCCGAAGGGCTGCAGTCCGAGACCGGTGTGGCCTAGCGGATGTCCGGCAGCTGCCGGCGGTGCAGTGCCGTGCTCGGCATCGAGTGGCTGGCAATGAAGATTTCGTGCAGGAACAGGCTGAAGCTGCCGATCAGCAGCAGCATCGCGGCGACAAACAGGAAGGCGATCAGCGATCCCAGCTTCAGTTCGAACGCATCGCCGGCGAACAATGCAACAACGACGCTGCACACCAGCACCAGGCAGGCAGTGGACAGCCCGAGCGCACGCTGGATGGCGTGGACACGCCGGCCCAGGATGCCGAGTTCGTGCAACAGTACGGCACGCAGGCCGGCACCGCTCGACAGCTGTCTTTCCAGTGTTTCGCGGCGGTCGATGATGCGGGCGAGGCGGTTGTTCAGCACGCGCAGCTGCAGCAGCACGCCCAGCATCAGGAAGGCAGGCGTGATCGACAGGCTGATGATGTTGCTGATATCGCCGAACAGGGGTTTCATGGCGGCCGGATATGTGCAGGAGTGGTACTCAGCGTGAGAATACACAAAGCGGGCGGTAGCTGCACATTCAGTCCTCGTTAGCCTCGAAAATATCGGCAAAACGGGACCGGATCCTTCCAAACGCCGCCCAGACTTCCGGATCGAAATGTCCGGGCTCGGTACGCCCGTCTCCCTCGAGAATGACCTGGCAAGCCTGCTCGTGGCTCCACGCCGGCTTGTACGGGCGGCGCGAGCGCATGGCATCGTACTGGTCGCACAGCATCACGATACGGGCCGGCAAAGGTATGGCCTCGCCGGCCAGCCCGCGCGGATAACCGCTACCGTCCCAGCGCTCGTGATGGTGCTGGGCGATCTCGGCGCCCATCAGCACATAGGGCGAATTGCCATGCCGGAGGATCTCCGCACCCAGTGCCGAATGGGTCTTCATCATTTCCCATTCTTCCTTGCTGAACGCGCCGGGCTTGAGCAGTACCGAGTCCGGTATGCCGATCTTGCCGATGTCATGCATCGGCGAGGCATAGAAGATACGGTCGCGGAACTGCGGATCCATGCCCAGCTCGTCGGCAAGCTCGAGGCAATAGAAGCTGATGCGCTGTACGTGCGATCCGGTGTCCTCGTCCTTGTATTCGGCGGCTCGCACCATGGTGTAGACGGTGTCGCGGTAGGCGTCAGCCAGCTGGCGCGTCCGCTCCGCCACTTCATCCGCAAGGCGACGGTTGTGGTCTGCCAGCCTGTCTTGGGAGAACTTTAGCCGCAGCAGGTTGCGCACCCGGGCCCAGAGCTCGGTCTGGTCGACCGGCTTGTTCACGAACTCTTCGACGCCGGCCGACAGCGCCTGCATGCGCGAGCCGTGGTCGGACAGGGCGGTCAGCATGATGACCGGGATGGTGCGCGTACGCTCATCCTGCTTGAGGGAAAGCGCTACTTGCTGACCGTTCATCCCCGGCATCATGAAATCGAGAATGATCAGGTCGGGCAGGCGCTGTTGCAGCTGGGCGAGTGCGTCCTCGCCCGACTGGGCGACCATGTAACTGAAATGCTCGCTGCCCAGCTGGGCCTGCAGCAACCGGGCATTGCGCGGCTGGTCGTCGATCAGCATCAGCGTCGGTTTTCCGGACGGGTTGTGCCACGGGGCGTCGGACAGGTTCATGGTGGGATCAAGTTGCATTGGGATTAGCTGAACTGGGACTTGAACATGGGCAGCCGCAGGTCGGGCGGCAGCGGCTCCTGGTTTTCCGGATCGCGCAGCGGCAGCCAGACGGTGAAGCACGACCCCTGGCCCGGGGCGCTCTCGACCAGCATCGCGCCATTCTGCAACTCGGCCAGCCTGCGGACCATGACCAGCCCGAGCCCGGTGCCCTCATGCGGACGGTTGCGCGAGGAGTCCAGCTGGGTGAACGGCTGGAACAGGCGGTACAGGTCGGCCGTCGATATGCCGACCCCGTTGTCGCTGACGCGTATTTCGAGAAATTCGCTGAAGCGGCTGGGCGGCAGCGGGAACAGCCGCTGGCAGCGGCCGGCACCGGTTTGTTCGATCCGGGCGCGCGGAACCAGCTGCAGCCCCAGCCGGACCTCGCCGCCGTCGCTGCTGAATTTCACGGCGTTCGACAGCAGGTTGAATATGATCTGGCGCGTTTTGCGGGCGTCGACCCAGATGCTTTTCAGTTCCGGCGAAATGCTCTGGGCGAGGCGGATGCCGCGCGAGTTCGCCTGCTCGCGGATGATGGCCATGCCGCTGGCCGCCAGTTCTTCGCCATCGACCATGCCGAGGCTGAGGCGCAGATTGCCGGACTCGATGGTCGACAGGTCGAGAATGTCGTTGATCAGTGCCAGCAGATGCCGGCCGCTGTCCAGAATGTCATTGGCGTATTCGCGCGCGCTGGGCGATACGTCGCCTGCCTGGCCGTCGCGGATCACACTGGAGAAGCCGATGATGGCATTCAGCGGCGTGCGCAGTTCATGCGACATGGTGGCGAGGAATTCGGTCTTCATGCGCGACGCCTGCTCGACCTGCCGGTTCTTTTCTGCCAGC
>JAIXTG010000260.1 GCA_027484285.1 Oxalobacteraceae bacterium | reverse complement strand
GGCATCGATGTGGTCGCCGAAGGCGTGGAAACCAGACAACAGCTGGAGCAATTGCAGCGCTTCGGCTGCGACGAGGTTCAGGGCTTCCTGCTGGCCAAACCACTGGCAGAGGACGAGGCAATGCTATTGCTTGACCACCGGAGCTTGTTTTCCCCGGACACGCTGGAGCCGGTGGCACGTCAATTGCCGATTCCGGTGCTGAAGGATGTGAACTACCCCGGGCAAGCCCGAACGACTTAGAACGCCGTCTCTTCAGTTGCACGCAGGAGCTTGCCGCGTGACCGGGCTTGGTGGCGCACGCTGGTCCGGCTTTGCAGCCCTGCCGGCGTCATCTGCACGCTTGTCAGACGCAGGCAGTCCGCACGCTGCCCAAGGGCGAAAGGGATACCTGCGAGGGCCTCGAGAAAATTGCGGACGCAAGAATCGCTGTGACGGTCGGCGCGAGGCCGGTGGTCGACGCGCTGGCGAATAATGTCCAAAAAAAGTCGCACAGCCCGACACATCCGCGTCAACAGATTGCGACTAGTTAGTTTTTTTATGACCAAATAAAAACATACATAACCCAAGGTATTTATAGAAAAACGCGCTCGTTTGTAATATTGTTATCGTTCAATAATTTGTATCTTTTTTATAAAGATCAAAAAGGTTTTTTAAAATAAAAATGAACGACTTGCAGCCAAAAGAAACGGCTTCTGCCCCTAAACGGGGAGCTATTCTTCGCAAGGCTCGTCCGATGTTCATCCTCTTCCTGACAGGGGCAGTCGTTGCAGCCGCAGCGACGTTCCTGCAAGGGTCCGCGACTGACAAGCTGCTTCGTCCGGCTGCCGCGGAATTACTCGACGCGGCAGCCGACCGTGCGGTGACGGCCCTCCAAAACCAGCACCGCCTTGCACAACAGACCATGGATGCCTTGGTGCCATCCGTCGTTCGCGCGAAAGGGTGGGCCGCACCAACAGAAGATGATTTTCCGCGAGCGCTGGACAGCATCGAAAAAAAGCTATGGGCCGTCATGAAAATCGACCCGCGGGTGGGTCACCAAGTGCTGTTTGCCGGGGCGGATGGCAGTTTCGTGGTGATCCGTCGCGTTGCCCCTCAGTATTATCAGCTGCTCGCAAAAGCAAATGGGCAACCATTAAAAACAACCTACCGCAGTACTGACGCGCTTCGTACTGCGCCCCTGGCCATTGCCGATTCTTATGACCCGCGGGTACGGACATGGTACCGGTGGGCTACACACCACCGCACAGCAAGCTGGGCCCCCTTGTACAGCGATTTCGTCTCCGGTCAGACCCGCCATGTGCTTGTCAGACCCGTCTACCAAAGCGCGGGCAAGCTCCAGGGTGTCCTGCTCATAGATGCCGGCATTGCGCCTTTCTCGGCTATCCTGCAAAGCCACTTACCGACTGACACCGCCCAGGCCTTCCTGCTCGACGATAACGAGGCCTTGATCGCTTCGGCATCTCGTTCCCAAGCCAGTACTGACTTTGACTCACCCGTGGCTGTATCTGCCTCACCGCTACGCGCGGTCTGGCTCACAGCGCAGAATCGCTCGACCGAAAACGTCCGGCAGGCGTTTCGGGTAACCGGGGAAGGACCGGCCCAGTGGGGGGTGACCCGGCAAATCGAAGGTCCTTACGGATTGCAATGGCACCTGGTGATGACGGTACCCGAGGCGAGGGTGTGGCAAAGCATGGTGCACACATTGATCAGCAAGCAATCGGTTTGGGTAACCACTGCAATTGCGGTACTACTTCTTATCGCCGCATTCGTCGCCCGACGTCAGGCCAACCTGATCAAGGCAGTCATCGCTCGTGCTGCCCATGCCGACGAAACCACCCAACTGGTCGGACTGCCGCAGGATGTCCGAGAGATTGCTGACCGGGTCCACTCGATCAGTCGTCAATTGAGAATTGACCCGCTAACCGGGCTCCTGAGCCGAGCCGCGTTCATCGCACAAGTGCAAGCCCACCAAGCTGCCGTGGATCGCCGATCCACTCTTGCACCCATCGCGCCAGTCGGCTACACGCTGCTATTCATTGACCTCAATGGTTTCAAGGCAATCAACGATACCCACGGTCACGCGGCCGGCGATCAGGTACTGAAGAGCGTCGGCCGGCGCCTGAAGCAGGCAATGCGTCGGGAAGATGCAGCTTCTCGTTTTGGTGGCGATGAGTTCGTCGTTTACATGCATGGCATTGATCAGGCCGATACGATTGACGAAGTGTGCGACAAGCTACGCGAAGCCATCCAGGAGCCGCTCGAGCTGACGAGTGGGGCGAGTGTATCGGTGGGCGCAGCCATCGGCGTAGCGGTTTACCCGCGCGACGGGCAGACCTTTGATGAGTTGGCGCGCCTGGCCGATGACAACATGTATGCAGCCAAACGTGCGATGAAATCCCTTCTCGGCACAAGGAAGGACGCGACCGCCCCGCCGCTCTCTTCTGTCCGGCGGTCCGCTCGCGATGTCACCACATCGCGGGCCCTCCAGATAAAGGTGCGAACGCAAAAGCGAGGTGATAAAAATCGCGCCTCGACTCGGATGGCGGTTCGTGAGTCGCGGAAAAGTGTTTACACCCTCACTCGCCCCCGTACCAGAGCGAGCACTGAGACCTGAGGCCGGCGAAGCGACGACGCCCGAGCCATGTTCGGCCAGGGATGGGGTACATGCCGCGAAACGCCCTGTGTGCTGTTCCGCGCCAGGGTGGCGGGCAAAGCCAGGTCGGCAGACACGTCAAGCTGCCAGCGGCTTTCATCAAGCAAATCCGCCAGAGAAATATTGATGGTGCTGCATCCTGCGTCCATGCGGGAAACAGCCCGGCTCTTTGTGCCGGCAAAAGGGACTCTGCGGGAAAGAGCCACCTGCATGCGGCTGGTATCTGCATGATCCACCGGGCGAAGCCGCTGCCCGTCTCCCGGAGAACCCGACGCGACCGCATGCGATCTTTCTGATCAATGATTCTTCAGGTTAAGTGAACAGTTTGATTTTGGTAAACATCCCTGCGGTTTAATTAACAGATAAAAAATGAACTGAGGCAAGATCGGGGTTCTATGTCTTTACGGCAAGTTTGCAGCCATTTCCATGGAAGCTCCGCAGTCCCGCCTTCCCTCAGCGCCGGCTAGCGCCCCACCGTTGCCGGTAGTTTACGAATTGCCATCGCATTGGCGTCAGCCCCTGCTGCGCGCCAGGGAAAGATGGTACCTGCCGGTTTCCAGCAAATATGCGTGCGCGCTGCTCGTTGGCGGGCTGTGGATGGCCTTCTCGCTGTGGCTGGCCAAGCCATGGGCGGCTCAACTGGCCGAGCACGTGGGGGCTTTCCTTTCCTGGAGCGTCATTGCCGGGATTGCCTTGTTGCCTGGCTTCATGAACGCCTTTTTGGCCACGAGCCTCTTGCTCGATCGCCGACCACCCCACCAGAAGTTGGCCGCTTACCCGGGGCTGACCATCCTGATTGCCGCCTACAACGAGGAACGGACAATCGTCGACACGAT
>JAIXTG010000058.1 GCA_027484285.1 Oxalobacteraceae bacterium | reverse complement strand
GCGCAGATGCCCTTGGCACCTGAGCGACGATAGCCCTCGAATTTTCCGCTCGCTGCCTCGAACGCATCCACCATCGTCACAGGATCCGGTTCGGCGGCCTGCGCTGGGACAAGACCAAGCAGGGTGGCAAAGGCAGCGGCCGTCGAGAAGTGGGAAGAGCGCAGAGTATTCATCAGGATCCTTGTTGGGTTTGCCTGCAGAATACCCGAAATGTACTCAAAGGAAATATTTTGGAGAAGTGGCGGCGTCCTCCACCCACGGTATACCGACATAGAAGGCCTGAGGATGGACACCTCTAGCGCTCCGCGAGCATTTTTCGCTTATTGCCTCGAGGTTAATTTGATCGGTGGCTATTGGGCTTGGATTCCGGAGCAGAGGACCGGGATTTTTGGCTGCGGCTTCAAACTGTCATTGGCTAATCTGTTGCCGAAGTAGCGCGTGTTTACGGCCTTAACACGCCCAAAGGGCGAGTTGACGGAGTTTATGCACTCGCTTTGCCGTGCCTGAGCATCGGTTATCCCGGACGGCTCACACCTACAAACCTGCGTGCCTGGCAATGGCGGGGCCTCTGGCGTCGACGCGCAAACCCCGTCAGAAGGTGCTGACTCCTGCCGCCGAACAACCATCAGGCAATAATTGCACAATCACCGCGCAACCATCGTGCATACACGCCGCGGCCAGCGCAGTGCAAAGGTTGCTCCTGTGGATTTTTGGGACCGGCTCATTTTTTTAAACAATGGAATCACGCCAAGTCACCAGTCCGGCTATCCCCGAAATAGATATTGGCAATTAGATTTCTGTTTTTAATCCAAATAAACTATTATTCGTCGTGGAATGACAAGCATCTGTCGTTGCGACACCGCGCAGATTCCGAAAGTCATCGAAGAAGGAAATCACCATGTCAGACCTCTCCAAATGCCCCTTCCATGCTGCAAAGGCAGCCACCCAGCCCGCGCCCGTGATGCGCAGCAACCGGGACTGGTGGCCCAACGCACTGAACTTGGCCATCCTGCACCAGCACAGCCCGGCCTCCAACCCGCTGAGTGAGGACTTCGACTACCGGCATGAATTCGGCACCTTGGACTATGAAGGTTTGAAGAAGGACCTGGCCGCGCTCATGACCGACTCGCAAGACTGGTGGCCGGCCGACTGGGGCCACTACGGCGGCCTCTTCATCCGCATGGCCTGGCACTCGGCGGGCACCTACCGCACGGCCGACGGCCGGGGCGGTGCAGGCTCTGGCAGCCAGCGCTTTGCCCCCCTGAACAGTTGGCCCGACAACGGCAACCTCGACAAGGCACGCCGCCTGCTCTGGCCGATCAAGAAAAAGTACGGCAACAAGATCTCATGGGCTGACCTCATGATCTTGGCTGGTAACGTCGCCATGGAGACCATGGGGTTCAAGACCTTTGGTTTCTCGGGCGGCCGCGAGGATGTGTGGGCGCCGGAAGAAGACATCTACTGGGGTTCCGAAGGCGAGTGGCTGGCCACGAGTGAGAAAGCGAATAGCCGCTACCGCGGCGAGCGCGAGCTGGAAAACCCCTTGGCCGCCGTGCAGATGGGCCTCATTTATGTGAACCCGGAGGGCCCCGATGGTCGCCCCGACCCGGTGGCCTCGGGCCGCGACGTGCGGGAGACCTTCGCCCGCATGGGCATGAACGACGAAGAGACGGTGGCACTGGTGGCCGGCGGCCACACTTTCGGCAAGGCCCACGGCGCGGGCGATGCCCAACTGGTCGGCCCCGAGCCCGAGGCTGCACCCATCGAGGCGATGGGCTTTGGCTGGATCAACCAGCATGGCACAGGCCTTGGCGGTGACACAACCACCAGCGGCATCGAGGGCGCTTGGAAGCCCAACCCCACGACCTGGGACATGGGTTACTTCACCGTGCTGTTCAAGTACGAGTGGGAACTCGTCAAGAGCCCGGCAGGCGCCCACCAGTGGCGCGCCCAGAATGTGGCACCCGAAGACATGATCGTGGACGCCCACGATCCTTCGAGACAGCACGCGCCCATGATGACCACGGCAGACCTCTCGCTGCGCTTTGACCCGGCCTACGAAAAGATCTCGCGCCGGTTCCTTGCCAACCCCGACGAATTCGCCGATGCCTATGCCCGTGCGTGGTTCAAGCTTACGCACCGCGACATGGGTCCGAAGTCGCGCTACACCGGCCCGGAGGTTCCGGCAGAAGACCTGATCTGGCAGGACCCGCTGCCGGCGCGCACGCATGCGCTGATCGACGCGCAGGACGCCGCTACGCTCAAGGCGCAGGTAATGGCCAGCGGGCTGATGGTGAGGGAGTTGGTTGCCACCGCTTGGGCCTCGGCGTCAACCTTCCGAGGTTCGGACAAGCGCGGCGGTGCCAATGGTGCCCGCATTCGTCTGGCCCCGCAGAAGGACTGGGCTGTGAATCGCCCCGAGCAACTGGCCCGTGTGCTGGCCCAACTCGAACGCATCCGGCAGGCCTTTAATGCGCAAGCAACCGGTGGCAAACAGGTGTCTCTGGCCGACCTTATTGTGCTGGCCGGTAACGCTGCAGTGGAGTCGGCGGCGCAGGCGGCTGGTCAGCCCGTGCATTTGCCCTTCACGCCGGGACGCGTGGATGCCACGGCGGCGCAGACGGACGTCGAGGGCTTTGCTGCCATGGAGCCGCAGGCCGACGGGTTCCGCAACTACCAGGCCAGAAACTTCAGTCAGCCCGGCGAGAAGCTGCTGGTGGACAAGGCGCAGCTGCTTACGTTGAGCGCGCCCGAGATGACGGTGCTGGTGGGTGGGCTGCGCGTTCTTGAGGCTAATTTTGACGGCTCGCAGCTCGGCGTCTTCACCGATCGCCCGGGCCTGCTCACCAACGACTTCTTCGTGAACCTCACCGACATGGGCGTGGCTTGGTCAGTCGCTGATGAAGCCTCGCAGACCTACGTTGGCCGCGACCGCAAGACTGGCCAAGTGCGCTGGACCGGTACCCGCGTGGACCTGGTGTTCGGCTCGAACTCGCAGCTGCGCGCCATTGCCGAGGTCTATGCCCAAGATGATCACAAAGGGAAGTTCGTGCAGGACTTTGCCCGCACGTGGACCAAGGTGATGAATCTGGACCGCTTTGATCTGTCCTGATTTCTGAGCTTTTTTATTTTTCAACCAGATCATTTTTCAACCTGAGGAATTTTTATGCCCCATCAACTCGACAAAGTTATCTACACCGCCAAGGCCCACACCACCGGAGGCCGCGAAGGGCGCTCAGTTACCGACGATGGCCTGCTCGATGTCAAGCTTGCCCCGCCCAAGGAACTGGGTGGCAAGGGCGGCGCGACCAATCCGGAGCAATTGTTCGCGGCCGGCTACTCGGCCTGCTTCATGGGCGCGCTCAAGCATGTGGCCGGCATGAAGAAGGTGGTAGTGCCTGCTGATGCCAGTATCGACGCCAGCGTGGATATCGGCGCTATTCCCCAAGGATTTGGTATTGCTGTGCAGATGGTCATCCACCTGCCCGGCCTTGACCGTTCCGTGGCACAAGACCTCGTGGATACAGCCCATCAGGTCTGCCCTTACTCGAACGCCACGCGAGGCAATATCGAGGTCGCGTTGACCCTCGCTTGAGCACGAAGCCCGCTTCCAAGATGACCCCTCCTGCGCATTACCCGACTAGGGTGGTCTTGCTGACGTCTGAGACCGCCACCCCTTCGGGCGATATGCATGGGCACACTATCCTGGAGTTGCTGGATTTGACGGCGTTCGCACACGTCAGCCGATACGCAGGCAGCTGTTGATGATGGGGGCATCGTTCAGGTGCCCCCTGAGCAACCTGTTCATGTTCGTGAACCGATGCACTTTCTTACCTCCGTCTGAAACACTGGCATGTCTTCGGTCGAGTGAGCATCAAGATGGCGGCGGAAAACATTCATAACGAGGTGGTTTGCAACGCCAATAACCGCTTCTTGATGAGGATGGCGGAGGACGACTTTCAAACTTGCGCCGATAGCGCCCTGAGCGTCGTCGGGGCTTGACAAGCAAAGACGTTCTGCCATGGCCCAAACCAGGAGGTAGGTGCTGCTAGTCGTGCAGGCGCGGTAGTACCAAAGCCTCGCCAGTTTCAACCGGGTCCGCCGCTAAGCGGGGGTCTTCAGATCTTTTATCGGGCTCAGATCCCCAACCCAGTAAAAAAACACTGCCTTCGGACTGGAGCCGGTTGGTTACTGCTGCTTCAGGAGCAGGGAGGTTGGATCGTAGTTGTCCAACATGAAATCCTAGTCATGACGGGCGACCTAGTGGTGTGCGGTGACCTGTCAGTACCAACCGCTGTCATCATCCAGACGATCTGCAGCAGGATCGCGAGCGCCCCTGCCCCAACCGAGCAACGGTTCAAAAATCTCAAAAAATTTTTGGCGTAGTCACTGCCAACCTGCCGTCCTGCGTACCGCTTGCAGCCTGTGCGCTGAATTCCACCCCGACCCTGTCACTACCCGATGCCCCGCTACCCTTTGGGCTTTCGACCTCGCGTGCGCGGCCCCCGAATCAACTGCATCTCCCGCAGCTGCTGCTCGAGTTGTCGGATTTCGGCCAGCTCCGCGCTATGCGCAGCTTTTGCCTCCTGCGTGGCTTCGCCATGCCGATAGGCCGGGTG
>JAIXTG010000076.1 GCA_027484285.1 Oxalobacteraceae bacterium | reverse complement strand
CGATCGCGGCCGGCTTCATCGTGCTGATCCTCTCGCTCGACAGCATCGGCGGCCGCATCCAGTGGCTGTGGATGCAGGCATTCAGCCATGCGAAAGACCTGGTAGGACTGGTGAACTGAAATGTCAGAGCACAGCAGCGACGACGACAAGACCGAAGAACCTACCGCGCGCAAACTGTCCAAGGCGCGCGAAGAAGGACAGGTTGCGCGATCCATGGAGCTGCCCGCCGCGGCGGTCACGATTGCGGTGCTCGGGCTGCTGTACATTGCCGGCGACTGGATGGTGAAGAAGCTGGCCGAGGCATTCGCGTCCGGCTTCAATTTCGACCGCAAACTGGTGCATTCGCCCAACCTGATGCCGGCGATCTTCGGGCATGAACTGCTGGAGGCCTTCATCCTCGTCACGCCGCTGCTGGTGGTGACCGTGGTGGTGGCGATTGCCGCCTCCGGCGCGACCGGCGGCTTCCTGTTCGCGTCCAAGGCACTGGCGCCCAAGGCATCGAAACTGAACCCGCTCTCCGGCATCAAGCGCATGTTCGGCACCAAGGCCTGGGTCGAGCTGGGCAAGGCGCTGCTGAAATTCACGCTGGTGTCCGGCGTAGTCAGCTGGGTCCTGTACGACAACATCACCACACTGAACCTGATCGGCCGCATGGCCTTCGAGCCGGCGATGGCGACCGCCGGCAAGCTGCTGACGAAATCGGCGCTGATCATGGCCTGCTCGCTGATCCTGATCGCCCTGATCGACGTGCCCTTCCAGCGCTGGCAATTCATGAAGCAGATGCGCATGTCCAAGCAGGAAATCAAGGACGAAATGAAGGACATGGAAGGACGCCCCGAGGTCAAGGCGCAGATCCGCCGCCGGCAGCGCGAGATGGCCAGCGGCCGCATGATCGACCGCGTGAAAGACGCCGACGTCGTGATCACCAACCCGGAGCACTTCGCGGTCGCACTCGCCTACGATCCGAACGGCGACACAGCGCCTGTCCTGCTCGCCAAGGGCGCAGATGAACTGGCGGCGCGCATCCGCGCCGAGGCGGAGAAACACGGCGTCGAAATTTTCAGCGCGCCGCCGCTCGCGCGTGCGCTCTACTTCACTACCGAAATCGAGCAAACGGTGCCGGAAGACCTGTACTATGCGGTCGCGCAAGTCATTGCTTATGTATTTAATCTGGCAAGCATCCGGCCCGGTGCGCCGCCCGCGCAGCGGCCGCAGCCGAAGGTGCCGAAGAACATGCAGTTCGATGCCAACGGAAGACTTGAAGAGGCAGCCACGTGACCGACCACGACAACGAAGTCAGCAACGATGCCGTCGGCAGCGACGGCATTTTCCTGCGTGCGTCCGACCGCCGTCGCTTCGACTATGTCATGCGCTCGCTGCGCGAGAACAGCCTGTCGCTCGCGCTGTCCTCCGACAACGAGGGCGTGCTCGATCATTACGGGCGCATGGTGCTGGCCCGGCTGCGCAAGACCGAAGGCCTGCAGGTCGAGGTCTTCCTGCCGCAGAACACCGAGCAGCTGCTGGAACGCTTCAATCAGATCCTCGCCGGCGTGTCGCTCGAGGACGCGCGCCGCACCGAGGGTTCCCCTGCCCCGCGCCGGGTGCTGATTGCGCATGATGCGAAGGCAGTCTCCGTCCGCGACCTGCAGCTGGTGGCGCGGCTGGTCAAGGATTTCCCCGGGGCGAATGTGTCGCTGGTGCTGCTGGTCGACCGTGCCGGCATGCAGCTGCATGAGCGCACGCTCGACATTTTCGGCCAGCGGCTGCTGCGCTGGCCGGTCGAAGCGCCGACCCGCAGCGAGGGCGACGCGCTGCTGAAGGTGGGGCGCGCGATCGGCTTCGAGGTCGAGGTGAAGAAACTGCTGGCCGCGACCGGCTATGCGGAACTGCGCATCGCACCGCAGCCGAAAGCCGCGCCCGAGCCCGACAATGCAGCGCAGACCCGCTTCGAGGCCCACCTCGCCGCTGCGCGGGCGGAACGCCCGGCACAGGAAACCGGCGAGCGGCCGGCGCGCACCGAGCCCACGCTCGACGGCGCGCCGCCCGCGCCTTCCAAGCCATTTACCGAGCCGTCGCGGGCGCGACGCCTGCTGGGCAACGTGCTGCGCTGGACGGCAGCCATGGTCCTGCTGCTCGTCGTCTCGGCCGCCGTGGTGCTGCTGCTGTTCGCGCAGAACCTGTCGCCGGCAGTCGTGCACTCGCCCATCCTGAAAGACAACCTGCCGCCCTGGGCGATGGATGCGGTGGTCGCGGTGGTCGGCAAGCCGCCGTCGGCCGCCCTCGCACCGATTGCGCCGCCGGAACCGGCTGCGGCTGCACCTGCGGCGGCTACAGTTCCGGCCGCTGCCGCCGATTTACCCAAAGAACAGCCAGCGCCCGAGGCGACCGCGGCAGACGCGGAAAAGCTGCCACCCGCGCCGCCCGAACCCGCGAAAGCCGGGCCTGCGGCTGCTGAAACAGCCAAGGCCGAGCCGGCGAAGACCGAAGCGGCGCCGACACCGGCGCCCGCGGCCGAGCCTGCCAAGGCTGCGCTGGCCAAAGCCGAGCCCGCCGACGTGCTGGCGCCCCGCTCCGAGCGCGGCGTCGACCAGCTGGTGCGGCAGACCCGGCCGGGCAGCTTCTTTGTCCAGCATGTGTCGCTGGGCTCGATGGCCGAGGCGCAGGAATGGCGCGCGCAGCACCGGGCACTGGCGCAGGCAAGGATTGCCGCGGTCAGCACGCCGGACAAGGGAGTGAAGTTTGCCGTCATTTCCGGTCCGTTCGCGAACCGCAAGGAAGCCGAAGGCTTTGCCGGACGGCCGGGCATTCCTGCCGACCCGTGGCTGCGGCCGCTGAAATCGCTGCAGGATGCATTGCAGCCCGCCGGCCGCTGACATCGAACTCAGGATAGAAAGGTGACCCATGTCTGAAGAAAAGACCCAGATATTCCGGGGCGATGAAGCCCCGGAGATGGGAATTGCCGAGACCGGCGGATCGGCGCCTGCGCCCACGCGGCAGGCGCCGTCGGACCAGCGCGCGCTGCAGGACCAGCGCGACGGCGGGCATCACCGGCGCGAAACCCACGATGCCCGGGGACCCGAGGATGTGCGCGAGCTGCCTGCCACGGGTACCGATGGCCCGGTTGACGGGCACGAGTCCCGCGATGCCGATGGCCCGGTCGAAATGCGCGAGTCACGGGACGCCGAGGGCGCGTCGGACCTGCGCGAGATGACAGACGCGCAAGGCACGGCCGACCTGCGTGAAATGCATGACGGCGACGGTGCTTCGGAACAGCGCCGCATGGATGACGCCGACGGCCTGTCCGAACTGCGCCAGTTGCACGACCACACCGCAGCCCAGCCTGCGCCAGCCGCTGCCAAAGACAAGGGTGCGCTGAATTTCAACGAAGACGAGGCCGTCGCGCCGGCACCGGAAGCGCCCGCCGCGGCCAGCCCGCGGCTGCCGCCCCGGCCGGTCGATCCGCCATCCGCCGCAGATGATGCCGACCTGACCTTCAAGGTCGAGCGCGATGCGACGCCATGGGCGCTGTCGATCCACCTCGAGGAGCGCATCGCGAGCCTCGGCGTGACCACGGCCAAGGTCAACCAGCAACTCGACGCGCTCGAGGAGTCGACCCGACGACTCGCCAAACGGATAGGAAAATGAGCGAAGCAGATACAGACAAGGCACCGGAGGTCAAGCTCGACGGCGCGGGCGGTTTCATGCCCGAGCCGGAGCCGCCGCGCATGACGCCTGAGGAAGCCGGGCTGACGCCGGAAGAAGCGGCGGCTGGCAACGAAGCGGCCGCCAGGCCGGAGATCCCGTTGGCCGGCGTGCAGCCGGACGGCTCGGTCGCCGTGCCGCAGGACACCGCGCGCCGCGCACTGGAAGCGGTGCAGATCCTGGTCGAGAACAACCGCGCCGCCTCGCAGCAGCTGGAAGCGCTAATGGGCATCGTGCTGGATGCGGCGGAAGTTGCCAACCGCTCGGCGTCTGCAGTGGCCACTACCGGTGGCCATGTGAACCGCGCGGCAGAAAAGCTGATCGACGGCGCACAGCGCTCGGCGGGCCAGGCCAAGCTGGTGCTGGGCATCGCCGCTGCCGTGCTGGTCGGATCGGCCGGCGTGTTCAGCTTCATGAGCGTGCAACTGCAGAACAAGGTGGCCCAGCTCGACGAAATGATGCTGGCCGTCGGCAAGCGCGCGGTCGACCTCAAGCGCCGGATGGAAAGCATGGACGAGATCCATGCCGCGCTCGAAGACCTGAAGCTGGCGCAGCAGAACACCCAGTCGGTCCAGCAGGCCATCGAGGACCGCATCGCCCGGCTGCAGGAAGCGCCGCCCCCGCCGCCCAAGCCGGAGCAGCCGGTTAAGGCGGCAGCGGCCGCGCCGTCGCCGGAAGTGCTGGCGGCACGCAAGGCCGAAGCCGAAGCGCGCGAAGCGGCGGCACGCGAGCGCGCGGCCAAGGCGCAGGCAGAAAACCGCCAGCTATTGCAGCAGCTGACCACGCTGGACGGGATGCTGAAGGACCAGGCCAAGGCCGTGAAGGAATTGTCCGGCCAGTTCGGCACGCTGCAGAACTCGGTGACCAGCACCGAAACGCTGGCCGCCCAGCAGAAGCTGCGCGAAAAGGAAATGGCGCAGGAACTGGCAGCCGAACGCACGCGCCGCGAGAAGGAACTGAAGGAAAAGGAACGCGAACTGGTCCGCGAGCGCGAGCGCGCACGCGAGCGGGAAGCCGCGCGCGAACGTGAACTGGCGCGCGAGCGTGAAGCGGTAAAGGAAAAGCTGGCAGCGGCAGAGCGCGAGGCCGAGCGGCAGCGCGTGGTGTCCTACCGGCGCGAACAGTCGAAGCCGACCGGCACGCCGCCGGATGCGAAGGTGCCGTCGTTCACCGCCACCGGCGGCACGAAGTCGGAATAAGTTTCACTGCACTGCCCGGGGCGCTCAGCCGCCCCAGGCATCCACCAGCACCTCGATGCGCCGGTTCTTCGCCCGGCCATCGCGGGTGTCATTGGCAGCCACCGGCCGGGTGTCGGCCATGCCCCTCACCACCACCCGTTCGCGCGGCACGCCGGCATAACCGGTCAGGTAGTCGGCGACCGACGAAGCACGGGCGCCCGACAGGTCCCAGTTCGAGCGGTAGCGCTGGTGCCCGGTCAGCGGTATCGCATCGGTGTGGCCCTCGACCGTGACCCGGCCGCCGGTCTTGCCGATTGCTTCCCCGATCTTTCGCAGCATCGGCAGCGATTCCGGCGACAGGTCGGCACTGCCCGGATAGAAACTTCCCTGCACCGCCATCCGGATCACGATCCGCTCGCCGTCGCGCTCGACTTGCGCGTCGCCCTGCTCGATTTCCTTCGACAGCACATCGCGCAGCGCACGGATCTGGCGTGCCAGTTCGACGCCGCGGTCATCGGACGCGCCGCCGCCCTCGCGCACTTCGACCGGTGTTTCTACCTGTGCCTGCGCTTCGGCGATCCGCGCATAGAGGTCGATCAGCTCCTGCGGCAGCAGGCCGCTGCTGCGCTCGGGCAGCTCGATCAGCAGGCGGCCGGCGTCTTCCCGCAGCCGGACTTTCTGGCCGGCCAGGTCGAGCGACAGCGCCTTCTGCAGCGTACCGAGGTCTTTGGCGAGCTGCTCGGGCAGCGGCAGCTTCTGCTCGGTCGGCCCGCCCACCAGCTGGGTCTCGGGCGACGGCGCCTGCACCGGCGCCTGTGACTGCTCGCGGCCAAGCGACTTCTGCAGCGAGCCACTGGCCTCCTGGAAGCGGCTTTCGTTCAGGTCGGAAAAAGACAGTATCAGAAGGAAGAAGGCCAGCAGCAGCGTGACCATGTCGGCAAAGGTGACGATCCAGAGCGGCGCTCCCTGGCGCGGCGGAGCGTCGTCCTCTTGCGCAGTGACGGCGTCGAACAGCGACTGCGGCGCAGCCGCCGGCGTCTCTTCCTCGTCTTCCCAGGCACGCAGGCGGCCCATGGATCAGTCCCTGGCGGGGGCTTCGCCCGGGTCCGCGACCGGTGCGGCCAGTGCCACCAGTTCGGCCTCGCCCGGCGACAGGTTGCCCAGCAGGAGGTCGGGCAGCAGGCGCGGATCGCCGCCCTTGTGGATGAACAGTACGCCGGCCATCGCCAGTTCATAGTTGCGGCGCGCGCGCTTGCTGTAGCCGTTGATCTTCTGCACCAGCGGCCCGAGGATCACGTTGGCCAGCACGGCGCCGTACAGCGTGGTAAGCAGCGCGACCGCCATGCCGGGCCCGATGGTGTGCGGATCATTGACGTTGCCCATCATGAGCACCAGGCCCACTAGCGTGCCGATCATGCCCATGCCGGGCGCGAGTTCCTGCGCATAGCTGAAGAAATCGCGCGCATGCTCGAAGCGCAGCTTGACCTCGGTGATCTCGCGCAGCAGTGCATCCCTGAGCAGCGCATGGTCGATGCCGTCCACCCACATGCGCACGGCCTTGGCAATGAAACGGTCGTGGTATTCGCGGTCCTCGAGGGTGATCATCCAGCGGTCGTCATAGCGGGCGACGCGGCCGACTTCGACCAGTTCGTCGATCATGTCCTGCAGCCGTGCCGGCCGGGAGGACAGCACTTCGCGCGCCGTGGCGTAGGCATCCCTGAACTCGGCTACCGAACTTTTTGCAAGCACGCACAGGAAGGTGCCGCCAAAGACGATCAGGATCGCCGGCAGGTCGATGAACTGCAGGAACTGGCCGCCGGTTGCGACTGCGATCAGCAGCAGCGCACCGATCACGCCGCTCAGGCTGACGATGTCCATGTCAAATCATTCCCTTGTCGTTTTGCGGTGGCCTGGCGGCCGGCACTCAGGCCGAACGCAGCCGGTATTTGTCGATTTTTTCGATCAGGGTCGTGCGCTGCAGGTTCAGCAGGCGGGCCGTCTTGGACACATTACCCTCGGCGCGATCGAGCGCCTGCTCGATGTAGGCGCGCTCGATCTGTGCCATCCGCTCCTTCAGCGACAGCCCCTCCGGCGGCAGCAGCGTACCGCCCTGCGCCAGCAGGATGATGTCCTCGACGTCATTGCGCGCCGGCTCGGGCGCCGGATCGGCCATGCCTGCCGGCGCTTCATCCAGCGCGAACATCTGCAGCACGTCGGCCGGATGGTCGTCCGTCCCCGGTACCGGTGCAGGCGCCGCTTCCGGCTCGGCGGCGGCGAGTTCTTCCTGCAGGCGCTGCAGGCCCTTGGGCAGCATCGCGAACGGTATGGTGCGCAGCGACAGCCGCTGGCCGGCGAACAGGGTCGAGAAGCGATGGATCAGGTTGGACAGTTCGCGCACATTGCCTGGCCACTCGTAGCGGCGCAGCGCCTCGATGAATTCCGGGCTGAAGCTGACCGGCGACGCCTTGTGCGCGAACTTGTCCGCGTAGTGGCGTGCCAGCAGCAGGATGTCATCGCCCCGCTCGCGCAGCGGCGGCGTATGCACCGGCAGCACGTTCAGGCGGTAGTAGAGGTCTTCGCGGAAGCGGCCGGCGGCAATCTCGGCTTCGAGGTCGCGGTGGGTGGCGGCAACTACCCGCACATCGACTTCGACCGGACGCGACGAGCCGATCGGATCGACCGTCTTTTCCTGCAGCACCCGCAGCAGTTTTACCTGCATGTCGAGCGACAGGTCGCCGATCTCGTCGAGGAACAGGGTGCCGCCATGGGCGAGCTCGAAGCGGCCGACGCGGTCGGCCAGCGCGCCGGTGAATGCGCCCTTGCGGTGCCCGAACAGCTCGGACTCCATCAGCTCTTTCGGGATGGCGGCGCAGTTCAGGGGAACGAAATTGGCGTCGGAGCGTGGCGACTGGTGGTGCAGCGCCTGGGCTACCAGCTCCTTGCCGGTGCCTGACTCGCCAGTCACCAGCACGGTCGCGGTCGAATCCGCGATCGTTTCGATCAGCTTGCGGATCTCGCGCATCGGCGGGCTGGTGCCAATGATGGGATT
>JAIXTG010000397.1 GCA_027484285.1 Oxalobacteraceae bacterium | reverse complement strand
GCCGTGCAAGCGCGGCATGCCGGCGCGGGCCGGGACGGCGTGGCAGGCCGGTTCGCAGGACGAGCGCTGGCCATGGAAGGGAAAGTCAGTGGGCTGCGTCGGATCGCTGGCGCGACTTGAACTGCGCGAAGCCCCGCTCGCTGGCGATGAAGGCGACCGCGGTCAGCGGCAGGCTGCCGCAAGCGTCGAGGTCGATCGTCTGCGCGACTTCGAACGCATCGTCGACGATCAGGAAACCGAGTTCCTTCATGCGGCTGAGTTCATTGAGCAAGGCAACGCGCATCGCGCTCTGATCCGGGTATTGCATGGGAAAACCTCAGCGGCGGCAAAGTCAGGAGTTGGATCGTAGACAGCGATTGTGTCCGTACAGTGACGTGGCGCAGGCCGTTGGCAGGCAGGCGGCGAAGTTTGATGTCTGTCAAATGCGATGAGGCAGCAGAACGCTGGCGGACCTGCAAACGAAAAAAGCCGGCATCGTCTCCGATACCGGCCTTGCGTGCTGGCGTCCTCACGGCGAGGCCGCCTGATCCCACCCACAGAAAATCTGAACCCAGAAACAGAAAAAGCGCAGATCGCTCTGCGCTTTTCTATGCCGTCCGTGCCCACTCGTAGTGGGATAAAACTGGCGTCCCCACGGGAACGCCACCTTATCCCGGTATGGACCTTCAAAAATAAAACCAAGGAAAAACAAGCGGTTAAGCGCGCGCCCTTCTTCCGGTTGTTTTCGTATGCCGAAGTCCTGCCTCTCGCGTTCAATGCAGCGAGAGCTGTTTAGGCCCCTTCCCTCCCTTGCGGCCCCGCTTCGGCGGGGCATCCTGTCCCATCAATTCGGGCGACATGATCGCCATCTCCAGTACCGCCATCAGCATCCGCCGCCATGCCCACTGCTCGGTCCGGCCGAGGATCGCCGCGGCTTCACCATAGCCGACATCGACCGCATTCTTCGCGTGGTTCCATGACGGGAATTCGTCCAGCAGCCATGCCTTGCCGGTCCAGTCGACCATCACATACCACTCGCAGCCTTCCGTGATCGAGTCGAGCCGCATGAATTCATGGATGCGCTTGAGGGTTTCTTCGGCCATCTGTTCGCCGAAGACGGCGGTCAACGAATAGGTGCGGGCTTCGTCGGACAGCCGGGCTTCAGCCTCGCTGCCGAACTCGCCCAGGAGGACCAGCGACTGCTGGTTGGTGATGCCGAAATACTTTGACGGGCTCATCGGTGTCTCCTTGAAAGTGAGGACTACATTACCGATTCTGTGCTGCCCCTGAGAGGGACGTTTAGTTCGTCTCAGTGTTCCATCAATCGTAGCCCGACATATCGGGATGGAAGTCGATCACTGGTGGCAGGCCTTGGGACCGACGCCACTCCCGGAAGACCGTGATGAATCCACTGTTGAAGGTGGCATCCCACCTGCGCATGGCGATGGCATCCAGTAGCGCGACGGCATTGGGCTCTTCTGCTTTCAGCATTCCGACAGCGGTATCAAAGTCGCGGTATTCATCGAGTAGCTTGAGGTTGCCATCCGGGTCCAGGTACACGAACCAGCCATCGGTATCGCCGCTGTGGGGCGAGGACAGTTTCATGAACTGCCGCAGCCGCCGCCAAACTTTCAGGGATTGGTGGTAGTTCATTACCAGCGGACCTTCCATGCCCACTGGTAGATCGTCTTCACCGCCGATGCAGACAAGCTGGCCGTTCTTGAAGACGGTGAAATAGATAGGGAACATGGCCGACACTCCGTAAAAAGTATTTCGATATTGTATTGATCAACGGGCGTTCAGCTTCTCGCAATGACCTGCTAGTACATGACCCGCACGTCAGGATGAAACTCTGAAATGACCTTTTTTTTCTGTTTCCTGCGCCACTCCCGATACTCGTGTTTGAAATGACCACTGAAGATCAATTCCCAGTCCACCATGTCGGAACGCTCCAATAACGTAACCGCATGCGGTTCAGTCACTTGCAGGACGGCTTCGGCCATTTTCCGGTCGTTGAATTCATCCAGTAACATCAACCGCCCATCTGAATCCAAATAGGCAAACCATCCGTATTCATAATTGCTGTAAGGGGTGGACAGTTTCATGAATTGGCGAAGACGGCGCCAAATTTTTAAGCTTTGTTCAAAATCCAAAACGATTTTGGTATGAGGGTGTTCATCCGGCGGCTTAGTCCCGACACATTCCAACTGCCCGAGAATATTTACGGTGAAGTAGATAGGGAACATGGCCGGGTCTCGCTAAAAAGGATTCCGGTATTGTAACGATCACGGATGGATGTTCCAATAAGGCAAGGAATAATCCCCCTCCTTACCTCGCCGCGCCCTTGACCTTTTCCCACGACCGGCCGCCGATATAACCGAGCATGACCACGCCGAACAGGCTGATGATCTCCTCCGGTATGGCTGATAGCCATGCCTTGAATCCGGCCGTGAAGTTGGCCGCCGCCTCCGGGCGAAACACCGTCAGCACGCCCATCGGGATCGACCACAGCAGCAAGACATACACCACATACAGGAAAGACGGCCGCGCCCGGGACGTCCACGGGTCCGGGCTCTGTGCCTCGGCGACGATGGCCGATAGTTGTACGCGGACTTGTTCGAGCTCGCCGTTCTGCTGCATGGCCAAGAGTTCCAGGCGGGCGCGGTCGCGCTGGGCCGGGTCGGGAAAGATCTTGTCGATGAGCTTGCCGCCGACGTCCAGCAGCGCGGTGATCGGGTCGAGTGCCATAGGTCGCGCCTCCTGTCTTCAAGTATTTAATGTACCGGTCATTTCAAGATGCGGAATGGTGCGGCGATCTATTGGACCAAGACGCCGCGACTGTCTTCAAGTATTTGATGTACCGGTCAGCCTTCGCCGGTCGCCATCATGACTGCCAGCCGTTCGGCGCGGTCCCGCACCTGGCGCGCCCACAATGACGCGCGCATGCCGGCGGCGGCCCGGGCATAGTCGCCCGCCTGTATCGCGGCCAGCGTGTTCCGGAAATTCAGCAGGCCGTTAATGCCTAGGTTGAAGGCCATGTTGACCAGTACCCGCTGCCGGACCGGGTCGAGGTTCTTCCACCACGGCAAGGTACGGTCAAGGGCATCGCAGCAGTCATCGATGTCATGGGCCAGCATCAGCATCGCTTCGGTCTTCGTGATGCCGCGGTCGTCGAGGTTGCGGCCGACGCCGATGGTGTTTTTCCCTGCCGTGCATTTGTACAGGCGAAGCCGCAGGCCTTCATCCCGGACGAGCTCGTCGGTCAGCTTGGCGAGATTCATCATTTACCCCTGTCATTGCTGCGCTGTTCGACGATGCGGTCGAGCTTGATGATGATTTCGCGGAGATCGGATCGGACGTCCTGCTTGAACGCCATGAAGTCTGCCTGTACGCGAGCGTTCGTCTGCTGTTGTTGGGTCAGCTGCTGTTCGAGGATCGCCAGCCGCGTGTGGAAGGTTGAAGCCATGACGGCTACGGCGACGATGGCCGAGACCGTCGTCAACAGGTGGCCGAAGTTGAGCGTCTTGTCCCAGTGCCAGCCGGGCGGTTCGATATGGTCATCGGTATTCATGTCGTTGCCTTTTCAATTACAAGTAGATCTCTGCGTCGGCGGCCCACGTGAAACCGGTATTGCCACCCGTGGCGATGCTGACGGTCAGCTGCATCTCGTTGGTCTTGCCGGTGTCAGCCTGTAGCGTGACGGCTTGCGGCGAGCCGGCCGAAACCGTGACCGTCGGCACGGCGCGCTTGCGGGCCATGAAGCGCACGGTAATCTGGCCGCCGCTGAAAGTCTGGATCCACTGGTCGGCACTGGCGCGTTCGAAGTAAGCAAGGCACAGGTAGGTTTCCAGTGCAGCCGGGCGGGTTTCCCAGGTGCCGCAGGCCGTGCGTTCGAGCTGCGGCCGCAGCAGCGTGCCGCTGGCAAACTCGATCTTCGCCGACACGCCAGCGGCCAGCGTGACGATCGCCCCATTAGCGACGTCAGTGCCGTTGACCTTGGCGGTGGCCGTGCCTTCCCATTTCAGCTGGTAAGTGCCGCCGAGGATGTTGGACCCGTCAACGTGCTGCCACATGTTGCGCGTGGCAGGGATCGTCATCTGGAAGACATTGCCCGAGGCCGTCAGCGTGTAGGTACCGGACGGCGAACCGCATCGCCAGCGGTCGGCAAAGTACGGCGAGCCGACCGAGCCCATCGTCGTCGAGACGGGAAAGGCCGGGTTCCATCCGCGTTGGTTGATGCGGAAGCACGGGTTGATCAGCAGGTTACGCAGGCCTGCCGACTCCAGCACGCCCAGCGTGGCGCGCGCTGCAGACTTGTTGGCCGAGTCGGTGCCGAGCATGTCGGTGGCGAAGTCGGCCACGGTCCCGAGCGCCCCTTTCATTTCGCCGTGCGTGGGCGCGGGTATCTTCGTCCCGGCGAGGATCGACTTCAAGACGGTGGACAGCAAGGCCATCAGCAGCTCCTTATACGGCAGTCAGTTCGGCGTCGGCAGTCCAGAAGAACGCATGCGGGTTCGTGCTGCCTGAACTGACGACGAAATGGTCAACGTCGGCTGAGACATAGGATGTCGTCAGCAACTGGTTGTTGATCGACACCGAAGGCGTAATCCGTTTGGGTACGGTGAAGAAGATCGTGTGCTGCCCGCTCGTGACGCCCATGTAGCAGTAGCTGGCCGTGTTGCGTTCGTAATAACGAAGGCACAAGGCAGTCTCCAGTTCCAGCGGCCGCGTCTCCCAGGCGGCCGCGCTGTTAGGGCACAGGCGCGCGCGGGTGACGGTGCCGCCGCTGAACTTCACGGCCACGTTGGTATTGGCCGTCAGCGTGAAGGTCGCGCCTTTCGTGCGGGCCGTCCCGCCGACCGTGCACGATGCCGTGCCTTCCCAGTCGATTGCATAGGTGCCGCCGTCGATCAGTCCGCCTTCGATGATCTGTTCGATGCCGCCTGCCGGGGCGGTGACCATGCGGCCATTGGCGTCGGTAACAAAAGTCGCTGCTTGCCCCAGCGTCGAGACGCGCCAGCGGTCAAGGCAATACTGGTTTGTCGATGTCGTGATTTGGCCCGAGATATAGGCGCGCTGGTTGATTCGGAAGTCGGCATTGATCAACAGGTTCCTCATCCCTGCCCGTTCGATCGCGCCCAGCGCCGCCCGGGCCGCCGCCTTGTTCGCGCTGTCGGTGCCGAGCAGGTCAGTGACGAAGTCATACAGCGTGCCGAGCGCGGACTTCAGGTCGGAGGTGGTGGCCGTCGGCGTCTTCGTGCCGTTCAAGATCGACTTGATGGCCTGCGTAATGGTTGCCATGGATGTCCCTCAGGTGAGTTCGGCATTGGCGCGATAGATGAACGAGACGATACCCGCCGATCCCTGCGTGGTCGTGACGGTCAACTGGTAAGCGTTTGATGCCGCGTCGGGCGTGGTGCTGATGCCGATGTTGGAAACGAAAGTCACCGTCGGCGTGACGCGCTTGGGTACCCTGTACCGGACCGTCACTTTTGCGCCTGATGCCCCGGCATAGATACGCGCCACGGTCGTCGGCTGTTCGTAATAGGTCATGCAGATTAGCTGCTCAAGCCAGCGCGGACGCGGTTCCCACGGCAGTGTGCGGCCGGGCTCGATGCGCGCGCGCGTGACCGTCCCGCCGGAAAAGCGCACGGTCGCCTGGGCGTTGGCCGCCAGCGTCACGGTCCCGCCCTTGGTCACTGCCTGTCCATTGACGGTGCAGGTTGCCGTGCCGTCCCAATCCACCGCATAAGTTCCGCCAACGATGGACGAGGCGTCGATCAGTTGGTCGATCCCGCCTGCCGGCGCGGTGACGATCAAGCCTGCGCCATCAGCCGCCCACGTGATCGACTGCCCGAGGGTGACGATCCGCCAGCGGTCGAGGCAATACTGGTTTGATGAGGTCGAGGCCGTGCCTGAGATCCATGCTCGCTGGTTGATGCGGAAGTCGCCATTGACCAGCAGGTTGCGCAGGCCTGCTGCGCCAGGCGTGGTCAGCAAGTCGCGGGCAGCGGCCTTGTTCGTCGAGTCCGTGCCGAGCAGGTCGGTGATGAAGTCGTACAGGGTACCCAAGGCCGATTTCATTTCGGCGGTCGTGGTGACCGGCGTTTTCGTGCCGGTCAGCGTGGCTTTCAGGGTAGACAGGTCTGCCATGCGAGGTGCTCCGATCAATAACCGAGGATGATGGCGTCGATGGTTCCGGCAACGGTGGCGCCGGCGGCGTCATAGCAAGTGACCAGCACGCCGTCGGATGCGGACTTCTCCAGTACCTGGACGCGCACGGCCTGTCCGCCATCGGCTTGCAAGGTCAACAGGACATTGACGATCTTCGAGAACGACTTGCCCAACAGCGGCAAGCGCGCGCCGCCTGCCGGGACCGGGTAATCGTTGATCCGTACCTCGACATCAGGCACGTCGACCAGCAGGCGGCACTTGCCGATCATCCCGCGCAGGCTGCCCGCGCCGGTGACGAAGCGGAACTGGTAGCTGCGGCCATTGGCGACGGCCTGCCCGGGCCATGTTGAATAAGGGATCAGCGCGAAATTGGAATCGGCATAGAACGGTTCGGCGTCAAGCCGGTAGAACGCGTCGAGGTCGTTCGTCGACCAGATCGGATTGAGCTCTGAAAACCGGTATTCAATCGACCTCGCTTCACCTGCCATTTCAAGGTCCAGCGTCATCGCTGCACCTTCGATGGCGACCGTCGGTTCAATGATCGGCGTCTCGTACGTCATCGCCTTGTAGGCATCCGTCCAGAACGGCGCGATGTCGGACGCATAGAAGGTGCGCGCGTCATCCAGCCAGAAGGGGCTGGTGCCGATGGCGTACAACTTGCCGCCTGCGATAACGCCGTTGGTGACGATGCCGCCTGCGATCTGGGCTGCATAAATGAGGAACGAGTTGATGCCGCCCGATCCGATCGGTGCGTTGCCCAGTGCCATGTCGCGCCTCTTACGGGTTTCTCAGTTTCCATGCCCGCACGTACCGGATTTCGAACGAGTTCGATTGGCCTTGCGGCGTTTCCGATACGTTGGGATTCGGACTCTCGTTGCCGACGGCCCGGCCCATCCACAGGTCGATCAGCAGGTACATCGGACGCGACGCGAAATTCGATGCCGTGTATTTCGACGCAGGCAGCTTCTCGGCCACCGAGTTGTCGATGTCGGCCTTCACGTATAGCGGCTGGCCGTTGAAATACGGCGTAATGCCGGTGCTGTCCCACCGGCAGCCGTAGACGTTATAGGTCGCCGACAAGTCCTTCGTCGGGAACCGCGAATCGGAGCCGCCGGCCATGCGGTTCGAGCCGGCGCGCAGGCTGCCGACCTGGTTGTTGAACACCGTGAAAACATAATCGGTCGGCCGCAGGTTGACGTCGGCATACAGGAACGCGTTGACGTTGCCGTCATAGCCGCCGGGATAGGCTTCCATGATATCGATCTCGGTATGCAGCACGTTCTCGGTGGCGGCATGGTTGAACAGCCAGAAAGCCGGGAACAGGCCGCGTCCGCGCGGGAGCTTGCACTCCATCTCGAAAAACCCGTACTGCAACGCGAACTTGCCGTCGGTGGCGAACTCACGCTCATAGAAGCCGTTGTAGTTCGGGTAGACCGCCGTGGCGCCGGCAGCCGTTTGCGGCCACACATAAAGCGAGCCGTTTTGTACCGCATAGTTTTTCGGTAGGTTGTTGTGCGCGGTATTGTTCCGGCGGTACCAGATCGTGTCCCACCATTTATTCGTGTCCAGCGCCACGCCGTCGAACTCGTCGCGGAACCCGTCGCTGTTGATGCTGTAGTAGTCAGTCGGGCTCTGTCCGAGCGGCCAGACCTCATCGCCGGTCGTGCCGCCGCCGCCGGTGCCGCCGCCACCGGGAGCGGTCGGTTGCGCGAAGGCGTTGACCTGGTAAGCGGTCAGGTCGAGGAAGACATGCTTGGTGCCGGCGGCGAAGTTCACCGGCTGGTTCTGGTTCGATGACGACAGCACCGTCGTGCGCGTGAGCGTATTGGCCGACGAGTAGGTGTACAGGCCGACTTCCCACGCGCCGGTCGGCGAGCCCAAGGAATCGACGGCCACCACGCAGGCATAGCAGGTGTCGCCGGTCGTCATGATTGACGCGAACGACCGAAAGCCGATCATGGCACCCGACAGCGTGATGGTCGTGGTGCCGGTCGAGGTCGTCGTCTCGCGCACGCGGTCGGCGATGATGTTGGCCATGCGATGGTCTCCTGGTCAGATCGGGGTCGGGGCCGGCAACGACAGCGTCGGGAATACCTGCGCTGCGTACTGGCCTTTCTGGATATGGAAGGTCGGCGTCGGGTTGATGCCGTCCGGGCAGAGGGCAGTCAGCGCGATGCCGTTCGTGGTCATGTAGTTGTCCCAATACGTGTACTGGTCGATATACGGCACGCCCTGCGCTATCGCCTCGTCATAGACGGCCTGACCATAGGCTGCAGCCAGCGCAAGGTTCGTGCGGTGCGTGATTTCCAAGACGACGAACTTGCCCGCGGCCTGTGCGATGTCGATGATCTGGGCGAGGTCGGTGCGGAACTGTTGCTGCGTCCTGCCTGCCTGCATGTCGGCGATCCCCAAGCTCAGGATGATGATGTCGGCCGTTGATTCAACCGTCATGAAGTATTGCCACGGCGGGTGCAGCCCGTCGGTCCCGGCCAGCACCTGGTCGGTACGCATGCCCGGCACGGCCTCGTTGAAGACGCCGAAGGGCGGGTTGCCCGGCAGCGCGGCGGCGAACGCCTGTACATGGGTCGTGGCGACCCGGCCGCTGCCGGCCGACCCGTCAAATCCCCAGATATCATTGCCGCCGAAGTATTCGACCCGCCGCTCCAGGTACTGCGCCGAGCTCACTGCCTGTAGCTGCCGGGCCGTGACGTCGATGAAGACTTCCTTGACGTCTCCGGCAAAGTCGACCGGCTGGCCGCCGTTCGAGCTGGCATCGATGCGGGTACGGAGGACCGCGTTGCCGGTAGTGAGGGTGTAGTACCCGACTTCCCACGCGCCGGTCGGTTGGCCTTGGGCATTTATGGCGACGATCGCGCCGTGGAAGGTGTCGCCGACTGCGCCGACGGCGGCGAACGGACGAAAGCCGACCGGCGCGCCTTGCAGCGTCAGCGTGCCGGTGCCGCGGCTGGTCGTCACTTCCTTGATGCGGTCGGCGATGATTTCGGGCATGGTCAGTCGGTCAGGAAAGTGTCGGCATAGCCGCGCGCCTGCAGGTCGAAGACCTCGACGACATTGCCGATCGGGATGGCGGTAAACGAGCTCGAGATCAGCGTCACGTTCTGCGACTCGTTGCCCGAGGTGTCCACTGCCTTGATCATCAGCGTGATGCCGCCTTGCGGGCGGGTCGGCGGCGTATACGGTGACGAGGTCAGCAGGCCGTCATGCAGCGGCGCGGCATCAGCCCAGCTCGCGTTGCTGCCGTAATGGAACCGGATGCGGTAGCCCGCCAGGTCTACGTCATCGATGCCGCCCCATGCGAGGCGGTCGCCGTCGATAATGAACCAAGGCACATCCGATGGCGGGGCCGACTTGCCGACGGCGATGTGCGGTGCGGCATAGCTCCACGGACCGGCCACGCCGCGGCGCGATACCAGGCGCGCGCGCAGCAGGTAGGCGCGGCCTTCAATGACCGGCCCGACATAGCCGAACGTCGCGTCGCCGGGCAATCCCGGCAGCCGCGTCCAGACGTCCTGGTCGTCGTCGGCCAGTTGCATTTCGATCTGGATGGTGCCCGAGCCCGACAGCAGGATCGCCTGTGTCGGGTCCCATGACAGGCGGATGCGCGGGACGATCGTGCCGTCGGCCTGTATGACGAGGTGGGCCGAACCGGATTCGGCGGCGAGGTTTTCCAATGCGGGAACGACGCCGGGGATCGGCAGGGTGGTGTCCTTGGCCGGGTCGTACAGCAGCGGCCTGCCGCCGTTCCACTGGTAGGCGGCGGCGGCTTCTTCGCGCAGGATCAGGTCGATGCCGCCGTCGGAGGACAGCTTCCATTCCATCACGCGGAATGGCTTGGTCGTCCAACCGAATTTCGGCAGCGTCACGTTCACGGTGTCCCATGCCTTGAGCTTCATCGCCGACAGCTTGGCCGGGAATTCGACGGTGATGCCCTGCCGGGCGCGGTCGAGCGTGAGCTTCGCCAGCCGCTGCGCCACCAGCCCGTCTGTCGTGAACGGCAGTTCGATGTCACGGACGATGGCCGTGCCGCCGTCCTGTTGCTGGTAGAAGGTGTTGGTCACCGGCGGGAAGTCGAGCGGCTGCCATGTCGGGTTCGTGCCGGTGCCGTGGACGTACGTACCCTTGACCTGGTTGAAGAGGTCTTTGCGCGGCGTGCGCGCCTGTACCTTGATCGTCCCGCGCAAATCATCGGCAGTCAGCGTCACGGTCGGTATGTCATAGGCGGCGGCATGCACGCGCATGACTCCGGCAGACAGCACGACAGTGCCGCCTGCTGCACTGATCATCTGCTTGAGGTTGTCATCTGGCGAGCTGTCGGCATAGCAGACGCCGTGGAGCTCATAGCGTTTCAGCTGGATGGTGTCGACCGCTTCATCGCTGATATTGGCGGCAGTGATGACGGATGCCGTGTCGATGTCGTCAACGGCCAGCCCGAATCCTTCAGGATGGCGCAGGTAGTCGTACACGGCCAGAGCCCAGTTGGCCGAATAAGCGGTCAGGCCCGTGCGCGGGTCGAGCACTTTCCTGCCGCGTACCTGTGCCTTGATGTTCGGGATGCCGGTCTCGAAAGTATCGGCGTCCCATTCGAGCCGCACGTACAGGTAGGCGATGCCGGCCAGCCGGTGCTCATCCGTCCACCGGTCGCTCTTCATCGCCGCGACCAGGTCGGGATCGGCCTGCTGCGCGTTCGTGCCCAAAAACTTGCGGATGCGGACCAGCGAGTCCGCGCTCTTTTTTTCGTAGGTCAGCCGGAACGTGCGGTCCCGGTTGACCGGTGCAACGAACAGGCGTGAGCCGACCAGCGTATAGGCGACCGTGGACGACGGCTGGTTGTAGCCGCCGCCTGACTCGACCAGCGAGACGATGCGCGCCGGGATTTCATCGAGGTCGATCCATTGCGAGTTGGCGGTATAGTCGACGCCGATCTTGACCGTTTCCGAACGGTCTTTCTTGTACTTGCCTTCGGTCGCAAAACCGTTGGCGTCTAGCAGTCCTAACGGTTCTTCGTTCAGGTAGATCTCGCCGATGGCGTCAACCTCGTGGGCGGCCAGCACGATAATCATGTGCAGGTAACCGTTGCGGTTGATCTTGTCGTCCGTGTACCGATCAGTCGTGGCGGCGAAAGCCAGCGTGCCGGAAGTGACGATGTCGCCATAGATGAGGTTGCGCGGCGAGGTCGATGACCGGATGATCTGCTGGCGGCCGGCGGCGTCGCCCATGCCCGAAGTCGGCAGCTTCCTGGCGAAGACCGCGCCGTAGACGTAGGACGCCGCATAGATGGCGGCATAGGTCAGGAACGTCGAAGACAGGAAAAAGGCGGCAACGGTCGTGCCCAGCGTGGGGCCGAAAACAGCGACGGCGACGGCGACTACGGCTTGCGGCATCTCATGCCCTCCATGCGCGCGTCGCCTGCCCTATCGGCAGGAACGCCAATCCGTCGGCTGCCGGGACGGCCGCTTGTGCACCGATGCATACGCCCAGCGAGATCCCGGCCCCGGCGTCGATGGCGACGACATCGCCGCGCCGGGCCAGCAGTACCGGTATTTCATCTCCGAGCCGGGCCGCCGCGATGGCCTCAATCCCGCCCAGCTCTTCAACCAGGCGGGCCGCGTCGAGTGCGGCGGCGTACGTGCCGCGCAGGTCGGCGGCAGGATCGGTGCCGGTCACGGCCTGTACCGCATCGGCGGCAAACAGGCAGCAGTCATTGCCGCCCCATGAAAACGGCGTATCGCGGCGGGACTGGACGAATTCGGCCAGCCGTTCGGGCCAGTCGATCAGCCGGGCGGTCATGACCGGCCCCAGAGGATTTCGACCTCGACCATGTCGGCGACGTGCTCAAGGCCGCGGTCGCCGGGAAAGCGCGACTGCTGGTCTTCGTTGTTGAACCGGCCCGCGCGGGGGCGTTGCCAGTCGACCGTCGGCGGTTCCACCGTCACGGTGACGGCGCTCTGCTCGGCCCCCGATTCAATGGCCATCGTGTCGATCCTGCCGAAATAGACGCGAATCGGCGTGCCGATCAGGGCGTTGGCGTCATCCATGAGGGCGAACCAGATCTGGCAGCGTTTGCCCTGGTAATCCTCGGCCAAGGAAGTCGCGATCAGTTCGTTCGGCACGCCTGACAGCGTCAGCGACACGCCCTTGACCTCGCCGCTGGCGGTCTCGAAGATCGGCGCGGCGGCACCGAAGTCGCCCAGCCCCGTCCACGTAAAGCCGCCCCACGTATAGGCAAACGGCAGGTTCGACACCCGTAGCTCGGACACGAAGTCCAGTTGCGCGAACAGACAGGCGTTAACCTGCCGGGCCGATACCGCCGCCTGTTGCGGCGTGGTCAGGTCGCGCGGCATTTAGAACGCCTCCATGCAGTCGAAGGCAATCGTCTCGTACAGGTCGCCCGGCAAGCGGGTGACCGAATAATCATTCGATGCCAGCATCATCGTCGTCGTCGGATTGGTGCCGATGACCGCGCCGCCGTTGGTCGGCGATGACCGCCACGCCGGGGTAATCTGCAGCGTCGTCTGTCCCGAACCGTTGGTCGTCGCGTCGGCCGTCAGCATCTTGAGTTCGCCCCCTGCTTCGATGAAGTCGCCTGCGGAAAAAATCTTGATCCCCGCCCCGTAGCCCGACACGGCCAGCGTCTTGCCGGTCTGCCCGGCGCCGTTGACGACACCCAGCGCCGTCGTGCCGGGCCGGTGGTGCGGCTGGAGGAAAAACCTTCCGGCCTGCCCGTCGAGGCTGGCGAGGAACGCATCGAGGATGGCGGCCCTTGCCTTCGACAGGCCGGTGAATTCCAGCGTGGCGACCCAGCGCGCGCCGGGCCGGGCGATCGTCTGGACGGTGCCGGTAAAGGGCGAGGTGAACATGTCGGTATTGGCCCGCAATCCCCACGTGCTGCGGGTAGGGACGATGGCAGGAAAGTTCAGCGTCGGCATGGCGTATCCGTCAGTCTCAGGTCGGGCGGCTGTAGGCCGTCGATCCGCGGGCGATTTGCGAGGCAATCGACGCCTGCGTGCGGCGGCTGCCTTCCTCGATCATCTGGATGATCTGGCCGCGGTCGCTGCGGGCATCGATGTTGTAGGTGTTCGATACGGTGACATTCGGCGCGGACGAACCGACCTGGGCGACGACGCCCAGCTTGCCGCCCGAACCGCGCTTCAACGGCAGGATCGCTTCGGGACCGGCTTCGCCCATCAGGCCCAACCCGCTCTTCATGCCGAACATCGTCGGTCCGTTGACGACGCCGCCCGAGGCGAACTTCTGGATGCCGCCGTCCCAGACGCCGCCGGCGGCCTGCGGCACGGTCTTCATCGGACCGAACATCGACGCGCCGACGTTGAACAGCCAGTTGCCGAGGTTGGCCGCCGCCTGGCGCGCCTGTATGCGGATCATCTCGACGATGATCGAGTCGGCCAGATCGCGGAAAGACAGCTTGCCGGTCGTGACGAAATTGACGAACGCATCTTCCATGCCGCGGAAAGCCATCGAGAAGACATTGCCGATCTGTTCGCCGACCTTCGATGCCTCTTCGCCGTAGGCGACGACCGCTGCCTGTGCGCCCAGCCACGGGTCGCGCAGTTGCCGGTAACGCCGGTCGGTCGTCGCATTGCTGTCCTCGATGAGCTTCTTGCCGCGCTCGTCAAAGGAAGTGCGGTCAATCGGTACTGATGACTGCAATTGCGCGCGGCGAACCTGTTCTTCGATGTCGAGCTGGATCCGCCTGGCGTTCAGTGCCTTCTCGGCTTCCTGTGCGGTCTTGCCGGTCAGGTCCAGCCGGGCGTTTTCGAACTCGGTCGCCCGTTGTACCGATATCGCATACTCGTTCATCTGGAACGCCAGCGACCGCACGGCCGATTCATTGGCCGCATACTCGGCGGCCTGCCCGGCCGATTTCGCGCGCTGCATCCCTTCAATGCGCATGCCCAGCTCATCGATCTCGTCGGGCGAGGTCAGCCGCGCGCGCCGGATGTCTTCTTCGACTTGGGCCAGTACCTGGTACTCGGCGACCAGCCGGGCGACTTCGGCGGCGTTCCGGGCGGTCAGCGTCGCCTGGAACACCAGCGCATTGTTCGTGCGGTCGAGCTGGGCCGCATATTCGCGCATCTGGACATTGATGGCCGCCTGTACCGAACCGCGCGCCACCGCCTGCTGCTGGTCGGCCGCGGCCGCATCGTTGATCGCCTTCTCGCGCCGGGCAGCGACGGCAGCGATCTTGTTGTCGATGTCGGCGATTTCCGACTGCTCGATGCCCTTCGCGCTCTTCAGCTTCTGCAGTTCGGCGATCTCGGCATCGTAGGTGCGCACGGTCGCTGCCAGTGTGGCCTCGCGCGTGGCTGCCCGGGCATTCTCGAAGACCTGCGCCGAGATCAGTTCCTGCTGCCGAAGCGCGGCCAATAGCTGGTCATGCGAGGCGTAGGCGTCACGCTCTTTCGACAGCCCGGCTTCGAGGTCGGCTACGCGCCCGTCAACCATCGCTTTGAGCAGCCGGCGGCGTTCCTTGTCGGCGGCGGTCTCCAGTTCGGAACCGGATTTGGGCGGCGCATTCAACCGTCCCTTCTTCTCTGTGCCGATGTCGGGATCGAGCGGAATGCCGGTCATGCCGGCCTGTGACCGCTGGCGCGCGGCGATGCGTGCCAGCATCGCCTGTTCCATCTGGTTGCCCGGCTCGTTGAAGAGCCGCGCGTAATCATCCATCACCGATTGCGCGCGTTCGCGTTGTTCGGCTCGCAGCTTCTTCGTCTGCTCGAAGACGTCGCGGCCTTCCTTGATGCGCGAGTAAGTCGAGGACGGCAGGGATTCGGAGACGGCGGTCGCCCAGATCTCGATGTCGCCGACCATTACCCGCAACGAGCCGGTCAGCGCCTTGATCGCCTGGGCAATCTTGCCGATCACGTCGATCAGCCGCGCCAGCCCGACGGCCATCGCGTCGGCCCAGTCCGATCCCTCGCTGCTGGAAAAGAGTTTCTTCGACTCGTTGGCGACGTTGATGAACGCTTCGGCAAAGTCGTTCATCGTCGGCAGCGTCGTCTCGACGGCGGTATTGAACCCGCCGCGGATGACCGATGCCAGCCGCGTGATGTTGTCGTTGAATTTTTCAGCCGACACCAGCACGTCGTTCTCGACGACCAGGCCGAAGCGGCGCGCCTCGTCAGCCATCGCCTTCAGGCCTGCCGACCCGCCGTTGAGCAGCGGGATCATGTCGGCCCCGGACTTGCCGAACAGGGCGATTGCCCAGGCGGCCTTTTCGGCCCCGTCTTCGGAAGCGGCGAAGGTGTCAGCCACGTCATTGATGACATCGGCCACTGCCCGGGCCGACCCGTCGGCGTTCTGGTATTCGATGCCCAGCGCCTTGAAGGCGGCGACCTGCTGCTTGCTGCCGCCGACGGCCTCAGCCAGATTGACCGACAGGGCCTTCATCGACAGGCCGAGCTTTTCAATCTCGACGTCGGAGAGCTTGCCCGCGTAGGCCAGCTCTTGCAGGCTGTCGGTGGTAACGCCGAACTTCTGGCTGACCTTCACCATCTGGTCCATCTCGTTTAGCGCGTTCCTGAATGAGGATGCCAGCTGGTCAACCGAAACATAGACGGCGGCAAAACCGATGATGTTGCGCCCGAGCCCGGTGATGCTGTCGTCGAGCTTTTCAGCGGCGCGCTGCATGTCGGCCAGCGCCTTTTGCGTCATGTACGCGGCGCGTCCCATGTCGGACTGAAACTTCGCGATATTGGCCTCAAGAGAGACGACAAGGGAAGCGAGTTCGGTAGCCATGAATCAGTCCGATCAGGGAAGAAAACAGGCGGGCGGCCAGCCGGCCGCCCGGTCATCAGGAGACGGTGACGTTGCCGTTGATGCGGATCTCGAAGCTGCCCTCGACGGTCGCATCGACGCCGCCCTGTACCGGCGCGCCCTTGACGTAACCGGCGAAGGTGGCCGTCTTCGCGTTCGGGAAAGCGAGCCGGAAATTGCGCTCGACGCCCGACGCCTGGGCGGCGCGCAGCGCGGTCTGGCCTGCATCGTTGTAATCGACCGACACCTCGATCGTGATGGTGCCGAAGTCCTGCAGACCGAGCCGGAATTCCTTGGCCGTGCTGGAGAGGTTCGTCACATCGATCTCGGAAGCCATGCCGCCGAAGCCGTTGAACGACTTGACGTTGGCGACGGCCGTGAAAGTCAGCGGCGTGGCCGTGCCGCCCGAGGTATAGGTCAGGCCCGTGGTGTTGGCCTGAATGGCGAACGTGTTGGTCGTGACGTTGGAAATGACGAACGTCAGGCCGTTGAGGACCGTGCTCATCGTGCCGGTGACGGCGGCGATGGTGACGACGTCACCGTTGACCAGGCCGTGGGCGGCTGACGTGACGATGGCGGGAAAGCCGACGGTGATGGCCGTGATGGTTTTGGCCGCACCCGACGTGCTCGACACCGAGAACGTGGTGCCTTGGGCGGAAAAGGATGAGCTAGGCATGGTGGTTTTTCCTCATGAAATAAACCGCGATTGCGGCGAAAAAAAATCCGGCATGCCGGATCGGGTTACTGCGGTTTGTCACAGCGTTCGACATGGGTGCTGCCGAACAGGCCGCTGATCATCGCCTCGGCCTGCTGGTTCGGGTCATCGTGCAGGATCAGCGCTTCGTCCTGTTGCGCCCAAGGGATGAAGTCCTCGGGCGTGTACGGCGTCGGCTGGGCCTTCCGGTCACGGTTGACGTTGGCCAGCAAGGCACAGGCCAGACCGTGCCGGATGTCGGCGACCATCTCGCCGAACGGCTCGATCTGGTAATACGCCATCCATTCGGCAAATTCGGCCGAGTCGATTTCGCGCTGGGCCTGCCGAACCGACATGCCCAGTGCCAGGGCCAGCCGGAACCAGAATCGGCGCTCCGGCTGGCGGGTCAGTTTTTTGCGGCGGCGTCCTGCGAGTCGGCATCCATGCCGTTGATGCGCATGGCTTCCTTCGCCACGCGGTCCAAGACCGTCGCCGATTTCGCGCGCAAGGCATCGAGCTCGGCCAGCTCGAACAGGCGATTGCCGTTTTCATCAACCAGCGTCAGTGCCAGCAGCGCGGCCTCGAAACGGCCGACCTCGTTTGAAGCGCCGTCGGAGATCGTCGTCCTGAATGCATCGCGCTCGGCGCCGGTCATGGCGCGGATGCGGACCGCGCCGCCCCACTCGGGTACGTCAACGGTCTCGATGCGGCAGTCAGTCGCCGACAGGATGGCAAGCTTGTTCAACAGGTTCATGGATTCGTGTGCCAGGTTGAGATATCGTTCATCACGCGGTAGAGGCGCGTTTCCTCTTCAAACAGGTCAGCCTGCAGGTTGACGGTGCAGGTCGTGTTCCATCCCTTGAGTTCGGCGACGACGGCCGCCGCTAGGTCCTGTGCCGCGCCATAGGTCTCGGCGTAGCAGTCGACCTGGAATCGGGTATTGGTCAGGTTGCCGGTACCGCCGTTGGCGTCTAAGGTCAGGTTTTCGGTGGCGGCCACGCGCGTATAGACGATGAACGGCGCAGTGGCCTTCTCAGGCGCGAACAGCGGATAGATTCGCCCGCCCACCAGTGCCGACAGCCTCGCGCGCAGGTCTTCCTGTATCGTCATCGGCGGCCCCTCTTTTGCCCGTCGCGCGCGGCCTGCCGCCGCAGCTTGCGCAGGTTTTCATAGCTCAGTGCCTTCTTCAGCCGCTCGCGCATGGTGCCCACGGCCTCGACTTTCGTTGCCTCGAATGCGCCGCGCAGGTACGGCACGGCTGCCGCACGCGAAGTGCCGAACTCGATGAAGTGCCAGTAGTACGGCTCGCGCAGCCGCTGGATGGCGCGCTCTTCCTTCGTCATCTTCCGGCGCTTACGGCGGCTGACCAGGCGCGAACGGACGCCCAGGATGTAGCGGCCGACATAGCGGTCATAGGGTCCCTTGATCGCCTTGACCTTGCGTATCAGGATGTTCTTCGACAGCAGGCCGGTATCCTTCGGGGCCAGCCGCCGCGCTTCCTTCTGCATGACGGCCGCGGCCGCCCGGACCGTCAGGTTCAGTTCCTTCTCGGCGATCCATTCAGGCATGGCCTTGAGCGTCTTCGCCAGTTCGGAAAATCCTTCAAAGCGGACGCGGTCACCCATAGGACCGTCCGCCGGTACAGAGCAGCAGCAACTCGCGGTTGTTGTGCTGCGGGAGCACGGCTTCGATATCCCACGCCTGTCCGCGATACAGGACCCGCATCGTCGGCGTCACATCCGCGCGCCAGCGGATCGTGATCTTCGCCGTCGTCATCGGCGTGAGGGTGCCCGAGGCGACGGCTTCGGTCCCGTCCACATGCTCGATCCCGGCCCATAGCTGGGCGACGTTGGACCAGCTCGCGCCCTGCTGGCCATAGGCGTCCTGGGCGGTGGAACGCTGCTGGAGCGTGATCCGGTAATACAGCTGTGCGGCCAGTCCCATCACGCCACCTGCACGATCATCAAGGGATCGAGCAGCCGGTCGAGGAACGACGACTGCACGGTATCGCGTTCGGGCCGCACGGCCGGGTCGAACTGCTCGCGCAGCTTGGCGCGGATGAACAGCTTGGCCGTGTCGGGTACGTCGATGGCTTGTCCGTAGCCGCACTGGACGTCGGCCCAGCAGGCATTGATGCGGCCGTCCTGCGTGGCAGGCCACGCCTTGCCCGGCGCGGGCACGATCCAGCCGGGCAGCTTGACCGCGTCGAGCAGGTAGTCGGCCGGGGCCAGCGTCTGCAGTTGCCCGTCTTCGTCGTAGTAGCGGATCGCCACGACTGATTGCGCCGGCGGCATCGGCACCATGAACGCGTCGGGAAACCTGTCGTGGACGATGCGCCAGGTCTGGGTGATCAGCGCCCGGCCCAGCCGGTGTTCGGTGTAGCCGACGATACCGGCCAGCCAGGCAGCCACGACGCTGTCCTGTGCGGTGTCGTCAATGCGCAAGTCTTCCTTGGCCTCGGCCAGCGTGACCGGCAGCGAGGCCGGCGGAGTCAGCAGCTGCGTGCTCATTAGTTCCTCGTTCGGAAAGTGGACCGGCCCGGCGGCCGTCCGCGCCCGGCATCCGGCAGGCGGGCAAACCCGTCGGCCCGGGCCGGATACCCAGCCCCGTCGGGGGCCGGCATGAAAACGATGGTCTCGTCGGTCCGTCCCAGCAGGGCCGTCATCAACAGGCCTGCCGGGCTGGCCGTCCCGTCGAGGAAGATCTGCCCGGCGGCACTGGTCGTTCCCAATGACAACAGGGCAGACAGGCCGTCCGGGACGGCGGTTGCACCAGCGGCGATCTGGGCCGTTCCGCGTGCTGCCGTAGCCGCCACCCCTGCCGGGCTGGTCTGGGCCGCGCCACGGCCTTCTGGCAAGCCCGCAGCGGCAGTGGCGGCCACGCCTGCCGGGCTGGCCGTGCCGTTCAACAGGATCTGGCCGGTCGCTGTTGCCGTACCGACAACACTCGTCATCGTCACGCCCAGCGGCCCGGCCGTTGCCTGGGCGGCCGTCGTGACCTGGCCGACCGAGGCCGTCGCTGCCCGGCCGGTCGGGGCCGCATTGCCGTTGATGACGGTGCCGCCGGTGGCCGATACCGTGCCGACGACAGCCGACGCGGCCACGCCGTCGGCGGGTTCATTGGCCGATGTGGCCAGCGAGACCGTACCGACCACCGCCCCAGCGGTCACGCCTGCCGGGCTGGCCGAGCCGTTGATGACCGTCTGGCCCGAGGCAACGGCCGTGCCGATGACCGCGCTGACCAGCAGGCCCGGCGGCGTAACGGTGGCCGTGCCTGACCCGGTCGGAAGACCTACCGTTGCCGGGACGGTTACGCCTGCCGGGATCGCCGTGCCGTTGACGACCGTCTGCCCGGTGGCGGCTGGCGTGCCGGCCGAGGCCGTTGCCGCCACGCCTGTGACCAGGTGGGACGCCGCAGCCGTGAGCGTGACGGTGCCGACCGATGCCGCCGACGTGACGCCGGTCGCGGTCCGGTTCGCCGGGCCGGATGCCTGGGAAGTCCCGACGGCAGCCGTCGCCGCCACGCCTGCCGGGGAGCCGGTGCCGTCGATAGCACCGACGCCGCCGGTCGCTGACGCCGTGCCGACCGATGCGCTTGCCGCCTGCCCGAGGACGTCGGCCCGGGCAGGACCGGCGATTGATGGCGAACCGACAGCAGCTGCTGCTGCCACGCCGGTTGCGGCCCGGTTGGCCGAGGCCGATTCGGTCGGGTCGCCGACGGCCGAAGCTGCTGATATGCCTGTGGCAGCCACGGTTTGCGAGACCTGCGCGGCGACGGACCCGGTCGAGGCTGTGACGGCCACGCCGGTCGCCAGGCGGTTCGCCGTCCCGGATTCGGTCGGGGTGCCGACTGCCGACGTGGCGGCCACGCCGGTCGCCGTCCGATTCGCCGCGCCTGTGACGACTTCATCGCCGACGGCCGTTGATGCAGCCACGCCCGCAGGCGTGGCCGTGCCATTGACGACCGTTGCAGCCGAGGCCGTCGCGGTCCCGACAGACGCCGCCGCCTCGACGCCGGTGGCCAAGCGGTTCGCCTCCGCCTGCTCGGTCGTGTCTCCGACGGCAGCCGTTGATGAGACGCCGGTGGCGGTCCTGTTCGCCGCGCCCGATCCGGTCGGGCTGCCGACGGAAGTGGTCGACGACACACCCGTCGGCGAAGCCGTTGCAGGCGTGCCGTTACTGATTTCTCGGAAAGGGACGTAATACCCGACGCCGTCGCCCGACGTGTTCGCCGTCAGCGTGACCGATACATTTGTGCCGGAGGCGATCTCATGCGCGGCGATGACCCGCATGTTCGACGCTGCGCCGCCGCCGGTCGTCGACTGCGTCGGCCAGACTGTCCAGCCTGTCGTAGCCGACGCGCCAAGGCCGGTATTCTCCTGCGCCCATACGGCGAGGCGTAGCGTCTCGGTTGTCGGCATCGTCGACAGCGACGCGGAATAGGTCGTGCCGGTCGTCGACGCCCACGTGTCCGTTCCTGCGGAAAAATCGGTCATCGCCTCGACCGTCGTCCCTGCCCCCTTTGAGAACAGGTAGGCGGTGCAAGCCTTTGCCGTGACGCTGGCGGGGAAAGTGATCGTGCAGACGGTCGACTGCGTCGTGGCGTTGGTCAGCTCGCAGTACCAGACCGAGATGGCGGCGAAGTTGTTGAAGTTCAGCGACAGCATCAAGTCGCGGACCTTCGTGTAGACGTTGCCCGCGCTATCGACGACCGATGTCGTCAGTCCCCCGTCCCTGTAGTTGTCCATTGCGATCGCCACGATCGCAAGGTTGCCGACGCTGCCGTTGTTGGTATTGAACGTCAGCGTCGTGCCGGCGGTCTTCGATTGTGCCGACCCATAGTCGACGATTGCACCGAAGGCCATCTGCTAGGACTCCTGTTAGCCGATACGGATGAGGCCTGCTGCTGCGGTCGCTGCCGGGAACGTCACGGTGAACGTGCCGTTGGTGGCCGTGACATCGGTACCAAAGTCCAGCACGGCCACGGCCTTGTTGGTCTTCGTCGAGTTGTAGATCAGCGCGCCGCGGGCGGTGAAGCTCGCAGCAGGCCACGACGGATCGGTGGTGAAATCCAATATCGCCGTGTTGGTGTCGAGCGTGACCGAAAAGCCGACCAGGTTCTGGCCGCCGGTCGTGTAGCCGTTGCCGTTGGCGACTTCGCCGGTCGATGAATAGGTGGTCGTCGTCGGGCCGACGGTGGCAGCGGTCGGGTACAGCGCGATCTTGTAGGTGTCACCGGCGACATGCACGCCGGTCAGGACATCCTGTTTGAACGAATGGCATACGCCTGCGGTAATGGGCATGGCTTACTCCTGTGCGGTCGGTGGGACATGAACGATCACGGACGCGCCTTGCGACAGGGCATAGGCGACAGCGTCCGCGTGGGGGTCGAGCGCGTCGGTGTTGAGCGCGGCAACGTCGGCAGCCAGCTCGACCACCTGGTCGATCCTGTAGGCCACGCCGTCGATCACGCTGTCGGCCAGCACGCGAGCGGTAACGGTTGCGGGTTTGGTCTTCGGCATTGAAGTGTCCTCATCGGGCATGCCGGGGCTGTTCGCCCCGGCAGCCGTCATCAGGTGGCCGAGTGCGCGTAGAACTTCACCGCGTTGGCGTCGAGCAGGTTCGCGCCTGCACGCGCCCAGGCGAGGAAGCCGTACTGGCCTTTGATGATGTAGGGCGAGTCTTCGAACCGGAACAGCGTGATGTCCATCACATCGCGGATCAGGTACTTCGAGAAGTCGCCGTACAGGATCGACTTGGCGTTCGCGCCCGGCTGCGCCATGTCGTTGTTGATGATGACGTTCTGGCCCAGCAACTGGCCGGCCACGCCTTGCGTCGCGCCTGCGTCCCAGCTGTCTACCCAGATCGGGCGGTTCTGCGAGTCCTTCAGCTTGCGCACGACCTTGCGGGTCTGCTGGTGCATCATGAACACGCAGGTGCCGGTCTGCTGGTAGGCGTAGTCGATCGACTCCTGCAGGTCAACGAGGTCGTCATAGGTGACGGTCAGCGTCTGGCCGGTGGTGCCGACCTTGCCTGACGAGGCGCCGGTCACCACGCCGCGCGGCTGGCCGGTGCCCGAACCGGTCGTGAAACCGATATTCATCGTGCGGCCGATCCGGGTCATCAGCACTTCGTTGATGATCGAGACCATGTCCAGCGTCGAATCCTGCAACAGTTCGATCGGAATGCCGACCGAGCGCGATGAGGACTTGAACACGTTGACGGCAATGGTGCCGAACGACGGGTCGAGCGCGGCGGCCGTGCCGTTCTCTGCCACCCATTCGCCGACTTCCGACGTTGCGTCCATCGTCGGAAACGACATCGGGTTGCCTTGCGAGGTCGTCAGCTGGCGGGCCACCTGGCGCACGCCGCCGTAGGCCTTCAGTGCCTTGACCAGTTCGGCGGCAATGTCGGTCTGGACGGTAAAGCCGCCCTCGGAACCGGTCGTCGTCGACATCGCTGCGCGAATCGAACCGAGCTCGTCGGGGGTCATCGCGCGCATGCCTTCGCGCATGAACTTCGACAGCAACGTACGGCTGGCGCGCTGTTCGTCCGGGACATTCTTGAGCTTCCAGCGTTCGATGTCGGAAGCGTTCGGCTCGAATTTCCCATCGGCGAAGCGGTCGGCCGCGGTCATGTTGTGCAGCTTGTCGAGCATGTCGATCTCGTCGTTCAGAGCTTCGGCATGCTTGCCCAGGGCGAAGAACTTCTCGCTTTCGGCAGAGGTCCATGCGGCATCGCCCTTGGCGGCGTACATGTCAGAGGCTTGTTTGGCGAGGGCGTTACGGTGCTCCCGCAGTGCTTGGATGCTGACCATGTCGGTGTCCTTTCAAAACGGTGGTCAAAAAAAAACCCGCCATCAAGGCGGGTTGGGATCGGTACGCGAGAGCGTCAGCCGAATTCGTACAGGCGCAGCCGCTGGTGCATGCGCCGGATTGCGTCGTCGTCAATGGCCGGGTCGTCGGCCTGTTCAGGTATCGGGGTCGGTTCGGCCGCGGCCAGCAAGGCGGCAGGCGCGCGGTGGTAGGCAGCGAGGTTCCAGCGCGCCGCGGCAGTCGCCGCAGGCGTGTCGATGACGGCATCGACGAAGTTCAGGGCGACTGCCTCGTCGGCACTCATCCATGTCTCGGCGTCCATCATCGCGACGATGTCCTCAACCGGCAGGCCGGTCTTGGCCGCATAGTCAGCTACCAGTGCGCCGTCGACTTTCTCCAGCAGCGCGGCGGTTTCGACCAAATCGTTTTTGTCGCCGACGGCCATCGTCCACGCGTTGTGGATCATGAAGAACGCGCCCTGTGCGATGCGCACTTCCTTGGCCGCCAAGGCGACATAGGTGGCAGCGGAAGCGGCCAGCCCGTCGATGATGGCCGTCACATTGCCGTGCTGGCGGATGGCCGTTGCCATTGCCCGGCCATCGAAGACATCGCCGCCTGGGGAATTGATCCGCAGCGTCACAGGACGCCCGGCCAGATCGGCCAGCATCGTGTTGAACTGGGCAGCCGAGACGCCGAAGTCGGCGTCGATGACGTCGTACAGGTAGACGATCGCGCCGGCCTCGTCGGCTTCGGTGCGCAAATTTTTAGGCAGTCGCCCGGCGTTGTCACGCACGAGCTGCAGCAGGCGGTTCTTCATCGGGTCCTCCGGTGGCGTCGGCCCCGGCGGCTTGCCGGGCCGGGTCGTACAGTTCATCGCCGCCGGGAATGGGCGGCAGGTTCTTGATGCGGCGGGCCTCGTTGACGGTCATCCAGCCGATCCCCTGGCTGCCGCCGACGGCCTGCCGCAGGTAGTCGGCCTCGGCTTTCGAGTCGCCGCGCAACAGGCCGTCGAGGTTGAACTCGCAAAAGGTTTGCGGACCGCGGAAGATCTTGCGGTTGATCTCCTGCTCGATACGAGTAAGGTACGGCTGCAGCGTGTACTTCACGAAGCCCAACGACATTTGTTCAATGCCGGTGCCCCAGGAGGATGTCTTGTCGGTTTCGCCGATCATGTGCGGCGGGATGCCGAACGCCCGGGCAATGTCGATGACCTGAAATTTCCGGGCTTCCAGCAACTGGCTGTCTTCCGGGCTGATCGTGATCTCGCGGAGCTTGACGCCCTGCGTGGTCACGAACGGCTTGAAGGCATTGCGCGTGCCAGCCACTGCCTGGGAAAACGATTCCTTCAGCAGCTGCTGCTGGCCGACGTCCATCTTCCCTTCGGTCTCGAACACGAAGCCCGGCAGGCCGCCGTTGGAATAGAAGCGCGCCGAGAACTCGTCAGCCGCCAAGGCCACGCCCACCGCCTGGTGCGCGGCATGGGCAATCACCGACATCGAGCGCAGCCCGTCAAAACCGAATCCGGCAAAGTGCAGCATGTCGTCCTGGTCGCGACCATAGGCCGTGCCACCTTCGGGCTGGACGTAGTAGCGCAGCCGCCCGGCGACCGACTCGACGCGGACCATTGCCGGGGCCAGCGGCAGCAACGCCCTGACGGCCCCTGCCCTGTCGCGGACGATCTCGACGAACGCATCGCCCCGCAGGGTCTGGCACTTGATGACCCATTCCCACATCGATGACGCCGCCCAGGCGGCAGTCGGCTCGACGTTCAGCAGCCATGCCAGCGGCGAGTCCACACGCTCGCGGCCTGTCACCGTGCGCTGGTAGATCGGCAGCGGCAGCGAGGCAATCGCCCCGCCGATCAGGCGCACGCAGGCATAGACGGCCGACACCCGCATGGCCGAGGTTTCGGTCACGGCCACGCCGGAAGCGGCCGTCGGCACGCTGAAGATCTCCAGCAGGCGCGGGTCGGAAGATGAGACGACCGCGTTCTGGACAGCCGGGGCCGGTTCGGGCGCAGGCCGGAACAGGCGGGTCAGGAAATTTGCCATCAGAGCACCATGAATCCTTGGTCAATCACATCCGATTCGTCGGCCATCGCCCGGCCTAACGCCATGACCAAGGCCACCGTGCCGTCGATCTTGGCCTCGTGCCGCTCCTTGATCGGGCGGATGTTGTCGTTGTCGTCGCGCTTGGCCATCACGTTCGAGACCATCCACGTCAGTGCAGGGTTGCCGTCGTGGTGGAACCGCCCGGCCAGCACCAGCGACTCGAGGTGCTTCATCGGTTCGGACAGGGTCCGCGCGCCCTGCCGCATCTCGACCATCCGCAGGCCTTCGTCCTGCAGCATCGTCGCCAGGTGCGTCGCGTTCCACGGGTCGAAGCCGATTTCCTGTACATCGAAGCGGGCCGCGTCGTCGCGGATCGACTCGGCGATGACGCGGTAATCGGTCACCTGCCCGTCGGTGACGGCCAAATGACCGCTCCTTGCCCAGCCCTGGTACTGGCTGTTGCGCCCGTCATCGACGGCAGCCTCGGGCAGGAAGTAGGTGCCGAACGCCCAGTAGTGCGGCAGGCCGTCAACGTCTCGCCGGAAGATCAGGACCTTGGCGGCAATGTCGGACCGGGTCGCCAGATCCAGACCCATCCAGCAGGTCTCGCCCGCGAAGTCTTCGATCGCCAGCTTCGCGTCGCCGCAGCGGTCCCACGCGCGCATGTCCATCCACGCGACGGCTGCATTGACCCAGACGTTCAGGTGCTTGGTCAGGAAATTGTTGGCCGCCGACGGCATGTCGATCGCCTTGGCCTGCAGCGGCAGGATCACGTCGGGCATGACCGAGATGGCCCAATTCGGATTGGCCTTGACCAGCGCGGCCTGACCGGTCCAATCATCGTGGTCGTCGATGGTGTAGATAATCCCGAACTGCGTTTCATCCTGTGCAACGCCGCCCTCGACCTTGTAGCCCATGCCGTCGTGGTCGATCAGCGTCCGGTTCAGGATGCGGGTGACGAACCCGCGCACCTCGTAACAGATACCGGCGCGGTCGGTCCCGGCAGTCGTGATGACCCACAGGAGGGACTGCTGCCGCTTGCCGATCGACGTCTCGACGACGTCATAGACAGACCGGGTCTTGTGCGCATGGAGCTCGTCGATGATGCCCAGATGGGTATTGAGGCCATCCAACGTCGAGCCTTCCGCATGCAGCGCCTCGAACTTGGAGGCTGTCTTCATCACGTGGATCGAGTGCGCGGTGACGGCCACGCCGAAGCGCGCGCGCAGGCCGGCGTTAGCCCGGGCCATCGCCTGGGCGTCGCCGAAAACGATCTTCGCCTGCTGGCGCGTCGTCGCCAACGAATAACATTCCGCGCCGCCTTCGCCGTCGGCAGTCAGCATGTACAGGCCCACGGCCGAGCTGATCGCGCTCTTGCCGTTGCCGCGCGGGACCTCGATGTACGCGCGCCGGAATCGCCTGAGACCCTCGGGCGTGACCCAGCCGAAGACGGTGGTGAGGATGAAAACCTGCCACGCGCCCAGCTTCAGCTTCTGCCCGGCCAGCTCGCCCTTGATGTGGGTGAGGTTTTCGACGAAGCGGCAGACGCGGTTGGCGCGTTCGGTGTCGAACACGTACGGCGCCTTCTTCCCTTTCCACCTCGCCAGGTCATCCTGCTGGCGGCGGCAGGCGGCCTTGACCCACTTGCATGCCGGGATCTTCCCGGCCACGACATCGGCCGCATACTGCCGGGCGGCCTTCGCGTAATCGGTCAGAAGCCCGCCCATTCGTCGCTGCCTGTAACGCCGTCGTTGACCGACACGCGCGAGCGCGCCGATGGCGTGAAGCCCATCTCGGCGGCGGCCTTCATCATGATGGCTGCCTGTTTGTTCACGATCGGCAGGTACGGGTTCTGCATCCAGTCGCCGGTCTTCGGCGTCTTGGTGAGCAGTCCGTACTGGCCGACCTTTTCGACGGCCTCCTGATGGAGCACCTTGGCGGTGACCCAGACCGTATAGACGGACGCATCCAGCCGCTTGAGTAGTCCCGCCGGGGCGGCGGCCAGCCCTTCTGTCCAGGCGGCCTTCTGCGCCTCGCTCATCCACTCAGGCGGCGCGGCCAGGTCGCCTTCGGGCTTGGGCTCGGCGGTATTAAGCGGCCGCTTGCCGGGGTTGCCCGCAATAAGCTTCAGTGCCGTCGGTGTCGGTTTCGGTCCGCGCATTGTTGAATCCGTCGATCACGCGCTGGTCATAGCCGATACCGAAGACCTGGCGGCAGACCTCCAGCGCGATGCGTTGCATCATGAAAGGCGGCACCGACATCCCGATCAGGTAGCCGGGCTCGATGCCGTGGTAGTCGTAATCTTCCGGGAAGGTCTGGAAGCGCGCCGCCTCGCGGGACGTAATGCGCCGCATCTCGGACCAGTGCCGGAACAAGTCCAGCGTCGTCGTCACGGTATTGGCCGCGCGGTTGCCGTCGAACTTGATGTGGTTGAAGTACGAGTGCTTGCCCTTCAGCCGCTCGCTCTCATGGGTGTAGCTCTGGCCGGGCTTCGTGCCGGGCCAGAATTCATGATCGATCTTCGTCGGCCCCCAGCGTTTCCACTCCGCTTCCGTCATGACGAGGTCAGCCGTCGCGCGCGCGGCGGTGATCTCCGGCTCGGCAAAGTCCAGCGACACGGTCTTGGCGATGTCGGACCGCACGGCGATGAAGACCGCGCGCTCGCGCCGCTGCGGCACGCCCATCGCCGCGGCGTTCAAGAGCCATGCGCGGGGCTCATAACCGGCTTCGCGGAAGGCGGCGAAGATCTGCTTGACGAAGCCCTTCGCCTTGCCCATCAGGAGGCCCTTGACGTTCTCGGCGATGACGACCTTCGGCTTCAGCTTCGCGGCCACGTCGATGAAGTCGAAAAACAGGTCGTCGAGCCGCTGGACTGCCTGTCCCTCGCGGAAGTGGAACTCGCCGCCCCATTTCCTATGCCGGTCACCGGCCATCGAGAAGGTTGAGCACGGCGGCGAACCGTCGAGGATGTCGATGCCGAAGAGCTCGGGCGGCAACTGCCGGTCGGCGATCTTCACGAAGTCCTGCACGCCCATCTCGTAAGACAGGCGCGGCGCGAAGTTGGCCCGATAGACGGCCATCATTTGCGGGTCGATCTCGACGCCGCCGATGACGTCGCAGCCGGCCAGCTTGTAGCCCATCGTCGATCCGCCGCCGCAATGGAAGGTCGTGAAGACCCGGATGTTATTGGGTGTAATCGACTTCAGGTCGGACAAATGCCACGGCCCGATCCGGCGCGCCGGCGCGTTAGTCATCATTGAACTCGAACCCGCATTTCGGGCAGGCATGGGCGAAGTTGTCGTAGTCGGCCGGGTTCAGTTCGGTCGCGCCCTTGATGGCCTTGGCCGCGCGGTCGGTGAACAGCTCAGCAAGTTCGTGCTCGCCAAAACCCGTCAGGCCCATCTCGAACCCGGCTTCCTTCAGCCCGGCCAGTTCGATCTTCAGGAGGTCTTCGTTCCAGCTCGCGTTGGCCGCGATCTTGTTGTCGGCGATGAGGTACGCGCGCTTCTGCTCATCCGACAGGCCTTCGACCTTTACGCACGGGACGGTATCGAGCTTGAGCAGTTCAGCGGCCGCCAAGCGGCCATGACCGGCCAGCACGGTGCCGGTCTCATCGACGATGATCGGGACGGTAAAGCCGAACTGCTCGATCGACGCGGCGATTTGCGCAATCTGCGAGGCGTTGTGGGTGCGGCTATTCGATGGATGGCGCCGCAGCCGGCTTGACGCAACGTAAACGACTTTCATGGTTTTTTCCTCCTAGATCAAACTGCAATCCGCCGCAATCGAGGGACGTTGCGCAAGCGCTACAAATGCGTCACCGCCATACCAGTTGCCGCGGCAAGGCTTGCCGGGCAGCGCGCAGGCTGCGAGGATCGGGCAACGGTGCTGAGTCCTCCCCCGAAAACGCTCACCCAACCCGAACGAGGCTGCCATGAACCGACCTGCCGCCCCCGGCAACCGTGCCGTCGCGCTCGAGCTCCTGGAGATGGCCGAACGCGGACAGCGCATTCCGGCGTGGCTGCTGGCGTTCGCGTTGCATGAGGACTGGTCCGATATCGACTGCCGCCGGCCGGCGGTGGCCGCCATCGACCTGCTGATTGCCGCCGAAGTCGCTGACGGGCTCATGGCGCGGCTGCGGCAGGCGACTCCCCCCCGTTGAAATTCGCGGAAATGAATATCCCTTAGCCGGGGACGGTTTTCCCGAACGCGCCAGACTTTGGAAGGACGGGGGGCTTATCCAAATTGAAAAGTTTCCCTACGAAAATCCCTGTGTTTTACTCATGTTTTTTAAAGGAAACTTGTGCTCTCGAGTAACATCAAAGCTTCTGAGCTTTATACCAACGAGAGTGCTGGGATGAACACATCGGTCGATACCCACCTGCTGGGCCAGATTCAGGCGGACTTGAAAGAATTGCGTCGAACGGCCGGTCACCTGGAGCACAAGGTTATCGAAATCAGCAAGACCGTCACCGGTACTGACGTGAAGACGACCATATCCTCGCTTAAGCCTTTGCTGGCATTGCTGGTGCTGCAAGGCTTCGCCAACATCGCCCTGCTACTGAAGCTCGTACTGCGCTAAGCGCACCGGGATTGTCCGGATGTTCCAGATCTTGTTGATCGCCGCTGCCGTCAACCGGTACAGGAACGACATCGCCGAAAGATAAGTACCGCCGATGATGCTGAGCGCTGGGTCGTGGCGCAGGAGGGTTCGGCAAATTACAGGAGGACAGCCGTGTCCCATATGAGGCAGGTCCTGCTGCAGGTGCTATACGACGACTGGCATGTCCGGCCCTCTTACCTCCCTGCACTTAAATACCTCATCGAAACCGAAGCGACGCTCGCCACCCCTTACGAGTTATCCGAGGGTTATTTCATCCGTCGCGGGATCGTCTACCAGATCGGCAAGGAGGAAGCCTTCTGGCTTGAGCCCGTCGACGGGCGGGCCGAACAACTGCTGATTCCGAATCCGGCCCTGCGTGAGAATCTGCTTGACCTGCTTGCCTGCCACCCGCTGTATGCCATGTGGTTCGGGCATGAGCCGTAGCCTGCTGGTGGTCTTTGAGTTGACTGTCTTATGCGTCTCAGTCTTTCGGCGTTCAACGCAGGACTTGACGCGTCACTGCTGCCTCTCTTCGGGACGCGAGGCGATTTCATAGATGTCTCGTAACGGCATATCGGTGCATTCATGGATACGCAGCGCCAGTATGGGCGTCAACGGCGAACCAGCCCGCAATTTGGAGACAATCGGCGAGGTCAATCCCAGCAACCGCGCCAAGGCAGCATCGGACCGCAATGCATGGACAGCCTTGAGATGATCGAGCAATCCATTGACGCCGACACGAGTCGTCTGTTTGATTATATTTTTCACACCACCCCCTAACGCTCACCAGTGTAGGGGCGTAGCTGGCAGGGATGGACAATGGTTGACTGCCCAAAACTTGATTTAATTGCTTCATTGATCGCGCCTGCCGGAGCGCCGCCGCTCGGCAAGCGTCTTGGCAAGATGGCCTCCGTCGCAGAGCACCTGCAGGTTCTCCATCGCGTCGGACCCGCCGGCCGACTAGGACAGGATGTGGTCGATCTCAGATGCAGGCGTGATGCGGTGGACGGCAAGGCAGCGCTGGCAGAGACCCGCGTCCCTGGCCAGCGCGCGCGCTCGTAGCTTCGCCCACTGCCAGCCGTAGCCGCGCTCGGCAGGCGTGCCGCGCGCCTCAGACCATATCCGAAGCCGATTTAGAGAGCCTCCTAATACAGAATGAACGTCTTCGCAGGATCTTGCTGGACCTCCCTAGCCTGCCATCCGATTTACGCAATGTGGTTCGGACAGCAAGGTTGATAATGCGCCCCTGGTCATTCAGCACGTAATGAGATGCCTGCCTCGGCTCGGCCCATGCGGTCTGTGAGGACATGGCCCATCGCGGGTCCAGCGACAGCGTAGATTTAAGGGTGAAAACGTGCTTAGGCACTCCGATGAGAAGGGCAATCGGGCGCGTCTCACCGGCGCGCCGTGCCGTCTGCCTTGTTACTTGAGCTCGACGATGATCGCTTCGGTATCGGTACCAGCCGGGAGGTGCTCGTGCTCGGACGGCCCGCGCAAAAACGCCTCGCCTTTTTTGACCTGCGGCCCCTGCTTGACCGAGCCGTCGGGCATCTTGTAACTCAAGCCCTGACCGGACTTAATTACATAAGCAGCTATATGCGGGTGCGTATGCATCTTGCAACTCTCACCTTTTTTCTGCGTGAAAAGCAGAATACGCGCCTTGTCATCCTCGGCAAGCACACGAAAATTCTTCGGACAGGCGGTCACCGCATCGACGGCCAACGCAGGGAGACTGACAACGGACACGGCGGCCAACAGCAGGGCATGGATCACTTTCATAGTTGCTCCTTAGTTTACTGGGCAATGATTGAACGGCGCCGACGGCGATACGGCGATACGGCGATGCCTTGGGGCCGCTACAGGCCAGCATGCACCGCCTGAAATCATACTAATTAGAAGAATATTTTCCTGCAAGCAATTTTTGATCGGCAGCCGCCACACGGCTGCGGCTTTTGGTGGCGAGCTTGGTTTCCCGGCGCTCCGCGATGGTCTTGCGGTGATGGCAGCAGCGGCACACCGCCTGCAGATTATCCATCGCGTCGGACCCGCCGGCCGACTTGGGCAGGATGTGGTCGACCTCGGATGCAGGCGTGATGCGGTGGGCGGCGATGCACAGCTGGCACAGGCCCGCGTCGCGCGCGAGTACCTTCTGTCGCAGCTTCACCCACTGCCAGCCATAGCCGCGCTCGGCGGCCGTGCCCCGACGCGCGTCCCATCCGTGACGGTCGGCGTCGGACAGGTGGCGGTCGCAGTACCCGCGCTCGGTCGCCAAGCGCATGCAGCCGGCATGACGGCACGGCGTGTGCCATCGTGTGGGCATAGAGGAAATGAGGACGAAAAAAAACCCGCCGAAGCGGGTTGAACGGTACTGCTGAAGGATTCAGTTCAACGAGGAAACGGCGGGATGACGCCCATGTCCTCAAACGTGGTACCTAATGCACCGGGTCCGTTGCCTTCTTCATCTTGCATCGGGTAGATCGAATGCCCGTCATCGAACGTGATGTAGAACGGCCGCTCATACCAGTCTTCCTCCACTTCGGAAGCTGAAATAAACCCGACCTCCACCACCGTGCGCCCGACCAACAGCTTCGTCAGCGCAAGCACCCATTTCTTTTCCTGCTCACCCATCATCTCGCTCTCCTGTGTCTTCCGCACATGCGGACAAAACCATAGTGTCGTGACAGAAACAGGTGCCGCTAGCAGCGGTCAAACAGGCAAAAAAGAAGCCGGCAAGACATGCCGGCAAAGGAGAATGGAGATAATGCCCGACGCAAAGAGGAGGTGTCCACGCAGGTGGTATGCCCGGCCGCTGGAGTGACGACCGACAGTGATCGAGCCTGCATGAACTGGCGTCATTTTCGGCTCAAGTGTCCGGACCGTCTATGTCTTTTTTGTCTTGCCCAGCCCGGACACGCAGCTCGGCGTCGGCCCGGGCGAACGACTGCGACATCGACCAGGCGCGCCGGGCGAACCGCCGCACCTTCACGTAGAACGTCGACCGGGCCACGCCTATGTCTGAGGCGACCTTCTTGATGTTGCCGACGCGTTCGATGTAGTAGAGCAGGAACGCCTGGGCGTCCGGGTCGTCCATGTCGACCAGCGCGTGGACGGCCATGTTGAACCAGGCGATCTCAGCGCTCATCCGCGCATCCGGCGGCTGGCGCAATTTGGCCGGCTGCATCCGGGCCAGCAGATTCGGCGACGGCGGCCGGATGAAGAAGCGGCGCGTCGCGCACCACCGCACCCATGCCTCGACGAACGCATGCAAGGCGTCGTCGTTCATGGCGTGGTCCTCCGGTCGGCCCACGCCAGCAAGAGCTTCGCCTGGTCGGCCGAATCGACGACCTCGACATGTCCGGCCCACGCGCGGTGCCAGATGACCTGGTCGGGCGTCAGTCGACGGGCCGACGGCGGCTTGCTGCCATCCTTGACCTCGATGAGCAGGTTCAGGCCGCGGTAGCCGACCAACAGGTCCGGGCAGCCGCGGCCGACCGCATGCAGCAGCTGGACCGTCGCGCCTTTAGCGCGCAGGGCCGCGACGATGGCGCGCTGGTTGTGATCGACCTTCGCCGCACGCATTACGCCCGGTCCGTATCCTGATGACCGGCTGCCGCCTTGATGTCGCGGATCGACATGCCCGTCACTTCGTGGATCCGCACCATCAGCGTCGCGCCAAGGGCCATTTTCCGGTGCCGCAGCTTTGAAATGACCGGCGGCTTGACCTCGAGGAACCGCGACAGCGCCGCATCGTTCTTCAGCTTGTGCTGCTCGATCAGGTGGTCGAGCAGGTCATTGACGTCAACCCGTTTGCCGTCCTTGTAGATACCCATCGCTTCCTCCCAATTTCGATTCGGCCCGTCGCCGGTGCCATTCATTGACCTTCGCCACCATCGCCAGCGCCGCCTGTTTGCCTTCGTCGTCGGCGATCCGCGCATAAGACGCCTGCCGGATATGGGCCGGCGCGTTGACGAGGAACCGGACGCGACAGCACAGGCGGCCCGAGTCGTACCGCCCGCCACGAGGGAAAGCGAGGCACAGGTCGCATGGCGTCACTTCCTGCACGGACGGCCTTGCCGCTCGCGTGCGGCCGCATAATTCTTCGACGAGCACAGCATCTCGAAGGCGGTCTCGGTATCGCCCAGCTGGGCCACCGCGCGAACCTGTTCGAGCAGCGCGCAATTCTGGTCGACGTAGGCGGTGCCGAAGCTGCCGCCGAAGTTGATGAACGAAAGTCCGGCCGTCAGCGGGACCGCGCAGGTCGCCGTCGGCTGGATCGGCGGCGCATAGGCCATCGACACGGCCGGGCGCGGCGCATTGAAGGCGACCGAGGATGCGGCATAACCGCCTGTGCCGGTGCCGCCGTAGCCTTGGCCGCCTTGGCCGCCATTGGCCGCTAGCGCGTTCTCGACCGTCGTCTGCTGTGACCCGGTCACCGTCACGACCGGCGCGGCGACCGGGTCGGCCGGTCCGGGCGTACAGCCATTGCCGACCGGCTTGTCATTGCCGCAGTTGGCGCGCGCCGCCTGGGCAACCGCCATAGCCAGCAGCGTGAACAGGAAAAGTCGCATCATCATCGTCATCGTCAATCTCCGTCGATCAGGTGAGGTCTTTCGGGGGGATGAGGTTCAGGTATCGCTGGCGCAGCTCGACCGGCATCGGATAAAAGTGGACGAGCTCGACCGGGCAGCACAGGCGTTGCCCCCATGTCTTGCGCCCGGCGTTCTCGATCCGGGCGCTGGTCTGGTACCAATGAGCCTGCGTCGGCCCCGTCCAGACGAGCGCGAACGCGCGCAGGTCGGCCGACAGCGTGGTCAGCACGTAGGGCTTGGTTTCGTAGGCATCCCATTTCTCGGGCGCCCAGGTGAAAAAATGCGGGTGCGGCCAATGACCGGGCGAGAAGATCGTGCCGGTCAGGTGCTTGACCTCGGCGCGCTTGTTGCCGAAATAAACGTCGCCCTGATCCTCATGCGTCCACCCGTCCTGTGCCGTCTCGGCCAACATCAGCGGCGGCCTATGGATCGCGCCTTCAAGCATCGGGATCAGCAGTTCGATGCCGAGGTCTTCCGAGGGCCGGGCGCTGAGGACCGACTCGATGAAGCGGCGATGCCGCAGGTCAGTGATTTCATCGATATTGAACTTGGGTGCCTCAACGATCATGCGGCCTCCTTGGATTCGTAACGGGCGCGGATGAATTCGGGGTCGTCGTGGTACTGGCCGCAGCTGCGGACATAGCGCAGGGGCACCATGCCGACCTTGCCGTTGGCCTTCTTGCGGATCTTCTGGACATGGACTTCGACGGTCGCGTTGTCGGCCTTCGTGTCGCGCCAGACGGTCAGGCAGTTGTCGGCCTTGTTGCGCCAATGGGCCGAGCCGGCCACGTCATACGGCGTCGGCACCGGGTACTGGCCGTCAGCCCCCTTCTGCAGCTTCGTCGGGTGCGCGACGATGAAGACATGGATGCCGTGGAGCCGGGCGAAGGCGCGAATCTTCGACAGGCATTGCGAGATGTGCTCGGTCTCCGACAATTGCACGGCGCGCGAATGGTCGATCTCGTTCCACGGGTCGATGACGAAGCCGCGGATGCCGTGCCGCAGGACCAGCTGCCGGCCGATCGACAGCAATTCTTCGATGGTCGGCATGGCCGGCTGGACGAACGTGATGTGGGCGTCGATCCATGCCAGCGCATCGCGCGCCTCCGACAGGCTCATCCGGTGCGCCCAGCCGGCGGCGAACGACTTGCCGACGAACTTTTCAGCGATCTTCTCGGCGTGGTATTTCGGCGGCTGGTTCTCCGGGCTGAACATCGCGAAGGTCCAGCCGTACTGGCGCGCGAGGTTGACGATCAGCGCATCGAGCCATTCAGATTTGCCGTGGCCGGGAATGCCGGTCACCAGCGTCCACTCGCCAGGCATGACGCGGTAGACATCGTCCATCGACGTCCAGCCGGTCGAAACGCCCTTCTCGATGCCGTGGTCATAGTCGTACTCGATCTCGGCCAACAGCTCGCCCGGTCGCAGCGTGCCTTCGATCGGTACCGGTTTGGCGTCATCGACCAACTGCCGCAGCACGGCAGGACCGCAGGCCAGCAACACGTCGTTGGCGTCCTTGCAGTTTTCCGGCCAGGTCACGATCCAGCACTTTTCCGGCCCCAGCCGGCGCACCAGTTCCTGCGCCAGCCGCTGGCCGGGCGCGTCGGCATCGACCGCGATCACGTGCCGGGCCACGTCGGCCAGCCGGGCCTCGGACAGGAAGTCGAACTTCGTCTCATAGGCCTTCGTATCGGGCGTCGGCGCGCCGTCCGGGACCGACACGCAAGAGACGATCCCGGCGACCTCGATGGCCAGCTTGTCCATTTCGCCCTCAACCCAGACCAGCCGCCCGGCATCGATGTCGTCGAGTCCGTACAGGACGCGCTCGGCCCCGGCATGCATGCGGAACAGCTTGTCGCGGGTGCGGTACTTGACGTTGATGACCTCGCCGCCGCGGACATACGGAAAAGCGATGCAGGCCTGTTCGCCTTCAACCTGCGGGAACCAGACATGCGTCTTGACGATGCCGTTACGTTCGACGATGGCCTGCGGGATGCCGCGTTCGGCGAACCAGGCGATGACGCTATCGGCCGGCGGGGCCGGCGGGATCGGCCGCGGCTTGATGAAGATTTTCGGCGGCCGCGACGGCGCCTGTTCGCCGCCTTTGGTCGTGCCCGACCAGCCGCAATGCCAGCAGTTCCAGATACCTTCGTCGACGTTGACCGACAGGCAAGGCAGCCGCGCCTTCTTCCTGTGCGGCGAGCAGCGCGGACACAGGACCTTGACCTGCGTACCGCTGCGATTGCCCAGCTCGATGCCGAAATCGGCGAAGGTTTTCATAGGACGACCTCGCGGCGGTGGGCCGGGATTGCCGTACGGGTGGTCTTGGTTCCGGCACTCGGATAGAAGCTTTGCCAGCAACCCGAGATCGCCTCATCGACCAGCTTGACCGGGTCATTCCCCAAGGCGACCAGCTTGACCAGACGATTGAGTGCCAGCTGTGCCGTGTAGTCATTCAACGGCTTCTTGATCGCGCGGCGATGGTCGACCCATGCCTGCCACAGAGCCGGGGTCAGGAAATCGGGCAACGCGATGGCAGATATACCTATTTTGTTTCTTTCGTTTCCGTGTCCCGTTTTCGGCACTGTTTCAGGCACTTTTTGGGACTCTTTAGCCCCCGAAAGCGTGCCGATTTCGGTCCTGTTTGCGTCCTGCTTCGGAACCGTTCCGCTTTCGGTACGGTTATCGGCATTGATCTGGTAGACGATGACCTGCCCGGTGGCGCCGCGGCGCTCGCCGGTATCCGCGATCAGCCCGGCTGCCTTTAGCCGCTTCAGGTTGGCGAAGACGGTCTTGCGGTTCTGCTGGGTCGCCTCCTCGAGATACGTTACCGACGGCCAGCAACAGAACGTGGCCGGGTCGGCGCAGTTGGCCAGTACCGTCAGCAGGTGCTTCGACGATGCGTTCGGCGCGACCTGCCTGAGCGCCCAGGAAATGGCCTCGACGCTCATGGCTGCCCCGTCCGGCGGATCGCCTTCAACGCATGGACAGCTCGGCACAGCTGGGTCAGGCGCTGGCCGATGCCCGAGCGTTCGAGGAAGCTGACGATCTCGGGCTTCGGTTGCCAGTCGCAATCGGCCCACCGCACGATTGACCGCGAGCCGTGCCCGTAGCCCTGCAACCGTGATGACAGCACCCATTCGGCGTCGCCCAAGCGCTCGTAGACGACACGGTAGATGGTCGGCACGTACCAGCTGGCATCACGCTGGTGGGAAGCGACCTCGGGTGCGGAATCGATAAAGGCCACGCGGTCGATCAGCGGGCGAGTACCGCCGACGATGACGCGCTGGCCGATGGTGAAGTTCAGCGACATGGGCAAACTCCTTCAGGAACGGGCAGGACGGCGTTGCTTGATGGGGCGACCGTAAAGATCGGGGCGAAGCTGGTCTCGGGTGACGCGGCCGCCGGTCGCCGCCTCGACGGCGATGACGCGCTCGGCCGGCACGCGGCCGCGGCGCTTCCAGAACGTGATGGCCTGGGGCGTCACGCCGATGGCGCGCGCCAGTTGGATGGCGTTGCCGCAAGCTTCGATGGCGGCAAGCAGGGCGAGGGTTTGCGTGGTCTCCATGAGACAGAATTAAAACTGAACTTTCTTTTTAAATCAAGCTCTACTTGCTTCCCACATCACCTGAGTTGGTACAATCTTCCGACTGAGGAACAAATTAATGAAACCACAACTGAATGAAAACCCGCTGGCCGAGCTGATCCGGTCACGCCTGGCGAAACTGGGGCAGACGCAGAAATGGCTGGCCGAACAGGCCGACGTCACGCCGCAGGCGATCCATCACTGGATGAAGACCGGGCAGATCGCATCGCACAGCGCGCGCCGGGTGGCGCTGGCCCTGCAGGTGACCGTCGATGCAGTGCTGAATCCGGGCCAGCCATCGCTTGTCCCGGAAGACGACATGCAGCTGCAATGGCTGTCAGCACGCGAACGACGCCTGCTGCACTGGTTCCGACGATCGTCGGAAGATGGCAAGAAGATCGGCGAGGCAGCGGTCAAAGGCGCGCCGAAGCTTGACGAAAACCCCGGCAGCTCATTACTTATCGACGATCTGTAAGGATCGTGGCCGTCGGCGCCTCCCCTGCCGACAGCTGCCGCTGACGGGGCAATCCCGCAGCCGGCATGGAACCCGCGACCGTCGCGGCTGCATTCGCCCACCCCCCTCCTCCGAACAGCCGGCTGGCCACCAACGCAGTCCGCGTCCAGTCCAGCCGCATCGGCACCGCTTTGCCTTGCATTTGGCGCGGAATCCCGAACCGGCAGCTTAATTTTTTAAAGCGACCCTAAAACGGAACTTCTCAGAAGGATCAAGCCCTGCTTTAATCTCCTCCACTGCACGCATCGTCTCGCGTGCCTCAGGAGGACCGATGACCCGACCCGCAAAACCGCTGCCGCTGTACCAGCCCTACCGTCCGCTGGTCTCGCGCCGCTATACCGGCAACGAACTGCTCAACCCGCGCCGCGCGTGGGTGCCGTCCCACCTGACCGACATCCGCGCCACCTTCGCCCGGGTCTGCGCCGAACAGGAGGCCCGCCATGGCTGACCCGTTCGAATTCCTCGACATGCCCGAAGACATCGGTGAAGAAGAACTGCACGGTGATCCCACCGCCCATGCCCGACTGCAGGAAGTGCGGCTGGCGATCTCGAAGGCCGGACTGAAGAAAAGCGGCTTCAACACCCACCTGAATTTCTCGTACTACGAGCTCGGCGACTTCATGCCGACGGCGATGGTCGAAATGAGCCGCGTCGGCCTGATCGGCATTTTCCGATTCAACGCCGACAAGGTCGAGCTGGCCATCCATTGCACCGATGCTCCTTGGGATTGCATCGCCTTCAGCTTGCCGCTGGCGTCACCGGGCAAAGGCACCTGGCAGGACATCGGCGCGGCCCAGTCATATGCGCGGCGCTACCTGTGGCAACAGGCGCTCGAACTGGCCGAGGCCGACCAGATCGATTCCGACGCCTCAACGCTGCGGGAAGAACTGATGCCGCTGCTGACCAGCGACCCGGTGAAAGCCGCGGCTCGGTTCGCCGCCGCCATTGCCGGCAACGACGAACTCAAGACCCGCGTCTGGAAGGCATTGACGCCTGCCCAGCGCGACACGCTGAAACAGCATGCCCCGAAAAAATCCCCCACCCACTCCGAGGAGAACTGACATGCCCATGATGAAACTGGTTTTGATCGGCAATGCCGGCGGCGATCCGGAAATCCGCACCACCGCCTCCGGCATCAAACAGGCGCAGGTATCGGTCGCGGTCAACTCCCGCACGAAGGACCGCAGTACCGGCGAAATGGTCGACATGACCGACTGGTGGAAGATGATCTTCTTCGACAAGCTGGCCGGTATCGCCGAACAGTATGTCCGCAAAGGCAGTCAGGTCTACATCGAAGGCCGGCCGCGCGTGCGCGAATGGGAAGACCGCGAAGGCAAGGTGCGCATCGAACGCGAGGTCATCGTCGACCAGCTGCAGCTGCTGGGCGGCCGGCCGCAAGAGCCGGTCCGAGCCGCCGCCCAGGCAAAGGAGCGCATGAACGCCCCGAAGCAGGCCGCCGAACCGGAGTTCAACGATGACATCCCGTACTGACCTCGTCGCCCGGACGGCCCCGGGTCCGGTCGCGCCTGTGCGGTCGTCGCTCTACCAGCTCGCGCATGAATACCGGCAGCTGACCGAACTGCTGGCCGACACGCAGGAAGACCCGCAGGCGATCCTCGACACGCTCGAAGGCGAGCTGTGGCCGATCGAGCAGAAGACCCGGGCATTGGGCTACGTACTGTCGAACCTCGACTACCTGGTCGAAGCCGGCAAGGACGCCGAGAGGCAGGTCGCCGCCTTGCGGCGCGCACGCGAGGCGCGCATCGAACGGCTGAAGGGTTACCTGCAAGCCTGCATGGAAGTGGCCGGCATCTCGAAGATCGAGTGCCCGGAGTTCCAGGCAGCGATCCGCAAGAACCCGCCGAAGGTCGTCATCGACGACGAGGCACAGGTGCCGCCGCCGTATTGGCGCCAGCCCGAGCCGCCGCCGCCGGCCGTCGACAAGGAACGCATCAAGGAAGACATCAAGGCCGGCATCGATGTGCCCGGCGCACGACTCGAACAGACGACCCGACTGGAGGTGAAGTAATGCACACGCCAACGACCCGACCGCACTTGCGGACCGACGAAATGATCCGCCTGGCCGTCGCGATCCGGCAGGCATGGGGCTGCAATGCCCGCCCGCCCGAGCTCGAGCCGCTGATCTATGCGATCGATGCGGCCAACCAGCAAGAACTGGCCGACTTCGCGATGGCGATGTACCGGCTCGGTATGGATCACACAGCGACTGCCTGGGCGGAGATGACATGACACCCCAACCGCATATTGAAGTGCCGCGCGCCACGCAAAATGAAATGATCAGGCTGTTTAGCCGGCTGCTCGAAACTTACATGACCAGCAAGGGTGCCGCCGACCATTGCGCCGAAATGATGGTTGATGAAATCATCGACTACATCGACAAACGCCCGAGCGTGCTGGCGATGCGGATGTTCGCCGAAGGCATGCATTTTGCCGGCGCATTGGCGAGCGGCGCTTTCAAGTTTCAAAACTTCCTGTCGCTGTCGGAAGACGACTACAAGACGCTGACTTATTTCGGCGACATCCTCATGCAGGTCTCGGACAACCTCACTGACATCGTCGACAAGAACAGCGGTCCGAAACTGGATTTCAATGAATACGATGCCGAGACGATGAAGGCCAAAGTCCGCGGCAAAGACGGAACAGCTCATTGATGGAACGCCGGATCTACCTCGTCCACGATGACGCCCGCCGCCATGCGCGGGCGGCCATCGACGGCGCGCCGGTCGGTTCGGTAGTCACCATCGGCACCAACCGCACCAGCGAGCAGAACGCCGCCCAGTGGCCGCTGCTGCAAGCGTTCGCCGACCAGCTGCCGTGGACGGTCAACGGGCAGACGGTGAAGATGAGTGCCGACGAATGGAAGGACGTGCTGACCGCCGCCTTCAACCGCGAACACTTGCGGATCGCCCAGGGATGGGACGGCGGCATCGTGATGCTGGGCCTGCGCACGCGCCGCTTTTCCAAGGTCCGTTTCAGCGAGTGGCTCGACTTCCTGCATGCGGCGGCGGCCGAGCGCGGCATCACGGTCGGAGGATCTTTCCGATGACCGACCCGGCAAAACCGGCGAAACCGGCGAAACCGACTGCACTGCCGGAAGTTAGAGAACCGACACGAAAGACTGTAAGGACGCTAACGACAGAAGGCTTTTTCGTTAGCGTCTATCAAGAACACGATGCCCCGGAAGCGGACCTGACCTACCTTGCCGACATATTGATCGCCCGTCTACTACGTGACCAGGAGCGACACCATCATGGCCAACCTCAAGAGAAACAAGACCCGCACCGTCCTCGCCGAGCGCGTCGATAAAGAGAACGAATCCAACGCCGTCCTGTACATGCGCTCGTCGAAGGACCGCAACGAGGTCTCGATCGACGCGCAGTTCCGACTGCTGCACGAGTTCGCCACCGAGAAGAACCTCGTCGTCGTCGGGTCCTATCAGGACGTCGTCATCTCAGGCAAGACGATCGAACACCGGCCCGACTTCCAGCGGCTAATCAACGACCTGATGAACCCGGCGCGCGGATGGAAGATCATCATCGCGTTGGACACGGCGCGCATCTCGCGCTCGGTCGAGGACGCGACATGGTTTGATGCCGAATGCCGAAGGAATGGCGTGACGGTCCTCTACAAGATGATGCCGATGGCCGAACAGAAGACCGCGTCGGCCACCTTCACGAAAGGGATGTTCTTCAACTTCGACCAGTACCACTCGCAGGTGTCGAAGGAGAAGGGATTGGCCGGCATGGAAGAGAACGTGCTGCAAGGCTGGCGCGCCGGCGGCCGCGCGCCGCGCGGGTACCGGTTGAAGTACCACGAGACAGGCGGCGTGCGCAACGGCGCGAAGGTCAGGAAGTCCACGCTGACGCCCGATACCGACCTCGCCCCGCTGGTCCAGCTGTACCTGAAGGCGCGCGCGGCCGGCGAATCGCGGGCCGAATGCATGGAGCGGCTGGGGCTGACCTGGTCGCCGACCTCGCTGATCGGGATGGAATGGCAGGCACTGACCTACGCCGGCCACACAGTCTGGGGGATCCATAACGAATACCACAAGGGCAAGGGCTATTCGATGGGCGAGAAGCGCCGGCCCCGCGACGAATGGACGATCAAGCACCACACGCACCCGGCGCTGATCACCGACGAGGAAGCCGAACGCCTGCTCGACCACCTGGAATCGCGGCGGCAGCGGACATGGCGGCAGAACAAGCATGCGTACCTGCTGACCGGGTTGTTGTGCACGCCCGACGGTACATCCTATACAGGCGAGTGGGACAAGAAGACGAACGCGCCGGTCTACCGGGTCGGGTCGAAGGGCCGCCGGATCTCGGGCCGCCGGATCGAGAATGCGATGCTGACGACGCTGAAGGTGCACCTGACGGGCAAGCAGTTCATCGACCGCATGCTCGAGCTCGTGCGGCTGAGGATCGAGAAAGGGATGAAGGCCGCGCGCGACATCGACATTGCCCGCGCCCGCATCACGAAGCTGCAGGCGCAGATCGACAGCCTCATCATGAAGGTGGCCGAATGCGATGGCGATATCGTCGAGCAGTTCTACAAGAAGATTGCGCAGCTGGAAGCCGAACGCAAGGCGCTGGTCGATGAGATGGAAAAGTCGGAGGCGGCGCGCAACGAGCGCGGCCGGATGGAAGAGCTGACGGCCGAGACCGTGCACGCTTACATGGTGGAAGTGATCAACTTGTTATCGACCCATCAGGAAGCCGGCAACATGGAGGCAATGAAGGTGATGCTGTACGCGATGATCGACCGGATTGAGTTGGATCCGGGCACTGAACGGTTCGAAGTGTTCGTGAAGATGAACTTGCCCGATAGCACCGAAGAAGCCGATGTGGGAGTGGCGTCGGGGGGTACCGCCCCGGTATTGGAAGGAGATGACGAACCGGTATCCGACGCTGTGTCGGATACCGGGGTCAAATTGGCGTCCCCACGGGGATTCGAACCCCGGTACTCACCGTGAAAGGGTGATGTCCTAGGCCTCTAGACGATGGGGACAAAACTTGAATTCTGTCCGTACTGCAGGCCTATGTTTACTGCGCTACTGCTTCACAACACACTCTGATCCGGCTCAGTGGTGGAGGTAAGCGGGATCGAACCGCTGACCTCTTGCATGCCATGCAAGCGCTCTCCCAGCTGAGCTATACCCCCGTGTGCTGC